>JANOGE010000114.1:0-31458 GCA_031414035.1 Chitinophagaceae bacterium | reverse complement strand
TCCTTTAACAACTTCTACCAGTTTCATAACCGGTGCAGGATTAAAGAAGTGCATGCCTGCCACTCTTTGTGGCTGTTGTACTTTTGCCTGAATTTCGGAAACAGATAATGAAGAGGTATTGGTTGCAAAAATAACTTCGGAGTGATTCATCTCTGCCAATTGGTTAAAAACAGCTACTTTGGATTCTACTTTTTCTACAATGGCTTCAATAAAAATATCGGCCAGGCAATCGTTTGTGTCAGTAATGAATTGTATTCGTTTATAAATATTTTCCTTTTCCTCTGTTGAAATTTTTCCTTTATCCGATAGAAACTGCAGGCTTTTCCGGATGTTCGTTTTTGCTTTTTCCAGCACTTCCGTTTTTATATCGAACAATAACGTGTAGAAACCGCTTTGTGCTGCTGTTTGTGCAATGCCGCTGCCCATGGTGCCGGCGCCGATAACGCAAATAGTATTTATCATTAATTGAGATTTAAGTAAAGATATTATTTCTCTCTTACTTTTAACAAGCCCTCAATAACAATATATAAAAATGCATCGCTCTTTCTCAAAAATTACGATGCATTATCGTGTTAATTATGAAAACTATTTTCCCGTAGCTTCTTTCTTTGCTTCTTCTTTCATTTTATCATTAGCAGTAATGGCAAATTCTACCCGCCTGTTCTCTGCCCGGCCTACATCTGTTGCATTTTCAACTTTTGGCTGCGCTTCTCCATACCAATTAATGGTTAACCTTGATGTTGAAATACTTTCTCTCCCTAAATAATTGCCAACTGCTTTTGCCCTTCTTTCCGATAAGGCAAGGTTATAGCTGTCGGTTCCCTTATCATCTGTATGCCCTTCCACCAATATATTTGTTTCGGCATACTCATTGAATATTATAACCAGTTTATCCATTGCCAGTTTTGAATTAGAGGTTATGTCTGATTTATCAAAATCAAAATAAACACCCATTTTTGAACCATCAGGATTTTTTTCATTAAAAGTTACAATAATACCCTCTCCAACCCGCTCTACTTCTGCTCCGGGAATTTCATTTTTAATTTTTTCTGCCTGGCGATCCATTTTATTACCAATGATCCCACCTGCAACTCCGCCAACAACGCCACCGATCACGGCGCCTAAAATCGTATTATTTTTGTTACCCACGTTATTACCGATTATTCCTCCAATTACAGCGCCTCCTGCTGTGCCGATAGCCGCTCCCCGTTGTGTTTTATTTGTTTTCTTAACAGTTTCACAACTGCTGACGATCAGCATAATTGCCGCTGCTGTCAAAAAAAATTTACATTGCATATTTTTCATAAATTAAAAATTAGTGTTGTTAAAAATTTATTTTTTTACAAAATTGTAAATGATCACCGCCGGACGTCCTGCAAATGTTATATCTGATTTTAGTTTCATCTGGCTTTTATCAAGCTGTGCAAACGTTAACCTGAAGCCTGCTCCATCATCCATTGCATTCTTTTTATCATCAAGCCGCTTAAACTGGAATTCCTTTGCGGCATCTTTTGGTTCATAAATAGACCAGCGAATGAACCGTTTAGTAGATGGGCATCCTTTCATGGGGTCAACTATGGTGTAGCTACCCATGCTGTTATTAGAAATAAAATTCCATTCACTGCCTATAAAGCACGCAAATTCTGCTTCATTGAATATTGTTGTTTTTGCAACTCCGGTAATTCCTTCAGTAGTAATGGTCTGAAGCACCCAATTGCCGTTAATATTTTTTTTCATTGAACGGGCCTCTTTTGAAACAGAACATGCACTGAAAGTGATTATAAATAGTATAATGATTAAACTGCTGTTTAAAAATTTCATCTTGGTAGTTTTTAAATTTTACAGGAATAGGTTAAGCAGATTTGCTTATACGTATACAGACAATTATGATGCCAAAAGATCTTTGTAGAAGGGGGGTAATATCGATAAAACTTAGGCCTGGCAAGGGTATCCTATAACATCAAAGAAAATCTTACATAATTCACACATCAGTAAATCAAACCGCTGAAGTAAACTGTTTTAAAAATCTCACATCATTTTCGCTGAACAGGCGCAGGTCTTTTATCTGGTATTTAAGCATGGTAATTCTTTCGATGCCCATGCCAAAGGCAAAGCCGGTATATTTATTACTATCGATGCCGCAATTGTCAAGTACATTGGGATGTACCATTCCGCAACCTAAGATTTCAACCCATCCTGTTTTTTTACAGACACTGCAGCCTTCGCCACCGCATATTAAACAACTGATGTCCATTTCGGCACTCGGTTCGGTAAACGGAAAATAACTTGGCCGAAAACGGACTTTCATCCCGCCCGTTGCGGAACCAAACATTTCCTGTACAAAAAAGTAAAGTGTTTGTTTCAGGTCAGCAAAGCTTACATTTTCAGCAATGTATAATCCTTCTACCTGGTGAAAAAAACAATGTGCCCTTGCACTGATGGTCTCATTACGGTAAACCCTGCCGGGGCAAATAATACGTAAGGGTAATTTTCCTTTTTCCATTTCCCGTACCTGCACACTGCTTGTATGTGTCCGTAATAACCAATCGGTGCCGCCTGAGGCAGTATGAGAAATATAAAATGTATCCTGCATATCACGTGCAGGATGATTTTCGGGTAAATTAAGAGCTGTGAAATTATGAAAGTCGTCTTCTATTTCCGGCCCTTCTGCTACCGCAAAACCAAGCCTGTGAAATATAGAAATGATCCTGTTTTTAACAAGGCTTACAGGATGGCGGCTGCCTAATGGCAAAGGATCACCGGGTAAAGTGAGGTCAATTTCATTGGTCGTTGTTTCCCGGTTATTGTTATTTTTTGATTTTAATGCCTCATATTTTGCTTCGGCAAAAAGTTTAAACTCATTTAACAGCAGGCCAGCCTGTTTCTTATTTTCCGCTGGCACATTCTTCATTTCGCCCATGATCGCTTTTACCAGGCCTTTGGTACCAAGATACCTGATGCGAAAAGTCTCCGCATTGCCTTCATTAAAAGCCTCTATTTCCTTTTTCAGGCCTTCTATCTGTTGTAACAACTGTTCCATTTGGCAAAGATAAGGAAGTTGAGAACCGTAGAATACATACCAAAATGTAAGAAATAACGTTTTTTTAATGCTATTAATCTTTAATTTTAGCTTCTAAATTTATCTCTATGGCAATTTTTAAATCAAGTAACCCTGTTCTTACTGAAAAAAGATACCGGGAAACGGTATTGGATGAAGTAGTGAGTCATGAAAACGCAATGACGGTTAAGGGCACATTGCAAAAATTCGGTTTTTTATTTTTAATGGTTATGGGAACGGCTTTCTATTCCTGGAAAGAATTTGCCGATGGCGGAAATGTAATGCCGTTAATATTGACCGGAGCAATTGGAGGATTGGTAGTAGCGATTATTCTTATGTTTAAAAAAGAATGGTCTCCTTATTTAGCACCGGCATATGCTTTATTGGAAGGTTTGTTTGTAGGTGCCATTTCTGCCTATTACAATGCTGCTTTTGCTGCAACTGCTCCTAACATTATTATGAATGCCGTGGGCCTGACATTTGGAACCTGTATTGCTATGTATTTATTATATACTTTTAAAATAATAAAAGCGACAGCAAAATTTAAGGCCATTGTTGTAACCGCTACTGCAGGAATTTTTATTTTTTACCTGATCACTTTCGCCCTGGGTTTCTTTGGCATCAGCATTCCTTTTTTACATGAAAGCAGTGCACTGGGAATTGGTTTTTCAATTTTTGTAGTAGCCCTGGCTGCATTGAATTTGATACTTAATTTTGATATGATAGAGACAGGCGTTGAACTGGGTGCTCCTAAATACATGGAATGGTATAGTGCTTTTGGTCTTCTTGTTGTGATTGTTTGGTTATACCTCGAAATTTTAAGATTATTATCTTTACTGTCTGGCAGAAATTAGAAATATAGGTGACAAAAAAAGTTCTCTGGTTTTATCAGGGAACTTTTTTTATTTGATATCCATGATTAGTTCTTCTACCTTCCTTTTGATAAGGTCTCTTACTTCATTAAAATGCCCAGGTTCCATATTCTTTGGATCTGGTATCTGCCAGTCTATAAATTTTTTAGCCGGCATCCAGGGGCAGGTGTCGCCGCATCCCATGGTTACCACCGCATCAAACGGAGCAAACTGTTTTACTTCATCCAGGCTTTTGCTGTCGTGCACACTTAAATCATAACCCAGTTCTTTCATGGCAGCTATCGCTTTTGGATTCACAATTCCACTGGGCTTACTGCCTGCGCTGTACGCTTCCATATTTTCACTTCCAAGTATTTTTGCAAATGCCTGGCTCATTTGAGAACGGTTGCTGTTTTCGATGCAAACAAAAAGGATTTTCTTTTTCATAACTAACATTTAAAAAAAGCTTTGGCAAAGTTTAATTTTTAGGAACAACCCATACCTTGCCTACCGGCAGGCAGGTCGGTTATACCGCAGCATCCGCTGTCGACTGTACAACAGTTCGGGTCTTTCTGATTTGTGTTCATGGCTTTATTTTTTGGCCGCACCCCAACCCCCGTCCGACCGGGTCATCCGGGCGGGCCACTTCAAAAGAGAGGGAACTGGAAGCTGGCAGGTTATTAATTAAATACCTATTCTACTGTATAGTTCCTTTCGCTTTAATCTTCTCCATTTCCTCCCCCTTCGGGGGAGATAGAGGGGGCCTTAACAACACCCGTTTCCTGGTTCACAGCAATTCCTGTCATCTTTGGCAGGTTTCTCTGCATACACGGTTATACTGGTGATCCTTGTATTCCCTTTTTTATAAGCAGCGATCTCTTCTGCACTCAGGTAATTGGCAAGGATGTTATCGGGAATAAGAATGGTCTTGTCTTTTTGAAGGGTGATATTCTTAAATCCTGATTCTTTGATCATTTCCAAGTACACTTCTTTTTGAGTAGCCCCTGAAACACATCCTGCATATAGTTCTGCTACTTCTTTCCACCTGGCGGGCAATTCTCCTTCCAATACAATATCTGAAATGGAAAAGTGTGCACCGGGTTTTAATACTCTGAAAATTTCACTGATGACCTTATACTTGTTGGGTACTAAATTTAATACGCAGTTACTTACAATTACATCAGCATAATTTGAGGTTACCGGCATATCATCAATATCGCCCAACCTGAACTCCACATTATTAAAGTTCAGTTTCTCTGCATTGGCTCTTGCCTTTTTGATCATGGCTTCTGTAAAATCAATTCCCAATACCTTTCCGTTTTCACCTACAATGTTACGGGCAATAAAAGCATCGTTACCAGCACCGCTTCCCAGGTCAATTACGGTATCACCTGTTTTAATTTTGGCAAATTCAGTGGGCAGACCGCAGCCCAGTCCCAGGTCAGCATCCGGGTTGTAGCCTTCCAGTTTTGTGTAATCATCTGCCATAATATTGTATACTTCATCCCCACAACAGGCTGATGTAGCACCACAACAGGAAGTTGCATTTTGAGTCTGACTTTGTTCAGCAATGGCGGCATACTTTTCTTTTACAATTTCCTTAATTTCTAATTCATTGTTCATGGTTTTGTTTTTTAGGCCTCACCCCAACCCCTCTCCAAAGCCCGCCCGGAAGACTCGGTCGGACGGGGAGAGGGAACTGGAAGCTGGCAGTTATTAATTCATTACTATTTTTAATTTGAGTCATACTTCGCTTCAATCTCCCACCTGTTCCCCCCTTAAAGGGGCGGAAGGGGTTTTTTAACAACAGGCTTTCTCATTCTGCACCTTTAGTTTATTAAACAAAAAACTGAATTCGCCCATAAATTTTTCAAACGCTTTCCAGTTAATACAGTAACAACTTCGTGGGCCATCAATACTGCCATCAATCAACCCTGCATTTTTTAATTCTTTTAAATGCTGGGATACCGTGGATTGGGAAAGTGGCAACACTTCTACAATCTCTCCACAGATACATTCATTCTTTTGCGCCAGTAATTTTAAGATGGCAATACGGGCAGGATGAGACAAAGCTTTTGCAAATTCTGCTAGTTCCTGTTCTTTTTGTGTGAATGATTCTTTTTTATGAATAGCCATTGTTTTAATCTTATATCGCAAATATACGATTAAATGAATGAGACCGCCAAATTTTTTTATAAAAAAAGTCATCCGCCAGTTGGCGGATGACTAGAATTATTTGCCTGACATTGAAGATAAGACAAACTATATCGTTATGGTTTTATTCTCTTCCATCCAGTAAATTTCCAATTCCGCCTAAAATGCCACCCTCTTCCTTACGCTTGTAGGTACCGTACTGCATAATGCGGCCGGCCAAACGGCTTATGGGCAAACTTTGTAACCAAACATGGCCCGGGCCCGTAAGCTTTGCAAAAAATAATCCTTCGCCGCCAAACATAAAGTTTTTAATGCCCTTCACCATTTCAACATCAAAATCCACATTGGGTGTATATGCCACCACGCAACCGGTATCCACTTTTAAAACTTCACCTGCTTTTAATTCCCGTTCTACTACAAAACCGCCGGCATGTGCAAAGGCCAACCCATCGCCTTCCAGCTTTTGCATAATAAAGCCTTCGCCACCAAAAATACCAGTGCCCAACCTTCTTTGAAACTCAATACCGATACTGACCCCTTTTGCCGAACATAGAAAAGCATCTTTCTGTGCAATAATTTTGCCACCTAACTGGCTTAAATCAAATTTTATTATTTTACCTGTGTAGGGAGAAGCAAAGCTTACCTTTTTTTTGCCCTGCCCGGTATTGGTAAATGCCGTCATAAATAAACTTTCGCCGGTAATCAGGCGTTTGCCGGCACTCATTAATTTACCCAAAAAGCCGCTGCTTTGTTGCTGGCTTCCATCACCAAAAATGGTTTCCATTTCAATGCCGTTGTCCATCATCATAAAAGCACCGCTTTCGGCAATGGCTGTTTCATTAGGGTCTAATTCTATTTCTACAAACTGGAGTTCTTCTCCGTAAATTTTGTAATCAATTTCATGATTTGTTCGCATGTCTGTTTTTTTGGTGAAGATAATATCAAATAAAAAAATTAAATCATAAAATATTGATGATCGGAAAAAACACAGGCAAAATTTTAAAATTTGCCTGTGTTATCCTTCTTAAATTACCCCCAACAGTTATCCTAGGAATTAATATCTTTTAGTTGCCCGTTCCATACCTTTTTACCCTGCATCTTTTTTACCAGGTACATGATACCCACAAAAATAAAAAAGAACGGGCCCGTAAACCCAAAAATGGCTACATATCTTGTTCCATAAAATTTTTCCATTGGCCTTCTTAGTCTTTCGGCAATAAGATACATGCTGGGAACCATTATTAAAGTAAGGAAGAAAGCGAATATCAATCCAAAAATGATCGTCCAACTCAGAGGTCCCCAAAACACAACACTATCTCCGCCAAAGAAAATATGCGGATTTAAGTGTTGAAAAAAAGATTCAAAATTAATATTGAAGCCAACTGCCAAAGGTAATAATCCCAGCATGGTTGCCAATGCAGTTAATAATACCGGAATGATCCTGATCTTGCCGGCCTGAATGGCCGCTTCCCTGGTTTTAACGCCCCTGCCGCGTAATTCATCGGTAAACTCAATTAATAATATTCCGTTTTTAATTACAATACCTGCAAGCCCGATCACTCCTACCAATAACATGATGGTGGCAATGGTCATACCTGTAAAAGCATAGCCCAGCAATACTCCAATAACAGAAAAAAAGATCTCTGTCAACACTATGAATGGTTTACTCATGGAGTTAAACTGCAGAACCAGTATCATGAATATTAATCCCATGGCAAGTAAAAATGCATTTAGCAAAAATTCATTTGTCTCCGCTTCCTGTTCACTTTGCCCGGTTTGTTTAATAGTAACATCGGGAGGGATCCTGTTTTTAGATTTGAAGTCAGCAATTTTGTCTGCCAGTTGTTCATTCACTTTTCCGGTTAATGTTGGATCCAATACATTCGATTGTAATTGTATGGTTCGTTTTACATTTTTACGGGCAATGGCGCCGGAGGTATTGGTATAATCAATAGATGCTACTGCACTCACCGGAATGGATTTCACCATCATGGTATTCATGTCCATAAAAGTGATCCGCATGTTCATCACATCAGTAATATTCTTCCGCTGCAGATCGCTATAGCGTAATTGAATTTTATATTCATCTTCGCCTTCTTTCAGTTTACTTACCTCTTTACCAAAAACGGCGGTTCTTATTTCCATTCCGATCTGCCCGGTACTCAACCCTTCCATCATGGCTTTTTCACGGTTAACATTTACGGTTATCTCGGGACTGTTCAGATCAACATCCATTTTTAAATTTTCGATACCGTACACCTGGTTGGTATCTAAATAATTTGATAAGCTGCCGGCAACTTTTGAAATTTCTTCAAAACTATCGCCAATAATTTCTATGTTAACCGGAGGGTCAGTTGGAGGCCCGCCATCTTCCTGTGCCACTTCAATACTGGCGCCGGGGACACCTACCATTTGTTTCCGGATCTCATTAAGATATGGTTTGGTATGTGTACCTTCTCTTTTTTCATATTCAACAAACGAAACCTGTATCCTTCCCAAATTAGATTGAATACTTCTGTTATTGCTCCGGGGATTGTTTGCACTGTTGGCCACATTGGTAATAATACTTTCCACAATACTTCCTTTGGTTCCGGGTTTTTCTTTTTCTAAAACCCTATACACTTTTTTCTCCAGCAGTTGTGTTATGCTATCGGTTGTTTTAACATCGGTACCAACCGGCATTTTTAAATACACATAAATAAAATTAGGATCGCCACTCGGAAAAAAGGTCTGATCGTTGCCTCTTAATACCAGCAAGCCTGCAGCTACCGGAAATAAAATAAACAAACTTACCAGCATCCAAACCGGCCTTGTTCCTTTCAGTACCCAACGTAGTAATGTTTCATACCTGTGCATTAAACCGGGTAAAATCCTGTTCTGGAAATAATGAATGATGTCACGGAATACATAACGGTTTAGTATGGATAGTAAAACCATGAACCAAAGGAAATTTGCAGTACCATGCCAGCCTGTAAGATGCAGTAATCCTCCAAAAATGATAGTTACCCAAAAGAATGGTTTTTTGAACAAAGTTTTTTTAGGTTCATCAAATTCCTTTCCTTCGGGCTTCATAAAGCTTACGGCAAATACCGGGTTAAAAATAAATGCCACAATCAATGATGCTGCCAATGTAAGGATCAACATCGTTGGCAGGTAAATCATAAACTTACCGATAATACCTTTCCAGAAAAGTAAGGGAAAGAAGGGTGCCAGTGTTGTTGCTGTACCTGCAAGAACCGGAATAAAAATTTCGCCGGCGGCTTCTTTAGCACTCCGGATTATAGGAACTTTACCGTTATTATAGATCCGGTGCGTATTTTCAATGACCACAATCGCATCATCCACAATAATACCGAGCCCAAAGAGCAAGGCAAATAATACAATAAAATTGAGTGTTACCGGTGTGCCAATAATAGCATCGCCAATAGGTAAAAACAGGAATGCGACAAAGACGCTCAACGGAACACTAAGTGCCACAAAAAATGCGTTGGTTACACCCATAAAAAACATCAGTACCAGTAAAACCAATACAAAGCCAATGATTATTGTATTGATCAATTCGTTGAACGATGTTGCTGTTGCCTTACTCTGATCGCCGGTAATAACCACTTTCAGGTCTTTTGGTATCACATCATCGTACTGCATTTTTTTTACAATATCCTTTACTTTTCCTGCTGCGCTGATGAGGTTTTCACCGGCACGCTTTATGATGTTGATGGTGATTACATTTTTTCCATCCAGCCTGGCATAACTGTCTTTTTCCTTGATGGTATCTTTTAATTCGGCAATATCTCTTAAGTAAACCGATGCACCCCTTGCACTGCTTCTCACCACAATATCCTGCAGATTTAAAGCGCTGGTAAACTGTCCTTTAATTTTAATGGTACGACGCATCTTTCCTACTTCAACCAGGCCACCGGTAATATCCCGGTTCTCCCGGCTGATGGCGTTTTCTATATCCATAAAACTCACACGGGCTGCCTGCATTTTGTATGGGTCAACATTTACCTGTATCTCTCTTTCGGGTGCACCAACTATTTCGGCACGGGTAATTTCAGAAAGCTCTTCAAACTTATCCTGCATTTTATCAGCATATTCCTTTAGTTTAATACCATCAAAATCACCACTCACATTTACAAACATGATGGGCATTTCGCTAAAGGCAAATTCCTGTGCATTGGGTTGTGAAGTAAGATCATTTGGCAGATCTGATTTTGCTTTATCAATGGCATCTTTTACTTTTACTTTTGCGATCTCTGTTTTAACATCGGTATCAAATTCCACAACAATTAAACTAAAATCGGTTTGTGATGTACTGGTTATTTTTTTAACTTTGGCACCACTGATACCTTTCAATTGCTTTTCGAGGGGCCTTGTCACAAGATTTTCTATGTCCTTAGGCGAGTTTCCAACATAAACAGTTGTTATACTGATCGTAGGTACTACAATATCAGGAAACTGCTCTTTAGGCAAACTGTTGAACGTCATCAACCCGTATATGGAAACAATAATGGCAATAATATAAATAGCCGTACGGTTATTAATGGACCAGCTTGTAGGTGCAAACTCTTTAAATTTTTTTTCTATTCCTTCTTTAAAATTCATAAAACTGATTTTGAAGCCTCCCCTAAATCCCTTACCAAAGAAGGGACTTTAAAGAATCTACTAATTTGAAAAATTTTTCAATATTTTAAGACCATGCCTTTTTTAATTAAACCCTGTTCAACGTTTTATACGCAACGAAGTCTCCCCTTCGGGAGAGACCTGCCTACCGCCAGGCAGGTTTAGAGGGTGCTTTCGGTACTTATCAACTGCCCATCATAAATATTCTGATAGCCTTCTGTTATTAATTGATCACCCGCTTTTAAGCCGGCTTTAATTTCTACATTAGTACCATACACTTCGCCAATAACAACCGGTTGTTTTTTCGCTATCGATTTACCATTAGCAAGTTTTACAAGTACATAAACATATTTGCTGGTTTCATCGCTTTGCACCGTATTTACCGGTATTACAACTGCATTGTCTGCCTTATAATCCAATATGCGCATTATGGCTGATTGATTTGGTTTTAAAGCAGCATCAACCGGTATTTTTGCTTCGGCAACAAAACCTCTTAATGTTGGATCAATTGACTGACTGATTAATGAAATACTCGAAGTAAGATTTTTATTGGCATCAGGTATATTGATTTCTACAATTGAGCCTTTGTTGACTCTTGTTAAATAATTTTCCGGAATATTGGTTACCACTTTTAAACTGCTGGTGTTTACAATTTTTATTTGCGGCCCTGCCTGGGTCATTCCCTGAAAAGTTTCTCCCACCCTGATTGCAACAATATCTGCTATCCCGTTTACATCACTGTACACAGTGGTTGTTTTCATTTGTTCAATGGCAACATTAACCTGTTCCCCTGCTGCCTTTAATTGATTTTCCAAACTCTCCACATTTGTTTTTGCTGTTATCAACTGCACTTCTGTACCAATACCCTGGTCCCACAAATTTTTCTGACGCTGGTATAAATTTTTTGCAAAGCCCAATTGGGTTTTAATACCTTCAAGTTGCTGCCTGGCAGCCGTTACCTGTTGCTGAATAATGGCGTCATCAAGCTTTAATAACAATTGCCCTTTTTTTACATATTGTCCCTGTTTTACATAAACGGCTCTAACCTGCCCGGGCATTCCGCGTGGCGATATGTAAGAAATATTTTCTGCATCAACATGGCCCTGCAAATCAATATAGTGTTTAAAATCCCGGGTAGTTACGGAAGCAATGCCGACTAATTTTATTTTTGCCGAATTGGCTGAATTAATATCCAGTTTCTCCAACTCCGCCTGTAATTTTTTAATCTCATCGTCTGTTTTTGTTCTTTCGGCTTTAAGCTTTTCAATAGCGCCTATTTTATCATTGATACGTGCCTCGTCATCTTTTTTACTGGTATTGCATGATGCCATTAAAAAAATGGTAAAAACGGCGGTTAAAATCTGTATTACTTTTTTCATCTGTATTTCGTTGATCTGTTTACTTATAATTTTCCGGTGGCTTTTAAGAAATCTACTTTTGCAATGATGGCCTCATACAATGCGGTGATATAATTGGTTTGGGCTGTTTTAAGGTCAAGCTGTGCGCTGTTGATCTCGGTAGCTGAGCCGGTACCGATCTCATACTTCTTTTTAGTTTGGTTATATACATTTTCTGCCAATGCCATATTCTTTTTTTGAAAATCCATGGTAGCAATGGCTGCAGTAAAATTATTTCTTGCATCCTCCACTTCTTTATCAATGCTGATCTTTAAGGATTCTGTTTGATTTAATGTTTTTTGCAGTTGCAGCCTGGCTCCCTTTGTCCTGGCTTTAAGGGCTAACCCGTTAAAGATGGGAACCCTCATCTGAAGGCCGATAAAAGAAGTAGTGAACCAATCTCCGTTGCCAAAAAAATCAAATTTATTTCGCTGGGCCTGTAAACTGTAATTACCAACCAATGCGAAAGTGGGTATCTGGCTTAACTTATACCGCCGCACATTTAACCCATTAAGTTGATTGGTAATATCCAGGGCCTGGTATTCTTTCCGGTCCTTGTAACTATACTGGCTGCTTTCCAGAACAGCTTGCCTTATTTTATCATCACTAAGTTCATCTGTTAAAACAAGACTGTCTTTGATCGGCATACCCATTAATAATTTTAAGCCGGTATAACCGTTCTGTATCCTTGTTTGTGCTTTAAGTTTTTCTGTCTGAAGGTTTGAAATCTGTACGGTAAGTTTATCTATATCCACTTTTTCCGTAAACCCATTGTCGTACATCACGGTTACATCATGACTTAACTTTTGCAGCCGGTCAATATTAGCATCCAGTAATTCTATTTGCGTATTACCTGCTATTAACTGGTAATACACTTTATAAATATTTGCCTTTATATTTTCCTCTGTAATTCCAAGTATTGCTTTTTGCAGGTCAATCGTTCCGTCCCTGGCCTTAAGTGCAATAAAAACCTGTCCGTCAAAAACGATCTGGCTTAATGATATACCTGCACCGGCACTCCACTTTGTACCAAATTTTACGGGCACAAAAGTACCCGCAGGCTGACCAACTATTTCACCGGGCAACAGTGTTATGGGTATATTAATATAATCTGTTACTGAGGCAGCACCATTTATCTGTGGCAGTGCAATAGAGGTAACATCCTTATTGGTTTGCTCCTGCAGCAATATATCCAGCATCGCATTTTTTACCTGTACCGAATTCTGTTTTGCATAATCAACAGCCTGCAATACGGTAAATGAATTTATTTTTTGTGCATTTACCGCCCCGTTAACAGTTAAAATAAATAATACAAACAGGCCATAGTTCTTAAATTTTTTCATCACAACTATTTTATTACTTATACTTTTTTGTTTAGTGTTGTATATTATGTTCCCTGTATTTAATGATCAGCTTATATCCCTTTAACGTTACCAGCCCAAAAAGAAAATGAATAAGGATCTCTTCTTCAATTTTAGCCAGGCTGTGTTTTAAACTCTGCTGAAATTCAGGATTAAAAGGAATAAACATCGTTTCCACCCTGTACCGGCATAAAATATCCACCGACATTTCTGGCCTGTACAGTTCTTCTTTTACACCACGATGCAGGTTTTGTTTACATACGTTAAACAGGAATTCATTTTTGTGATGCATAAATTTTTGAAAAGCAACGGGGTGGTATTTCTGCATATCATGAAGAATGAACGGATTCATGGTTTTAAACATTTCGGCCATCATTTCCATTACCAGGAAAATTTCATGAACGGCATTTTCAGATTTTATGATATCCGCATTACAGGCAGATTGATTGGTAGCTATTACCTCATCTACAACCGCTTCAATCAGCTCATCCTTATCTTTAAAATACAGGTATATGGTTTTTTTGCTTATCCCCAGGTTTGCTGCAATATCATCCATACTAACACTTCGTATGCCGTATTGCATCACCAGGTCATGGGCACCTTTCTGTATCCGCTGTTTTGTTTCTGATTCTGTCATAATCGATAGCAAAACTAAGGAAACTTTTAATGTAACCAAAGTTTCCTGTGTTTTTTTTTGTTTTTCACATTGTTTTTTTAATAAGCGGTTTAAATTGATGACCAAAGGCGCTGAGATGCATACCTTTTTAAACAATTATCTTTGTTTCATTAAATAAAAGATCATGCAAAAGAAATTTAACTATAGAAAGCTGCTCCAGTATTTTCTGCAGGGATTACTCATTTTAGGGCCTGTAACCATAACTGCTTATTTTATATACTGGGCTGTATCATCCATCGACAATATGATCCCCATCTTTACCTATACCGACACACAGGGACTCGTTCATGTAAGAAATTATGGAATTGGGTTTATTATCATTATTGCCGTTTTAATCATCATAGGTTATGTGAGTTCATTCTTTATTACGAGCCGTTTTTTAAGTTTTTTTGATAAGATGCTTGAAAAAACACCCGGGATTAAACATATTTATGCTACCACCCGTGATTTTTTTGAGGCGTTTGCAGGCGAGAATAAAAAATTTACAAAACATGTTCTTGCCAATATTGATGATAATGATGTTTGGCGTTTTGGATTTATAACCAGGGATGATATGCTTGATTTCGGTCTTACCGAATATGTTACCGTTTATGTCCCTATGGCTTATTCCATTTCCGGAAATGTGTATGTTATACCCAAAAAAAGAATAAAACTTATAGATCATATCAGCGCCTCTCAAACCATGAAATTTGCTGTAAGTGGTGGTGTTACTGATATTGACGAAGATGAAACCAAAAAATAAGGCGTTTGATTAAGTAGTCATTATGAAAAAAGTTTTTAATCTTATAATACTTATTTGCCCATTGCTTATTGCAAATTTGCCTTCATACTGCTGGGGATTTTATGCCCATAAGAAAATAAATTATTACGCTGTTTTCTTATTGCCCCCCGGGATGATGGTTTTGTTTAAACCCAATATCAGTTTTCTAAGTGAACATAGTGTAGATCCTGATAAAAGAAGATATGCCGTGCCCGATGAAGGGCCAAAACACTATATTGATATAGATCATTATGGTGAATACCCTTATACTGCTTTACCCAGGAACTGGAATGATGCTGTTGCAAAATTTGGAAAAGACTCTTTACAGCAACACGGCATTGTACCCTGGCATATACAAACCATGTTGTTTCGCTTAACCAATGCCTTTAAAGTAAAAAATTACAGCCTCATCATGAAATACAGTGCAGAGATTGGCCATTATATCTCTGATGCACATGTGCCATTGCATGCCTGCAGCAACCACAACGGACAATTTACCAACCAAAAAGGCATTCATGGTTTTTGGGAAAGCAGGGTGCCGGAATTACTGGCAGAAAAAGGCCCGATAGCTATCGGGTTCAATTTTTTTATCGGCAATGCCGCCTATATACAAAATCCGGGAGATTTTATCTGGAAAAGGGTTTTGGAAAGTGCCAAAGCAGCTGATTCTGTTTTAGCTTTTGAACGTGATCTTACCCTTCAGTTTCCGGATGATAAAAAATATGCTTTTGAAGAACGGAATGCCCGCCAGCATGACGAAGCCGGGCAGGGTAAAACAATCCGCCAATACTCATCTGCATTTACCATTGCCTACCATAAAAAATTAAACCGTATGATTGAACGCCGTATGCAGCAGTCCATATTTGCCATCGCCTCTTTTTGGTACACCGCCTGGATAAATGCAGGTCAACCTGATCTGAAAGAACTGGTAAACCGGAAATTTTCCGAAACCGATCTTAAAGAATTTGAACAGCTAAATATACAATGGAGATCGGGCAGTAAAATGATCGGCAGGCAAGAACAATAAACCTATAAGGTTTTAAAAACCTTATAGGTTTGCCCCGTTTTGGGTATTTTTGACATCGAAATTTTATTTCTATATTTAAAGAGGTTAAACAGTGATTCATAACTTTAATGCAGGCCCGTCCATTTTGCCCAAAGAGGTTTTTGAACAGGCCGCACAGTCTGTTCTCAATTTTAACAATACCGGGTTATCCATTTTAGAGATAGGCCATCGTACTCCCCTTTTCCAGGAAGTGATGGATGAGGCAAGAGTATTGGTAAAAGAATTAATGAAACTGGATGATGACCATGACGTATTGTTCCTGCACGGAGGCGCCTCCACCCAGTTTATGCAGGTGCCCATGAACCTGCTGGATGAAAAAGAAACAGCAGCTTATACGGATACCGGCGTTTGGAGTACCAAAGCCATTAAAGAAGCAAAGCTGTTTGGTAAAGTTGAAATAGTATGCAGCAGCAAAGACAGCCATTTTAATTTTATACCAAAAGATTTTGCTGTGCCCAACGATGCAAAATACCTGCACATCACTACCAATAATACCATTTACGGAACGCAATGGCAAAAGATACCTAAAACCAGCAACCACCTGGTGGCCGATATGAGCAGTGACATATTGAGCAGGGTGCTTGATTTTAATGCTTTTGATCTTATTTATGCCGGCGCTCAAAAAAACATGGGGCCTGCTGGTGTAAACTTAGTGGTGGTAAATAAAAACTGTTTAGGAAAAGTAAAACGAACGATTCCCACCATACTGGATTACCGAAATCACATTAAAGAAGGTTTCATGTTAAACACGCCACCGGTCTTTGCTATTTATGTATGCATGCTTACATTAAGATGGTTAAAAGCACAGGGTGGTGTTGCAGCCATTGAAAAAGCAAACAACCAAAAAGCTGCCCTTTTATATGCTGCCATTGATGCAAACCCCTTATTTACCGGAACAGTACATAAAGACGACAGGAGTAAAATGAATGTTTGTTTTGTAATGGATGATCCGGCTTTGGAAGAACCTTTTTTAAAGTACACCAAAGAACATGGCGTTGTTGGCATAAAAGGCCATCGCCTGGTAAGTGGTTTCAGGGCTTCTCTTTACAACGCATTACCTCTAAGCAGTGTGGAAGTGCTGACTCAACTGATGAAAGAATTTGCATTGCAAAAGGCTTAAAAAAACAGGTGCCCTTTTAAAATATATTGATAAAACTTATGATTACAATACATCCCTTTAAAGCATTAAGGCCTGCAGCAGAAATGGCTAAACAGGTTGCATCAAGGCCCTATGATGTGCTTAACAGCAAAGAAGCAAAGATTGAAGCCGAAGGTAACAGTGTTAGTTTTTTACACATTACCAAAAGCGAAATTGATCTGCCCGATAGTATGGATATTCATTCGCAAAGGGTATATGATAAAGCCAAAGAAAACCTGGATGCTTTTATCAGCCGGAAAATTTTATTCAGGGAAAGTAAAGCCTGTTATTATATATATGAACTGAAAATGCCCGCCCGTGCCGGATCAGACGGGAAAGGAAGAAGCCAGACCGGCCTGGTTTGCGGAAGCTCGGTGGAGGATTATGAAAAAGGACTTATAAAAAAACATGAATTTACCCGCCCTGAAAAAGAACAGGACAGGATAAACCATATAAAAACAACCGGTGCACAAACAGGCAATGTTTTTTTAGCGTACAGAAATATAAATGAAGTTGATGGGGTAATTAATGAATGGAAAAAACGAAGTCCTGTTTATACGTTTACTGCAGATGATAATATACAGCATACCATATGGATCGTAAATGATGATGAAACAATAGAAAAGATCAGTACCCTGTTTAAAGAAAAAGTACCCTGTACGTATATAGCTGATGGCCACCATCGTGCCGCCTCGGCCGCAAAAGTAAGAGCCACATTGGGTAAAACAGCAGGTAAAGGCGTTGCTATTTTTCTGACCACATTATTTCCATCCAACCAGCTTCATATTATGGATTACAACCGGGTGGTTACTGATTTAAACGGATTAAGTGAAGAAGGATTTTTAACCGCCGTTAAAAAGAATTTTTCGGTTGAAAAAACAGACAACGCATTCTCACCATCTCAACTGCATGAGATTGGAATGTATTTAAATAATCAGTGGTACCGCTTATGGGCTAATGAAAACAGTTACAGTAATGATCCGATTGGCGTTCTGGACATAACTATTCTTTCAAATAATTTACTGGACCCTGTTTTGAATATTAAGGACCAGCGTACAGATAAACGGATTGATTTTATTGGCGGTATCCGTGGGTTAGCTGAACTGGAAAAAAGGGTGAACAGTGGCGAAATGGCAGTGGCTTTCAGCCTGCACCCGGTAAGTATTCAGCAATTATTTGATATAGCAGACAGTGGCAATGTAATGCCTCCAAAAAGTACCTGGTTTGAACCTAAACTACGGGATGGCCTGCTTACACATTTAATTATAGATCCTGATATGGATTAGCGGTTGATAAAGCTTAAGAAATATAAAATCTTATACCTTTTAAATGTAACTTTAAACTAATGAAAAAGATATTTTTACTATTTACATTGGTCTTCGTGCAAACCCTCATACTTGCCCAGGATGCCGTAGAACTGCATAAAAAAGCCAGAACTTTTATGCAGCAGGGAGATTACCCAAATGCCATCCTTATACTGAACAGGGCCATCATTCTGCAACCGAATAATTTAGAGATTGCCAAGGACCTCGGATTGAATTATTATTACGCCAAAGATTACAATAAGGCACTTATTGTTTTGAAACCTTTATTGGAAAGGGAGGATACGGATGATCAATGTTATCAGATTGCGGGAGATTCTTACCGGGCACTGGAACAAACTAAGGAATGTGAAAAGCTATATAGAAAAGGCATTAAAAAACTCCCCAACAGCGGCATATTATATAATGAGTTAGGCCAGCTGTTGTGGACCCAGCAGGATTTTTCTGCCATAAAACAATGGGAAAAGGGAATTGAGATGGATCCCGGTTTTGCTAAAAATTATTTCAATGCCTGTAAATATTATTACTTCACCAAGGATAAAGTATGGAGCCTGGTTTATGGTGAGGTATTTTTAAATATAGATCCGTTGAATGCCTATTCACCAGAAATAAAAAACATTTTACTGGAAGGTTACAAAAAATTATTTGCAGATGCCGATCTTGAAAAAAATAATACCGATAAAAACAGTTTTACGATCGCCTTTTTAAAAACGATGAATAAACAAAGTTCATTGGCAGCTTCGGGTATCAATGCAGAAACCTTAACGATGATCAGGACCCGTTTTATTCTGGATTGGCATGCTAACTTTGCAATTAAATTTCCGTATAAACTTTTTGACCTTCAACGCCAGTTATTGCAAAATGGCTTGTTTGATGCCTACAACCAGTGGATATTTGCCACCGCACAAAATTTACCGGCTTATCAAAACTGGACGGTTGCACATAGCGAGGAATATAATGAACTCACCCGTTTTCAAAAAAGCCGGGTATTCAAAATTCCTTCCGGCCAGTACTACCATTAAACGCCGCGTCCATTAATGATTAACCCGTTTTTTGAAGATAGGGAAATGATTATTTTTTATTACCTTGTTACATAAATCAGATCTTTATGGAAGAACAACGGGACGAAAAACTATGGCAATTAGCCAGGCGCCGGGCTGATTTTCAGGATAGCCTTTTAGGCTTCGTTGTAATAACGGTTATTTGCTGGGCAATCTGGTATTTTACTGCAGGCCGCAATGGCCATAACAGCGGAACCCCATGGCCCTTATGGGTAATGCTGGGATTGGGAATTGGCCTTGTCTTTAAATTCATGAAGGCTTATAAAACCGATAAGGACACGCTTGCTGAACGGGAGTACGAAAAACTGAAGAACCAGAATAAATAATTTATCCTGTAAAACAACGATTGCTTATGAATGAAAAATCAAGAATATTTGATTACATAGATTTTCAGTTAAACAAATTTCCAAAGGCTGATATGTTTAGCGGAAAAGAGAATGGGAAGTGGAGAAACTACAGCACTGCCGAAGTGAAGGAAACAATTGACGGGTTGAGTATTGGACTTTTAAACCTGGGTGTTTCAGGTAATGACATGACCATTGAAAACCAGGATAAAATTGCACTGATATCTAAAAACCGGCCGGAATGGTTAATGCTGGATATGGCCTGCCAGCAGGTAGGTGCTGCCATTTGTCCCATTTATCCTACCACTAATATTAATGAACTGGAATTTATTTTTAATGATGCTACCGTTAAATATGTTTTCATAAGCGGGCAGGAGATACTGGATAAAGTAAATAACATCCGAAGCCGGGTGCCCAGTTTAATAAATGTATATAGTTTTGACGAACTACCCGGTGTGGAACACTGGAAAACACTTTTACCAGCTTCATCACCTGCCGATGCAACAAGGTTAGAAGAGATCAGGCATAGTATTTCAGCCGAACACTGTGCCACTATAATTTATACTTCAGGCACTACAGGCACACCTAAAGGCGTAATGCTCAGCCACCGCAATATTGTCACCAATGTTATCAATTCAAAAAATAGTTTTCCGTTTAATGATGATGTTAATGGCAGGGCTTTAAGTTTTTTACCGCTTAATCATATTTTTGAAAGAATGGTCTCACTCATTTATATAAGCAGCGGCATATCGATCTATTATGCTGAAAGCCTGGATACCATTGCAGAAAATCTCAAAGAAGTGAAGCCAACTTTATTTGCAACGGTACCCCGGTTGCTGGAAAAGACCTATGAAAAGATCATGGAAAAAGGCGCTGAACTTACGGGCTTTAAAAAGAAATTATTTGACTGGTCGGTAAAACTTGCCAACGAGTATGATAATATAAAACCAAAAAGTCTGTGGTACAGGGTTCAGCTGGAAATGGCCAATAAATTAATTTTCAGTAAATGGCGTGAGGCGCTTGGTGGTAATATAAAATTTATAGTAACAGGTGGTGCTGCCTGCCAGGTAAGGCTTATCCGCATTTTTACGGCTGCAAAAATTCCTATATACGAAGGGTATGGCCCTACCGAAAACAGCCCGGTTATAAGTGTTAACTGCCAAAGAAAGGGTGGTACTAAATTTGGCACAGTAGGTTTGGTTATAGAGGGCCAGGAAGTAAAACTGGAAGCAGATGGCGAAATTTGTGTAAAAGGCCCGAGTATAATGATGGGTTATTACAAAAGGCCCGACCTTACTGCTGAAACGATTGTTGATGGATGGCTTCTTACCGGGGATATAGGTGTTTTTGAAGATGGGAAATTTTTAAAGATCACTGACCGGAAAAAGGAATTATTTAAAACCAGCGGTGGAAAATATGTGGCACCACAGCCAATAGAAAATAAATTAAAAGAGTCGCCATTTGTAGAGCAAATGATGGTTGTTGGAGCCGAACAAAAATTTGTCGGTGCTCTAATTGTTCCGTCAATCCCCAATTTAAAAGAGTGGATGCAGCATAAAGGAATAAAATTTACTACTATTGAAGATGCTATCCATCATCCAAAAGTATTAGACCTATACAAAGAACTGGTTGATTCTTTCAATAACTTTTTTAACCATGTGGAACAGATAAAAAAATTTGAATTGTTACCAAATGAATGGACCATTGACAGTGGCGAACTTACACCTACCCTTAAATTAAAGCGGAAAGTGATCATGGAAAAATATAAAGGCGCATTTGAAAGGATATACGGTTAATAAAAAAACCGGAATTTCAATAAAGCATGCTTCATTAAAATTTTCCGGTTTAATTTAATCATGCTTAAAAAAAGCATTTACAGGATTTGGGACAAAATCAGTTAAGTTGATTTTTCATTAAGTTAAAAGGCCTCAAATACAAATTCATGGTTGATCATAGTTACAATATATTTTCTAATCCTTATTTTTTTAATGACTCCAACAAATCCGGAATAAGGAAAAAATTTTTTAATTTAAATATAAACTGATCTGCCGGTTATATAGGTTTACTGTAAAAATATTGGTATTGTTTATTTTCGCATACAAACTGATAAATTGTTCACTAATTTAATAAGGAATAGATCTGCCGTTATTATTCTTTCCACGTAATTTCATGCATAGGACATATAATTACTATAAACGCAAGGTATAATATTGCTAAAATAGTAAATGTAGTTGTACCTATTTCAATCGTGTAGTTCAGATACTACAAAAATAATTTTTTAAATTAGCTTATTTTCAATAGCATATTTCGTAAGAGCAGCGTTGGACCTTACATTCATTTTTGCCATAACCCTGGCCCGGTAGGTGCTGACAGTATTAACACTTAATAAAAAAATTCCGGCAATTTCTGAAACCGATTTCCCGTTGGCCAAATGTTTCATTACATCAAATTCCCTGTTACTGAGATTCTCATGAGGATATGTACCTGTATCAGAAGAAAATGTATTGGCCAGCTTTTCAGCAATTGAATGTGAAATATATTTTTTACCCAACAGCACTTTTTTTATAGCATTCACCAATTCATCGGGAGCGGTATCCTTATTAAGATAACCGGAGGCTCCTGCTTTTAAAACCCGCAAAGCATATTGTTCCTCGGGATAAAAGCTTAAAATCAAAACGGGCAGGTTCGGGAAACTCAGTTTTATCTGTTGAAGTGCATCTAAACCACTCCGGCCCGGCATGGAAAGATCGCTTATGACTACATCCCATTGGGCCATCATCACTTTTTTGATCAATTCTTCAGCATCAGCCACCTCATCAATTTTTGCGTTTGAAAATTCATCAAGTAAAATTTGTTTTAGTCCCTTACGTACAATGGTATGATCATCTGCAATTAAGATTTTTAACATAAACTGATTTTTTATTCTGATACTTTTGCAAGGCTTAACGGAATTGAAATAATGATCTCTACTCCTATGCCCGGCTTTGTTTTTATTTCAAAAGTTCCTCCAATCAGTAAGGTACGTTCTTTTATCCCCACTAATCCCAGGGTCTTCTTGTTGCTGATTATTTCTTTATCAAACCCCTCACCATTATCTTTAATACTAAAATACAGTGTTTTTTCATCAAGTAATAATGTTGTGGTTACAAATCCTGCATTTGCATGACGGGCAATATTTGTCAGCAGTTCCTGGTATATTCTGAATAGGGCTGTTGCTACTTCAGGCTTTAAGGTTAAACCGGCTGCTTTATTAATAAATTTAACTTTTGTTCCCGATCTTTTTTCAAATTCTTCACCCTGCCATTCCAGGGCTGCAATAAGGCCAAGGTCATCCAGGATACTGGGCCTGAGGGCTGTAGCAATTTTTCTAACGGATGTAATGGTTGCATTAATCAATGCTAAGCTTTGTTCCATTTTATTATTTACTTCTTCATCTTCAATTTTTATTTTTCGGGTAAGCCAGTGCAGATCCATTTTAAGCCCGGTAAGCTGCTGCCCAAGTTCATCATGTATCTCCCGGGCAATGCTGATCCGTTCTTCCTCCCGTATATCCTGAAGATGTTCTGACAGCCGGCGGACTTCCTGCAATGAATTCCTGAGTCTTTCCTCACTTTGGTACAATTCAATTTCGGTTGATTTCTTTTTGGTAATATCAGTGAAATAAACAGCTATACCTTTCACGTGGGGGTTGTGCAACATATTGTGGGCCCTCATCATCATCCAGATCACTCTATTATCCTTTGATACATACCTCACTTCATGATACCAGGATGTGGATCTCCCTTTGATCTCATCAAAGAATATTTTATGACCGGCAACAACATCCTCAGGAAAAATAAACTCATCTGCCCGTTTACCCAGTGTTTCTTCCATTGTATAGCCCAGCACATTTGTAATTGATGGAGCCGCATAAGTAATATATCCTTTTTCATCCATCACTACGGTTCCATCTATTGAGTCACGTATCAGCGACTTATAAAACTGTTCACTCGTTTCCAGCTTTTCACGGGCCTTATATACCTCGGTACTTTCCCGGGCTATACTTAAAAATCCTTTATGTTGGCTGGATGCATCGTACCATTTACTTATTGTTACCGACAGGTATATTTTTTTACCGGCAGCGTTGATAAAGAGTATTTCGCTGTTGCAGCTGCCATTATTAAAAACCTGTTGCAATATGGCTTCTCTTGAAATAGAATTATGGTACTCAACGGAAACAACTTCATTAAACAATTTACCAATAGCATCAGAAGCAGGCACTTCATATATTTTTTCTGCCGACTTGTTCCAGCTTATGATCTCCAGCTTTAAATTGTGCGATATGATGATATCGGTCGTATTATCCACCAGGCTGGCCAGGTGCCATATTTTCTTTTCAGCACTTCGCTGGTCTGTTATGTCCTTTAAAATAGAAATCACTTTTCCATTGTCCATTAGTTTAGCACTAATTTCAACATTTATAAGGGCGCCGTCTTTCCGCCTGATTATCCTTTCAATAAATACAGGGGACCCTTGTTTAATTTCTTTAAGTTTTAAGGGGTTTCTTTGTAATTCTTCTGCAGGTATAATATCTGCCGCATTCATTTTTTTTAATTCAGCTGCCGAATAGCCTGTTATTATTGTTGTACTCTCGTTGGCTTCCAGGTAATTACCTTCCTGGTCAACTACAAATATTCCTTCGGCAGCCTGTTGTACCAGTGCTCTGAATTTTTCCTCACTTTCTTTCAATTCATTTTCTGCTTTTTTGCGTTCAGAAATATCAAAGCCTATTCCAATAAAACAAGGCTTGTCTTCATATTGTATCAAATGCCCGGTTAAATAATACGGTATCTGTTTACCGGTTTTGGTTACAATAATGGTTTCCATTTCTGCCGATCCTTTAGCTAATACTTCTCCAATTTTATTTATAATAGTCGATCTTTCTTCCCCTTCAAAAAATTTTAATGGGTCCAGTAACTTTATTTCCCCGGCAGTATAACCTGATACCGTTTCAAACGCATTGTTCCACCGCAGGTATTTGCCTGTATAATCCTGTAAATAAAATACGCCGGGAAGGCTGTTAATAATTGAGTTGGAAAGATCTCTTTCTTTAATAATCAGTTCTTCTGCTTTTATCCGCTCCGTAAGGTCTCTTGCCACACCCAGATAACGCCCATCGAAAAGTTTCTTGGCATGTATCTCGGTTTCAATGATTGTGCCGTCCTTTTTTTTCATCCTTCGCCTGCTGATCGTTGACTCGCCTTTATTTAACCTGTCAAGCTGGAAAGGGTTTTTTTTAAGGTCTTCTTCAATAAATAAATCCTTCAGCGACATTTTTTCATATTCATCAATACTATAACCCAATAACTGCCTGGCACTTTGATTTGCCTCAAAAAGGTGACCTGAACCCCCGAATAATAAAATGGCATCGCCTGCCTGCTGCATCAGGGTGCGGTACTTCATTTCACTCTCCCTTATTTTATCTTCAGCTTTTTTACGTTCACTTATTTTCCTGATGATTGACAACTCTTTATTATCCCCGATCAGTTTTGTATTCAACTCTATATCAAACCTTGTCCCATTCTTATGTACGGCCAGCCTTTCTGTTAAATGAGACTGGTCATCCTTAAGCAAATGATAACCTAAAGGCTGCAGCCCCAGGTTTTCGGGGTCCAGAAAAAAACTAATGTTTTTTTGTAATCCTTCTTCCATGGTATATCCAAACATGCTGCAAAGACCGGGATTAACATTAATGATCTTTCCCTGCATGTCGGTGACAAGAATACCATCCGATGCCTGTTCAACCAGAGAACGGTATAGTGCCTCACTATTTCGCAATTCCTCTTCAGCCTTATTAAGGCTTTTGGTAGATGACTGGGTAACAATAAAGAAGATGATGGTATAGATGATTATCCTGATGGCTAAACTCATGGTATTATTATAAAGTCCCGCCTCTTCGCCTTTCAGGCACAACCAACCTAATAAAACAAGGGTTGTAATAATGATGAAAATTCCTTTTACGCCTACTCTTGCAGCCAGGGTTTTTTTATGAAAAGCGGCCAAAAATCCATTATCCGGCCTGGAAAAAAGGATACCCACAGAAAGCAGCATGCCGGAAAAAATAGCAGGGAGGGAATCAGAAATAAACTGTTCTGTTTTAAAAAACGGGCTGGCGCTGTATAAGTAAGCTGTAAAGAATGTAAATGAAGTAATCAAAACCAGTATTGCAGAAAATTCTGAAATTCGTTGCAGGTGCCTTTTATTAACCGGATAAAAAAGGAGCGATATACCAAGTACTATAAAGGCAATAGCCGTTATTTCGGTCATTTGGACCGGAAAATTATCTGCAACAGTCTTTTTATCTAAAAAAAACAAATCATCGATAGGTGTATTCCGGCGAAAAAGGTATTGGCTCAGCGAAACAGTGCCCAGTAAAAAAACAATAAATCCAAGAAATAAGGCCAGGCGACTGTTTTTGCCGGATGCAAATAATAAAAGTGAGACGGCAGAAAAAATTATTCCCAGTGCCGCAATTACATTCATACTATCAAGGTTGTGATTATAGAGCCGTAGTATTTGAAGGTTAAATATCCAACCTGCCAAAGCCAAAATGGCAATAGCTATGGCCAAAAATGCTGTAATGACGGTCGTCCGTGTTGTATTAAAAAAAGGAATTTTCCTGAAAGGCATATTGAAGAATTTTAAATACAGATATCAACTTATATTCAGTTTCTATCAAGATACTTAAATTCTTTATCTGGCAGAAAAATGTTTTATTGAATTTTGCTAAACAAATGAAGACAATAATTTTATTTCGTTCCGGTACAGGATGATCTTCTTACTGTTTTCCAGCTGTTTCAGTAACCTGGATATTACAACTCTTGATGTAGCCAATTCATCTGCAATAAGATGATGGGAAGCCTTTATTACGCTGGAACCGGTTATACGTTGCTTTCCTTTTAAATATTCTATCAGCCGCTCATCTAACTTATGAAAGGCAATACTTTCAATTGATTTTAATAACTCAATAAAACGTTCATTAAAACTACGCATAATGTAATTTTTCCAGCTGGGGTAAGTACAAAGCCATTCATCCAGTTTAATATGTGGTATGGCTATCAGTTCCACTTCATCTTCTGCAATCGCTTTTACTTCACTCTTTTTTGCTTCAATGCAGCAACTGTATGCCATGGAGCAACTTTCACTGCTGGATAAATAATACAATAATATTTCATGGCCCTCTTCATCTAACCTGTACACCTTTATTGTTCCGTTTAAAATTATAGGCATCATCCGGATATATTTACCGTAATCCATAATAAGGTCACCTTCTTTAAAATGCTGAATGACGCCAAACTGCTGAATTTCCTGCAATAATTTTGGTTCAAAAATATGTTTGAGGTTATCTATATTCATCATGATTAAAAATGATAATTTAAAACAAAATTATACTGCATCATATTCACTTTGTTAAACTCATATCGTTTGTTATTGTATATTTCCCCGGTATTCATTTTCCAAACTATTAATAACTGGGCTTCAAGTCCCTTTAATATCCTTGAAAAAAAATACCTGATATCTGCATTCGCCTGCGTGTATGAAGGTAAGCCATACTTGTTTAACCGGTAATTTTTTACATCAGGTAATTTATAATACCCTGCAGCCAAAGATGTTTTTACCCTTGCTTTTGGAATATTGTAATTAACTTTTGCCATCAGGGCATGTACATCTCCAAAGCCTTCATTACGTTCACGGGGTAAAAATGTAAAGAAAGGTTCCCGTCCCCATTCACGGGGCATTAAATAACGGCCGTGGCTTGTAATGCGGTTATAGTTGATACTGGTTTCCCAGGTTTTAATTTTCCAGCCGGCTTTTGCTCCAAAGCTGATTGATCTTCCTACCTTTTCAAAATAGGTTCTTGCAGCATCTGCATTTCCTCCATTGTTAATGGCATCCTGTTTTATAAATTGGGCTGCTGCAAAAAAAGAACTGTTGTTTTTTTGGAGTAACAGCAGGTCGGCCTGCAGCATGGCAGTATTAAAGACATTATCTGTATACACATTCCATGCCTGCAATTTTAGATCTTTCCCCGCCTTAAAATTTATTCCGATTAAGGCAACCACTTTACTGTTGATATTATTATTGTACAGCGATTTTGTACCATCCACATTTACCCCCGATGGGTATACACCCAATGACTCCCCGATATCATACCATTTGGTAGTACCCCTGGGAGAAACAGCATAGAGCAAACCCCCTTCTGCTTTTATTTTTTTTGCATCATTGTATTCCATCCAGATCCCTTCCACACCTGTTGGCCTCATTCTGCCATCCTGTAAATTAATGAATGGCGTATTCAGTAACTGCCTGCCAAAAATGACAGAAGCATTTTTATGATGGTATTTTAAATAGAATTCCTCCAGCCGGTCTATATCTTTTTTATTATTAGGATCATTCACATCAAACAGTGCAATTTCATAGCGGTTATATTGCCCGGTTGTTGAATCTGCTTTTGTAAGATCGGACGACCCGATATTAAAAGTATAAAAGCCACTTACAGCAAACTGAAAGCCATGAAATCCTGCAGTTTCATACCGTATACCGCCGCCAGCTGCATTGGCATAATAATCGGTAAGGCCGGCTTTATTATCAGTGACCATAAAAAAATACCTGAAATGGCCATTAACATGCCCCCTTTTAAAAGCTGATAATAACGAAGTAGTATCCACTGTTTGAACCTGTTTGCCTTTATACATGTCAGGTTTTTCAGAAACTTCCTGGTGTTGTGCTGATACAATATTTCCTGCAAGCAACATCAATGATGCTGCCAGTATTTTTTTCATCTTACAATAAATTTTATGGAACTTAAAATCCTGATTTAATATAACTCCAGCCCTGTTCCTGCTTCGTTACAATTTCAATAATGCCTGCCTTTACAAAACCGGCTTCGGGTATAATTTTTTCTTTGGGGACATTTCTTTCACTCATTGAAAATTCGCAGGCCACAAATTCAACGCCTTTCATTTTCATTTGAAGTATCTTTTCCTGCACTGTCGTTTTACCCAGTACCAGCATGTTTAAGCCCGGACCATGACATACCACTTCTATTTTTGTACCGGGCGCTACCGTTGTAATATTATTCAACTGCTTCATCAGCGCTTTGTGGGCAAGGCTGTCATCGATGCTAAGCTGAAAAATAATCTTATGCTGATTATTTTCTTTGGATGCTGATCCGTTCACAGAACCCTGGCCTGCAGCTTTTTGAATGACAATTGTATTTACCATTACAAAAGTCAATAGTGCTAAAATTATTTTTTTCATGTGTTTAATTTTTATCATTGAAACTGGTATTCCACCCCTGTCACCTGCGTAAGTAATGTTTGTGGGGCATCCAGGATATCTGCATTTTCCGGAGGCGTAGGTGTAACCGGTGAATTGGTTGCCAGGTAATCCCTCATCACAGAATGCAAAGTATGATGCGTATTATTTGCATTGGCTACATTTCTCATCCTGCAAAGTATATCACCGGGGTCACCATCTCTTTCACAGGCACATATCTTATACATTTTATCCAGGTCAAGTGCTGTATTTCCAACGGTTATGGTCTGTACCCTTTCTCCTTTTTCACCAAAAGCATTAAAGGTTACTTTCATTCCCTTAAACTTAATTACCCAGCCACCAAACCGTTCCGATGCATCTTTGGCAAATACATTATGCATTTCTTTTTCAAGCCATTCCCGGATTTGTTTACCAGTTACTGAACCGGTTCTCACCGTACTATCCACCGGGAACATATCATAAATAAATCCGTCGGTAATGGGAATGTTGCCGGTATGATCGGGTGTTGTGCGTGGCGGACAAAAACGAAATCCATTAGACAATACAATATCCATATCAGGAACTTTCCATTTCAGGGCATCCAGTATCATCGTGTCGATCGGGTTTTCAACAACAAAGTACCTGTACAAAGGAATAGTACTGTAACCCGCAACATTGTATATATCTTTTTCAAACGGCTTTTCATTATTTTTGATCAGGGCAGCAATTTCTTTTGATGCTTTGAATCTGTTCGGTTTTATTTCCACCAATTCGTAATTGTCTTTTATTACTTTACCATTTTGAATGGTAAGATCGAGTTTGCCTACAAAGGAACCAAAAGCTCCGGGCTCAACTACCTTACTGTATTTGCACTGAATTGGTTTACGAACCCTTTCATGTGTATCACCTCCAAGAATATAATCCACCCCTTTGCATTCTTCTGCATTTGCCAAATGAATTTGCTGGGATAAACCTAAATGCGCAACAATTAAAACATAAGCACATTGTTCCTGGTTACGCAACACATCAACATAGTGTGGCAGATTTTCTTCTGGCTTTGTGTAAATGATCCCTTTGCTGTAGTTAGGTGATTGGCGTAACGGAACCAATGGATCGGTGTATCCGATAAACCCGATCTTTACCCCTTTAATGTTCCAGATATAATATGGCGGAAAGATCAGTTCTCCTTTTTCTCCTTCTCCCAGGTCATGATACATATTGGCACAAACCTTTGGTGCATTTAATGAACCCAATAATGTTTGCATGGCTTTTTTGTAATAAATAACTTCCCAGTTCCCGGGAAGATAAAGATCGTAACCCAATGCATTTAAGATAGGTACCATGGCCTTGCCGGTTGTTTTTACAGACAGCTCACTGCCCTGGAACATATCGCCGGTATCAATTAAAAAAGTATCAAGATTTTTTGTTCTTTCTTTTTGTAAATATGTTGCTAAATGTGCATAACCACCCGTTTTACGAAAAACAGCTTTATCATTTTCCCAGAACAATTCATCATGTGGGTGTACCTGGCAATGCACATCGGTTGTTTGTAAAATAGAAATGGTAAAAGGTTTTTCACCAGCCTGAGATTTAGAATCTGCTTTTGAATTTTCTGTCGAACCAACAACAGCAATAATGGGTGAAGAAGCCAACATCCCTGCGCCACCCAGCGTACCCATTTTTTTTATAAAATCCCTTCTGTTATTTTTCATGTGGCCGGTTTTAATTTTTTACTACTGAGGTTACCTTTTGTTTAACTGATTCTTCTTTTTTCTTTTGTTCTTCTGCAATGGGTTTAAACGGGCCATACTTGTGTTGTTTTTCAGTAAATGCATCTGCATAAGGCCCAAAGGGATGATCAACCGGTTTCTTTGAAATATCGGGCCAGTCTTTTGGGGTATTAATATGAGGCCTTGTTTGTGAGATAATATATGCTGCAACATCCCAGGCCTCTTCATCTGTAAGTTGTGTGCTCAGGTGGGTTACCCCCTGCGGCATATTATACTTTACATATTTTGCAAAGTTGCTGATCCGGTATAAACCGGCTCCATCATTAAAACTGTTACTGCCCCATAAAGCCGGATAGGTATATTCTGTTTTATCTGTATTAAAAACGCCTTCGCCATTTTGCTGATGACAGCTTTGGCACTTAGCAGTATAAACATCCTTTCCTTTTTCGGGGTCTGCGGCACGATCCAGAAATGCAAGGTCTTTAAAGCCTGAACCCGCTGCTTTTTTCCCTTTCTCTACATTTGTTCCTAAAAATTTTATGTATGCTGTAATGGCCTGCATCTCTTTTCCGGCTGTATCAATTGCCTTTCCGTTTAAACTTCTTTCAAAGCAATCGTTA
>JANOGE010000113.1:0-3567 GCA_031414035.1 Chitinophagaceae bacterium | reverse complement strand
CCCCGGCAGTTCTTACGCCAGTGGTAACACTGGGTGTAATCGTAACCACTGTACCGTTTACCGTACCAACCACTCCAAATTCAGTGGCTGCAGCGGTAGATGAAAAGGCATTTTGATAAGAAAGTATCCGGTAATTTGTACCTAAAGCATCTGTTGGAAATGCCAGGTAAGCATCTGTGGTAAAAGCTATTCGGTTAAGTCCGTAAACAGTTACTTCCTGCAGGGATGTAACATGAATACCCTTATTATCCACAACATCACTGGTATGTGCCGAAAGTGCGGTGGGAATCGCAACTGGAGTTACCGTATTAGCCGTTACCGTAAAAGGAATGGATGCAAAAGCAGGGCTTGAAACCGTACCTGAAGTATTTACCGACGAAGTGATGAATAAGGTAAGTGCGGCTCCCCCGGTATAGTTTGTGTTAAACATTACCCAGAAATCAGTACCCTTACTGTCCTGTGCGGAAGCGGAAAACACAAGACCGAAACAGATTGTCATTAAAATCAAACCGGTCTTGATCTTCCCGGCTGCGGTTTTTAATATATTTATCATAACAGTAATTTTAAAAAGTTAATTTTTTAATTTGGTTTAATATATTCATCAGTTTACCGAAATGTCTGCAAAACTGAAACTATATATATTAGCTCTATAACCGGGATTTACTTTATCCTTCGTAATAAGGCAATTGGTACAGGTCGTAGCCGAACAGCTGGACTGTTCTGTTATTCCCGGAGGAAGTGTCATTTGCTTTGGCCCAAAAAAACCGGTTACTCCTGATTCATATTGCGTGTCAAATACCTCTTTCCAGGTGATGGCTACGTTCCCGCTGTTGTTGTTCACGAATTTCAGGAATACGACCGAATCATCATTGCAGGTGGTTATACTGTAATAAAAATCAACATTACCTACCGATTGCGAAAGATGCCATGTTGTTTGTGCATTTACCCTGGCATGTATGGCAATACATGTGATAAAAATAAAAATGAGCGTTTTGATGTACTTTTTCATGTTTGTTAGGTTTTATTATTTCAAATGTTTAAATATCTGATGGGTATTTCAAATTTTCTGCAGGTAAACGGGCGTACCCGGGTATCTTTTTCTTTTGATGGAATATTGCAGTACCCCTTAAACCTGGTTTTTTCCAAAAGAAACCGGTAAAATAAAAATATACAGTAGTTGAAAAAAAATTTCTTATAATATAAACGCAGTTGACTTCCATATTACTTACCGGTCTTAAATATTTGCAATAAGAATTTATAAAAGGACAGAGGATTGAAACTATACTAAAAAGATATTAAAAAAAATACTCCGAAACAGCGGGCCCACAGTAACTTTAAGTTTAAACAATACAATACCTGAGCGGAGTTGATAGTGTTCATTTCTATACAACGTCACTTTAATTAAAAATAAAATATCAATTGTTTCTTGAAGTAATTAGAGGTGAATACAATAAATGAATTGATGGTATTCTAAGGCTCGGATAGTATTTAGTTGTGGAATCGAGATTTGTTAGTAAAGATTATGTATTTATTTTTAATAATCCAAATTATTTTTTTATTTTCTTTATTTATTATTTATTGCTAAATTAATTGTTGAAAACAGGTGTATAACCAACAGCATTTTACAAGTCAATGAAATTTACCACAAAAAAAACACGAAAAAAGAAAATGGAAATATCCTTAATGCTGATCATTAATTCGCTGCTGAGTCAGCGATATGTGCATCAGCATTAACCTGGTCTCCTTCCTAAAAAAAATTCATTTCCGGCAGAGCGGAATCCCGGTTTCGGGCCATATTTTAATTCTTTATCACAATTTTATGTTCATCACTTTCTTTGTTTTCCTGCTTTGCTCAGCCATAAATCCCATTACATGGCTTTCAATAGATGCATCTATGGTTGAGGTAAGCAATGCCGGGTTATGGTTCGAAACTGCATTTATCCAATCGGTCACTAACCGCCAGTCGCCGCCACCATGCCCGTCTGATTCCTGTTTCCATTCCGTTTTTTACCGGATAAAAAATCCGTCATGGTAAAAGAGGTCATATCACCCACTACATCGCCCAGGCTTCCCATCACCCTGGTCCTCCTTCCATCGTAAGAAGTAAAAGCTTCCATAGAAAATGCAGCAGTAAGGCCTCCTTCAAATAAAATGTTTGTGGTATAATGATCCGGCTGATCATTTTCCATCTGGTAAACACAACGGCCATAGTTCGTTGTTTTTAATTGTTCCAAAACAAAGGCTGCCTGCTTATCTTTATCCTCCGGGAGATCAAAAACATAATTCCAGCCTCTTTTACGGTAATAAATATCCAGTGCTGAGTAAGGGCATTTTTGTTCTACCGCACAACCATCAGTGCATCGGGCCGTACTTCCAACCGGTGCATTTTTTTTGGTAAACCATTGCAGGCTTCCAAAGGCCTGTATATGTGTACAGGGTTTATTTACCATCCATCTTAAAATATCAAGGTCGTGACATGATTTAGCTAAAATGATAGGTGTGGTTTGTTTACTGTTGTGCCAATTGCCACGTACATAAGAGTGGCTCATATGTATGTGTTCTATCGGCTCCATGTGTTGTATGCTGACCACTTCGCCCAGCACACCGCTTTGCATGATCTCTTTTAGTTTAACAAAATAAGGTGCATACCGCAGTACATGGCAAACAGCAACGATCCTCCCTGTCTTTTTTGAAAGCGCTAAAATATCCCGGCATTCTTTTTCGCTGGGCGATATGGGTTTTTCCAGCAACACATCATACCCCATTTCCAAGGCCTTCATGCATGGGCCATAGTGGAGGTTATCGGGGGTGGTGATGATGATGGCATCTGCAAATTTTGGTTTTTTAAAAACATCTTCCCAGGTGTTAAACCGGTTTTCCTCTTTTATGTTGTGTTTTTTGGTATAGCGTTCATTACGCAGTGCAATGGGTTCTGCCACACTAACGATATCCAGCTGTTCGGGATATTTCACTGCATAATTACCATACACGTTGCCCCTGGCACCGGCTCCGCAGGTAATGGCAGTAACAGGTTTATCTACATATATTTTTTTGTCGGGTAATAAAATAGGATGTTTATTTTCATCAACGGCCCAGGATGAAAAGGGAATGGCTGTGGTTCCCAAAGATAAACCCAGTGCCCGGATAGCATCACGGCGGCTCCAGCGCTTTGACATAAGCAGTATTTTAAATGATGATTGAGTGATTTAAAGTTAACCATATTTAGGCGGTAATAAAAAATGATTGTGGATAAGTACAATTGAACAGTGTAATTTATTTATGCTGCCAGGTAAATCAATATTCGGCAACTGCTCTTCAGTTATTCGTGATTTTGGTGAGGGCTTCGCCTATTTGAGAAATTCATTGAGACCCTATCACCTGCAGGAGATTTTGGCCTGATAGACCGTTCAGGTTTATTACCCGAACTGAGGTATAGTCTTATTATTTTACGATCCTATTACATGCATCGGTTGGGTAATGCGGACACGCCCACGTCATGACCACCCTTGATTTCGCCGTGGGCGACGTGATCCTGATCCAGGAGGCGGGCGGGGGTTTCGCCACCCG
>JANOGE010000112.1:0-17740 GCA_031414035.1 Chitinophagaceae bacterium | reverse complement strand
GAAATTTTGGCCGCATCCATACGCAATCCTAATCATATTATAAGTTGTGCTGAAGCCGGAGCTGATGTTTGTACCTGCCCACTTGATTCTATTTTGGGATTATTAAAACATCCTTTAACAGATATTGGACTGGCTAAGTTTTTAGAAGATGCTAAGAAGTTTGCATAAAATTCCTTTTTGTAAATGTTTTTTTTAGGAGAAATGTTGACCAATGAAAAAAGAATGCCCGGCAGGTCTTACAGATTCACCGGGCATTTTGTTGTTTGTGGTTTGTAATTATTTTTTAGCCTTTTTATGTTTATTTCCGGGGTTCTTCAACAATTCCTCCTTTGTTTTCAATTCGGGATCGGGTTTCTTTTTTATATAGATACTAAACTCCTTAAACAGCCCGGGATTATTCCTAAACGTAACTTTAACGTCAACTTTTTCTGCCGCAAAATCCGGATCAATCCATAAACTGTTACCACTGAATTTACCTGCAGATGCCCAAAAGATAATATGTGTACTGTCCAGCGGCAGGTATTTACCGTTTGATAACCGGCCGTCAATATTAATGTAGTTAAATGTTCCTTTTTTTAAACTGTCGGTGTACAGGTTTACATAAATGTCCTCTACCTTCTGAGCTTTTGATGTAAAAGATATACTGAGTAAAAGGATGGATAAAGTTCTTTTCAACCGTTATTGTTTTGTGCAAAGATTGAAAAAATTATGCCAGCATTGATAAGAGTAGAAATGTTTATTGTTAAATTTTCATTAACGGCATAAATATCAGGTGATATTAAAGCAGCCTGCATTGAAAGTAAATCGTTTTTATTAATGGAAGACTGGCTGATCGGCTATATTATCAAAGTGCATCTACTTTTGACTGTAATGTGGTTACATGCCTGGAGGATAATTCTTTTAACTCATTCAGCATTTTCTGAGCCATTATTTTATTTTTCTGTTTAATGTAGAGCTGGCAGGCGTAATAACGGGCGTTCTCGTTTTTAGGATTCAGGCTGATCGCTTTATTAAATTGAAGAACCGCATCTGTTTCTTTCCCGCTCTTAAAATAACTATATCCCAACTCTACATAAGCCGTTGTATAATTAGGTTCTGCCTCCACGGCTTTTTTAAGATGGTCAATGGCTTCACTGTATTTTAGTAATGAGTTGAAACAGTATCCCATACCAAAATTCGCTTTTCTTTCCATTGGGTTTATGGCCAGTGTTTTCCGGTACCACGCCATGGCTTCATTCATATCTTTCTTATTATCCCGGTACACTTCCCCAATACCATTATATGGTTTATAATTTTTAGGGTCGATCTCAATAGCTGCTTTAAAATGGCCAAGGGCTATATCATTCAGTTCTAATTTAGTAGCTGCAAAACCAAGTTCCAGGTGTGTATTAATATAATCCGGTTTATATTCCAGCGACTTTCGCAGCGTAACCATAGCTCCGTTATAATCCTTAAGCGCATTTTTCGAATAGCCTTTGCGGTACCAGTATAAATAATCACTTATCCCTGATGCAGCGGCTTCTTCATATTTCTTAAATTGTAAAAGGGCAAGGGCATAATCGTTATTGTTATATGCTATATAACCTAATTGTTTATAAGCATTGGCATAGTCGGGTTTCAGATCAATACAACGGTTATATGTTTTTATGGCGGAGTCGGTGATACCGGACTTTTCAAAGGCGTATCCCAGTTCAAAATGTACTTTTGGAATAAGGCTCCATACTTCTCTTGCTTTACGAAGGTAATCAATAGCGCTGCTGTAGTTTTTCAGGTCATTCTGGCACCAGCCGGCCTGGTAAAGCGCCTCGGTATAATTCGTATTGAGCGAAATGGACTGCCTGAATTTTTCTAAGGCTTCTGTTGATTTATTTTCTTCTTTTAGTTTAAGGCCCTGGTCATAAAGTGCTTTTGCATCTTTTGTAACCTGTGCAAAAGAAATGTTGATACATACAGAGATGGTTACCAGTGAAGTGATAATACGGTTCATTTTCATATGGCTAAATTACCAAAAAACTAATTTGAATGGTATATCCTGCATTAGGGAATTAATAAAAAACACGAAATTAATAGTTAATCTATGTCCCCAAGGCCAAAGCGGGTGCCGATCTTTAAAAAAGCAAAAGCGATTCGTTTTTCAGTTCCCTTTTTGGTGTAGCTTAACATAAGTATGTGCCAGGTGCCTTCCGACTCTTTTTCGGTAAAGTATTTTATGATCTTATAACTGCTGTCCCGGTTTACCGTTTCATTGATACGGGTACAAACAGCATCCACCCCTTTTTTTTCTTCTTCATTACTGTAGTTTGCAAAAACCTTCCATGCCCTTTTTTTATCATCACCCCGGTAAACAATATAGGGAGCGGCTTTGTAAAACATGCCCAGCTCTGATGTTTTAGGATCGCCAAAATCAACGCTTTTACAGATCGTAAGCAATGTTGTTAATGTGCCGGCAAGGGCAGTTGAATCCGCTTTTGTATTCTGTGCTTTCACAGAAGACATGAAAGAAAATGCAGTAACTATCAGTATAATGCGTTTTGATCTCATGATTTATCAAATTTACATAAATAAAAGTTGAACTGTTTACAAACTCTTTACTCTGATAAAATTTTGCTTTTTAACCCGGAAAATTCTTTAGCTGCAGATGAATTCATTTTTACCGCATATATAAGGCCGGGGTCTTCGCCGTTAAGATTGGTAGTGGTTCCGTATAATGCTTTCTTATCTGCCGAAATCTTGATGAAATATTTTGTTGATCCCAATATCCTGTCTGGGTCAGCCAGTTTCTTTGTTTCCAGGTATATATCGCCTGTGCCGGCATAATAATTACCTTCTGTAAATTCTATTCCCATTTTATTTATTTTCCCTTTATACATTTCCACTAATTCTGCATGGCCACCGTCAATCGAAATATATTTCCATATAAACTCACCGTTGACCGTTCCATCCTTTTGAAAATCAATTTTACACAGGCAGGTAAATAAGTCTTTTTTATTTTTAACCGTCCATTCACCCTTGTAATAAGTTACCTGGGCCAGGCCATATTGTACAAAAAATAACAGGATGGCTGACGAAATGATTTTTTTCATCGTTTATTTTTTTTAAAAGTACTGTTTAATAGGATACTCATAAATACCTTCTGTAGGGTATATTTTCAAATGGATAACATAATAAAAGGGGCTTTTTTCAAACTCCGGGAGTTCTTATTTAATAGGGGTATTTGAAAAAATCACAAAAGTCCTCGTCACAAAGTAATTTTTGATAAAGGGGATGCTGGAATACGTATGTGTAATCCATTTCTATTCCATCCACTTTAATTTTATTATAGACTAACCGTATCCCATGGCTATAATCAACCCACCAGTTAATATGCCCGGTGTACAAGGGTTGTATAGGTTTGCCGTTTAATTGATGCCAGCCGTATATGGCCTCCCGGGCGGCCTTTGCATCCCTTGAAATTTTTGCAGAGATCACAATATCTTTTTTTATGCCTGCAATTAAACCTTTCCTTTCTTTTCGCTGCGCTTCAATCATTAAATGGTGCTGCCACATGGTTACACTGCTGTCCCTATAGGCATACATAGGTAAAGGTTCCAGTTTTACCTTTGCCTGTTGATATATAAGGTCAACGATTTTCCGGGTGGGCAGGAAGCAGTTAAAGCGGTCTGCAATTTTTTGTGCTGCCATTGGTGTTAATGGTATCCTTGCCCAATCTTTATCTGTACCAATGGAAAGATAATCAGGCGATACAAAAAAAACAGCATGATGAACTGCACCCATACTGTCTGTAATTTTGGATGTAACCCGAACAAAATGTTGTATGAAGGAAGGAGTATTACCTGATAATATTTCCTGCACGGCCAATGAATCCCTGGCTGCCCATTTCCATGCCGCCACTGTTTTATAAAAATCAGTGCCGCTTGTTCTTTGTGTTGTTGGAGAAGGAACTTGCAGATAAAATATCCTTCCGCTGCTGCAGGCAACAAAACCTGTAATAAAACAGGCTGCTATAAAAAATGGCTTAATCATTTATATACTTTTCATAAACTTTTTCACCAAAATAAGTAAAGTACTTTCTTTTATCAAATTTTGTAGCTGAAAGCAGCGACAGTATGAATCCGTTCTTTTCCACCTGTTCCGTGTGATAAATAAGCCTTCCGGGGTTTTCTTTCAGTATAAATTTTATCCTTCCATGTAATGCGTCATGCTTAATAAATGCGGTATCAGCAACAGTAGAAAAATGAAATGATGCAGAAAGTCCTTTTTGCATCTGCCGGCTTCTGTACCAGGTGCCTCCGGCAGGACTTACCAAAGGTTTACCATTAAAGACCACCACACTGTCATTATAGGCAAGCACGAACAGTTTAGTTGTGGTATTTTGATTCAGCCATTTTATTAATTTATTTTTATGCAGGCTGTCATCGTACCCGTAATCACTATCCAGGAAAGCTATTCGTTCAATGTTATTTGGGATTTCTTCTGCAGCATCGATAAATCCGAAAATAAAACTGCCCCCGCCGCTGTGTCCGTTTAAAATTATTTTAGGGTCTTCATCCCTGAAAATTCCGGTTATGCTGTCGATAATATTTTTGATCAGGGGTATTGAGTTTGGAACCGTGCGTTTCCAGGCGGGCCAGCTTTTTTGTTCTGTCATTACATACACAATGATGTATGTGTTTTTTTTATCGAGATCTCTTACATACCTGGTTTGTGCGGCTATATGCTGTATGTTGTAATGCCAGTCATCACCGGGCTTCATTTTTTTCCCCTTTGTCCATTCAATACTGTTGCCATTTGGTAAAGCATAAAAGATCAGAAAAGTCTTTCCATTAGTGTTAAATTGTAACGGGGCATTGATGTTTGCTATTACATTTTTCCACTGGTCTTTTATGATCATTTCCTGTTCATTAAATCCTCCGGATGCTGTAAAGCCAGTGAGCAACTGTGCTTTTGAAAAAAAGGATATAGCTGATAAAAAAGATGTTACTAAGAAAAATTTTAAGTAAATAATACCCGGTGTAAAAAATAAACAACAGGCCTCCTTACATTTCTTTGTTGATGCTGTGCCGTTCATTTAATAAATGTAAACAATATTTATTTTTGAAGACAGAATAACAGCGTGCAGGTTCCGGAATAACCCAGGGATATAATGGGATTCATTTAACCGGGCAGGAAAGACTTGCTAAGTAAAGGCGATGGGTTTACAGGGAAGTGAACTACAGTGGCAGGACAAAATCAGTACCACTGGGTATTTTTATTTTGCTGAAAACTTTGTATTATTATACTATAAAAAAGAAGTTATGAAAGAACTAAGGCTTATAGTATTTTTTGTTTTGGCATTTTTAAGTGTGCAGGCGCAAAACTGTCCTTCTTCCATTGCAGTAACTGCTCCCTCAGCGGAAGTTGTTACCGGTAAAATATTTCAATTCAGTGTTGCTGTAAATGGGTTGGGGGCAAATATTTCTATTACGTATAACTGGACCATCAGCAGCGGTATTATTGTTACAGGACAAGGCACTTCAGTGATAACGGTTGACCCCGGTAATGAGCCTGGCTATTGTACGGCTTCTGTTGAAATTGGCGGGCTGTCGCCCCAATGCAGAAACACGGCATCCTCATCTGCGGAGATCATTATGGGGCCGGAAAAGATCATTACAACCAATACTGTTACAACCGGGGGTATAAATGAAGCGGTAAATAAATTCATCAGCAAGACCGGCTTTAATAACAACAACATCAAACATGATGCATTGGTAAACATTTATGCCAACAATGCCCGGCAATTTATTCAACTAAAAGCAATTGTTGAAAAAGCCTTTGAAGTGAACGGCATCTTTTCTTATCAAAATAAATATAAGATAGTGGATGCCGGTATAAATAAAGTTGCTGCTGTAGAGTTCTTTCTTATTAAAAATATGTTTTGATTGTTGCATTTCATTTCAAAACGGTGAGGCCAACATTGGACAGTGAAAAATAGCAGCCATTTGGAAAAATCAGGGCTTTCCCGGATTAAATAATAAGGGAGTGGCTTTAACCACTCCCTGTATTTAGATATTGAATTTCAATAAAAAAGGAAACTATTTTTTTGGCATCAAAACGGCATCAATAACATGAACCACTCCATTGGAACCGGAAAGATCCGCAGCTGTTACATTTGCACCATTGATCATAACTTTACCATCTTTAATTGAAACGGTAAGTTCTTCACCCTGTAAAGTTTTAACTTTCTGTCCGTCTTTCAGGTCAGCGGCTTTTACTGCACCGGCAACTACATGGTACGTCAGAATGTTGGTTAATGCAGCCTTGCTTTCAGGTTTTAATAAACCATCCACTGTTCCAGCCGGCAAAGCACTGAAGGCAGCGTTTGTTGGAGCAAAAACGGTAAACGGGCCTGAACCTTTTAGTGTTTCTACTAAACCTGCAGCGGTAACTGCTGCAACCAATGTTGTGTGATCGGGTGATCCGATGGCTACATCAACAATATCTTTTGGAGCAACGGGTGCCATTACTTCTTCTTTAACAGAATCTGTAGTTGGTGTTTCGGCTGTTTTAGTTTCGCCATTATTGCATGATGTTAATGCAAATGTGCTTAATACTGCTATTGCAAGCAATGAGAGAATGTTTCTTTTCATAAAAATTATTTTGTTTTTTTCTTAAACACCGGGAAGGATAAAATGTTTAAGGTTTTTTAAGATAAATTAATTGGTTAAAAAAGTGTTTAACATTTTTATTAAAAAAAATGTTTATAGTTAAACAGGATACTTTTTTAACACGGCCGGGATACGACCTGCAGTGTGCCATCTGAAATAAATTGTTTTAACAGCAGGAAATCAACTAAAGAGAATTAATATGTTCTTACCGGCAAGATAAGGGTATTAGGAAGGAAAATTTTATGAACAGCTAAAAGTATAAAGATGTATAACCGGCTTTATGATACAACCTGATTGCTTCCGGTTGCTTTTTACCTGTTTCTAAAAAGGCATTCCGAAAAGTGTAATTTGGATGCCCATAATTCCAATTCTTTTAAAATGTTAAGTCCGGTTCAGTGTCCACGATACTCCGGTTGTTCAAACATTCTTTTTATTTCTGCTTTTATTTTAATCTTGTGGCAAAAGTAAATTTCATTACTGAATTAATTAAATCCCTGCACCTGCATAAAAATGTAAGGATTCAACGAGAACTGTTTTTCTTTTCTTTGGGTATATTCACAAAACACCAGATCAATAAAGGTATTGGCATCATTAATTTCCCAAAGAGTTGTTAACTTGTCCGGGGTTTTGTCAAAACATTCGGGAAGTATTTCGGGGGTCAGGCCCTTCCAGCACGCATCTTTTAATTGTTCCTTTTGGGAAAACCAGCCGTCGGCCTCAGCATGGTTCTTTTTTACCCAATCTTTTGAAAAAAAACTTGAATGCAATATGAGTAAAAGCTCTTTTTGCTGGTTAATGCTGTTCATAAAATATTTTTATGTTTTTGAATAGGATTGAACTGTACAAATATATAACGTTGAACCGTAAAATTAAGTGTGGCTATCCGGAGGAATTGTAGATTTAGTTCTTATTCTGCTTTAGAAAAAGATCTGATATTAGCTGTCGTATTCAAAAAGGGACTAAATCCTGAGTATTAATGATCACTGTATCAAGTATATGCTAATAACTGTGCCAAAGTTTCTGACTATAGTAGGAACAGGACTGTGAAGTACAGGGAGTTGTGTAAAATGTTGATAAGAAAGTGAAGTTGCCAAGACGCCAACTCAGTCCCCCCCGGTTAAAATCGGGATGCTCTATCGATGGAGCAATAGATTCAGGTACTAAAAACCATTATACTATTTAGAATAAAAGATCGAAAGGAATGCAAGCAGAAAAGATTTTTGATATTGTTACATACAGATACAGCCATTCTTAGTTTGGTTTTGTAAAAAGCTATCCCTATCAAAGAGCGGTGTTTACCCGTTACTAATTAGTGGTTAAAAAAGAAAATTTAAAAATGAATATTTCTATTTTTTGGTGTTATTTGTGTTTGTATCATCCTTCCCGGACTCTTATAACAGATGTTTTTAAGAATAATTTGTGAAATTTATTCTGTTAAATGAAATAAATTTAAATATGTCAATTTGCAAAATCTTTGCATTAACAATAGAAGATGACGGCAGACTAAAAAATAAGAAATGGCTACAAAAAACAGGCAGGTTGAATTATGGGGTACTGCCCCTGAAGACTGGGCATTGTACCTGGAAATAACATTTATTCCTGTTTATAAAAAAATTATTAATAAATCAGACCTTTCTGTAAAAGATACTGTTTTGGATATTGGTTGCGGATCGGGCCTGTTCATTAAAATGGCTCATGCCAGGGGCGCTGCGATCACCGGTATTGATGTATCGGGAGAATTATTAGGAATAGCCAGGCAACGAAATCCAACAGCAACACTGTTGAACCAGGACATGGAATATCTGCCCTTTGATAATAATGGATTTGACCTGGTAACCTGTTTTAATTCCATTCAATATGCCGAAGATGTACTGAACGTATTAAAGGAAATAAAAAGAGTATTGAAAGATGATGGAAAACTGGTCATCGGCATTTGGGGCAGTGCAGCAGAATGTGAGGCCCTGAAAGTATTGGCTTCTGTTGCGTCCCTTTTACCTGCGCCTGTTGCCGGCGGCCCCGGCCCATTGGCACTTTCGGAAGAGGGTAAAGTGGAAAAAATACTTGCGGTGGCCGGGTTTAAAATAATAGAAAAAAGCACTATTGAATGTTCCTGGAACTTTTCTTCGCTTGATGATGCACTTAAGGGAATACTGGCTGCCGGGCCTTCTGCCGAAGCCATCCATCATGCGGGAAAAGAAAAAGTTAAAGAGAAATTGATAAACACCTTAGCCGCATTCAATATTTATGATGAAATATATGTTTTGGAAAATGTATTCCATTATTATATAGCCGATAAGGCTTAAGTGATTACATGCATTTCCTTTTTTCTGCTGTTGATATTGCCGTTGCCGCTTTGGCTTATAGTGTAACCTTACTATCCGCCATGCAGATGCCCATCACCGGTGGCAAATTTATGATATTGGTCAGTTTGAAAAAAAATGCGGTCAATTTATTTTAGTTTTATTGAACGAAAACAAAATTAGAAAATAAGTTCAATCACCTCTGGCGGCTCATCGGTAACACACCGATGATAGAGATCGTTTACCGTTATAAAAATGTTACCGGTAAGTTATATGTAAAATGCGAACACTATAACCTTACAGGCAGCATAAAGGACCGTATGGCATTGTACATACTGCAGGAGGCCTACCGGTCGGGCAAAATAAAACACAATGATATTATTGTTGAGGCCACCAGTGGAAATACAGGTATTTCTTTCAGTGCCATTGGTAAGGCCCTGGGGCATGATGTAAAGATCATCATGCCGGATTGGCTGAGCAGGGAAAGGATCAATATCATAGAAAGCCTGGGGGCAGAAGTGATATTGATGTCGAAAGCAGAAGGTGGTTTTTTGGGCAGTATTGCATTAAGTGAACAGATGTCAGCAGCTAACCCTTCCATTTTTTTGCCCCGTCAATTTGAAAATATCTATAATGCCGAAGCACATGAAAAAACAACGGCAAAAGAGATATGGATGCAACTGCAGGCCATCGACATTAATCCTGATGCCTTTGTTGCCGGTATTGGCACCGGTGGAACCATCATGGGGGTGGGAAAATACCTGCGTTTGAAGAACCCCAATATAAAAATACATCCATTGGAGCCTGAAGAATCTCCTACACTTTCTACGGGTTACAAAGTCGGGTCACACCGCATCCAGGGCATATCAGATGAATTCATTCCGGCCATTGTGAAGCTGGACGAAATGGACCCTGTTATTAAAGTATCTGATGGCGATTCTATTTTAATGGCATAAAACTGGCCAGGACATTGGGGTTGGCTGTAGGCATTTCTTCCGGAGCAAATCTTATTGGTGCTATTCAGTTGCAGCATCAATCTGCAAGGCCTATGAATGTGGTGACTGTTTTCTGCGACAGTAATAAAAAATACCTGAGTACCGACCTGATGAAAGTAGAGCCTTTGAAGCCCGGTTATATTACCCCCGATATTGAATTGCTTGAGTATGATGCGATCAACAGGATGTAGTTTTTAACGGCCCTGTTGATGTTATGGTTACCCGACCTGCCTTTATAAACCCGGTTTTATCCTCATTTAATTGCTCTTGGGGTTTCACTGGTAACCCAGGTGGCAAATGTTTCTGAAATTTTCCAGGTATTGCCTGTATATTTTACTGGCCTGGCAATTACATAATCAATAAAGTCTTTAACATTTTCTGCTGTGATCATTTGCATGGTAGCAAACAATTTTTTTCCATCAAACAAACCTCCTTTAATTATCATGTCCTGGTCATCCATTTTTTTTTGCATCTCGAGCCCTGTATATATGATATCACTTACCATAAGATCAATTATACCCCTTTCCTTTGTTTCTTTTAATTCCAATGCAGTTTCAAAAGTATAAAATTTGCCACTGGTAACTCTTTCAAAATAAACGGCTTGCTGTATTAGTTTAAATAATTGACCCCTGTGTTTTGCCGGATAAAGGATCTTTGTATACAGTATATCATTTTGCACCGGTTTTATCGCTGTCTTTTTTAAGCGAATACTGAAATAATAATATGAACTTTTAATTAAACGTCATCTGCCAACGCCAATAGTTGCTGTATCCTCTTTATTGTTGGTATAATTGTGTTTTAATAAACCCGGCTGCTTGGCTTCAATTTGCACCAGGGGAGTAGGGATATGTACCTGTATAATACTGATACTGTCATTGTCAGAATTAATATAATCCGTAATTGGAAATGCAAATACCTCCTTTTCGTTCTGTTGCCCATAAGCTGCAAAGGCAAACAGAAAGCATAATATAGACAGGCTTTTCTTCTTCATAATTTATTTCTTTGTAAAGGTAGCAATGAAAAGTGCCGGAACGATACCCTAAACTGGGTATTATTCAGTAATCGATGATTTTATTTCTCAAACTTAAATTCGGGTTGCCATTCGAATGAAAACCAACCTGTCCATAACATTTTATTTTACAAGTTGATAGATGGTAATAAAAATAATGAGTAATAAAATAGAGGTATAGACTGGTTTATTATACTTAGCCAGCCAGTTGGGAAGATAAATGTCAAAATTTTCTTTAGTGGAATCAGAATATTTACGGGCCATAACGGTTAAGGGGCAAAAGAATTTAAAGATCAGTAAAGTGATCCCTTCCAATATAAACAGGCCGTATCCGATCCAAAGCCATTTATCGATTTTATTTACAATAACCGCATACAACATGTAAAAAATTACCACATTGAAAAATAACCAGATAAGCGTGTGAACGATCTTAATGATGATCAGTTTTATTTTGGGTTGCATATGTTGATGATAAGAAGAAGGAAATATACAATAGGATATTAAACTTTTGTAAAATTAAGCAAGATTTGTAGCTGTTTTTAGTAACGTCTCTTACCTGAGTTTATGCAGCGAAAAAAAGCCACAACAAAATTAATTACCTTTTACAAAATTGTTTTTAACATACACACACTGTTTTCAACATTTAGATATTGCCCGTAACAGGGTATGATCATATAACCGGCTTTCTGGTACAAATGGATGGCTTCAGGTTGTTTTTTGCCGGTTTCTAAAATGCATTGCGAATAATTCAGTTCTGCAGCCCATACTTCCAGCTCTTTTAAAATAGTAGCCCCGATGCCATGACCCCGATACTCCGGCAATACAAACATTCTTTTAATTTCCGCTTTTGCATGGTCATACGGTCTGAATGCGCCACATCCAATTGCTTTATCATCCACATAGCATACCATGGCATTGCGAATGGTATTGATCTTATTAAACCGGGCATAAAACGCATGTTCATCTCCGTCTCTTATACTCAGGTCTGCATCCAGTAAAGCTACCAGGCTTATAAAGTCGGGGTTGTCAGAATCAGTTCTGTTAAACAGGTTCATGGCAGTGGGGTGTCTTTTTGGGGGTTGAATATTTTTTCTTTATGTATGCTAAACAACTGCAGCACATCATTTCCATTGTTTATTTCCTTACTGAAAGTGAAGCCCAGCTTTTTTAATAATTGTATGGAATAGCCGTTTTCTTTTATTGTTGTAGCCAAAATGGTTTCATGTTGTTTTGATTTTAGCCGATCAGATAAAACGGCCTGCGTGGCTTCAAATGCATATCCCTGTTTAGTATGGGCAGGAAGAAATGCAAAACCAATATCGAAATGCTCCAGGTATTCCCGTTTGATAAAGGTAACAATACCGATTGCCATTTGGTCATTCTGTAATGTTACAACATAGTAATTTATATCGGGATTGCTGAGTATCTTATGAATGTATTCGCCGGCATCTTCTTTGGTTTTTACATTTCTATCTCCAATAAATTTTATCCAGCCCGCAGTGTTTACCAGTTCAAAAATAAATGCAGCGTTGGCAGCGGTTAATTCACTTAACAAAAGCCGCTCTGTTTTGTAATTTGTTTGCATCTGTACTGGGTATCTTTTTATTTCCAGGCCGGGGCCTTACTGATTGGAATGCCGCTAAATTAAATTGTTTTAATGTAGTGATACCAATGAAATAATATATGATTAATTATGTTCTGACCGGTGGAAAACTGCCATAGAGTAATAACAGGAAAATAAGGGTATTTATTTTCCTGGTATTTATTCAGTTTATTTCACTTTATCAAACCGGTGATGCATTACCCGGGCCGACCATACAGTTAAACCGGTTATTTCTCCGGCGGTATTTTTATTGAATTGTATCCATTGGTCAAACCCGGCCCCCGGGCTTTTTTCAGCAACGTAATGAAACTGGTTCTCTCCATCGGGTTCAATGATCGCATCCGGCATGGTAGCTCTTTTTAAAACCATTTTTCCCTGTTCATTCAATTCAAAATTCCAATAATATTCAAGATGCCTGCTATAAAATTTTCCGGTAAACATTTTAAGATCTTCTGTTGATGGCAGCCATTTACCCGTTTCTTTTTCCATGGTTTCGCCGGGAAAGCCATCATCAAATGCTGCTGTCACCCTCATTGGCGCATTAGGCTCAGGCTGAGTGAATTTTACCTGCATACCAAATCCTTCTTCGTAATAAAAAAGATCTTTACCAACGGGTATAAGTTCAATAACATAGTTTCCGGTATACCTTGATTTCAATTTGCCATTCTCTACGTAAAAATCGCTGAGCTTTCTGCGCTCATTATAACTCTCCCAAGATACCTGGTTCAGCCAACGATATCTGCCTTCGTATTTTTTTAATTCTGCTTCTGTAAAGGTGATGGGCTTTTTTGCAAAAACAGGTATGATGAATGGTGGCTCTTTTACCTTCATTACATAATTACGCAGCAGTTTATTTTGTTCGGAAAAACCATCTCCATCAATGTTGCCTAAGGTTATGACCGTTAATCCCTTTGAAGGAATACGGCTCAAATAATTTTCACCATTAACACCTTCATGAATAACCATCATATGATCATTGAGGGTATCAAGGCTGTGGCCGGTAACATAGTGATTCTTTTTGCCGGGTATCATCCTTACATTTTGCAATAATTTTTTGAACGCAGCATTGAATTCCGAACCCGGATCACTGATAGCTGCTGACCATTTGGCAAGGTCATCAGCACAGGTCATTATATAATAATTTCCTCCGGGTGATGTCTTCTGCACATTATCCTGTTTAAAACCATTTCCGTCATAAGAATATTTAGTTGCACGATTTGGAACAATATCCTGTGCATTTTTTTGCATTCTTGTATTTTTCATTTTCAACCGGTCGAATATCCGTTGCTTTATCCAGTCACTTAAATTTTTCCCGGAAGCTTTTTCCATGATCAATCGTAATAAACCAAAATCAGAATTACAATACATAAATCCTTTGCCGGGTTCAACTTCAGGTTCTGTTTGTGTATACAGCAACCGGAAAAACTGTTCCTTATCAAAACGATTTGACATAGCGCCATGCATCAATAATATGGTTGACCATTCATCTACAAAGCCACTGCGGTGATTAAGCAGGTCCCAGACCGTTACCGGCTCCGACCATTCGGGTAATTTGGGAAAATATTTTCTTACCTTATCATTCAAAGACAGTATACTATCCTTCTCCATTAATACAGCAGCAATCGAAATAAATTCCCTCGCTTCAGAATACCCTATTTTTACTACGCTTTGATGCGAAAAGGGAACCTGCAATTCAATACTGGCCATACCATAAGCTTTTTTGCTAATTACTTTTCCATTCTCCATGATCGTAATGGCACAGCCGGGGGAGTTTTTTTTGTTGAAGGGTTTGTAAATGCTGTCAATAAAACTTTCCAGTTTGATCTTGTCAATTGGTTGGGCTGATGTATGTGTACATACAGTGAGTAAAAATACCGGGATAAATAGTTTTATGATATTCATTTTTTGAATTAATTATTAGTTAAAGTAACAGAATATAAGTTAAAAAACAACAGCTGCCAGCTAGAGCTCTTTCTGCAGGGTAGAATTAGATGGCATCAAGTGATTCTACGGAATATTTGCGTCAGTGGTGGGATATGATAGTATTAGTATCCAGTTTGATACAAACTAATGGTTTTCTTTTTTCAAAAACCGCCTTGCAGTTTCAAGTTCGGGCCTGTTTGAACCCACTGCATTTGCAATACCCATCAATTGCATGTAATAGTCATTTGCCTTTTCGAAGTTGTTGCTTCTTTCAGCAGCTGATCCTGCACCATAGAGCGCATTAAACCGGTTAGGATGTTTTTTCAGGTCAGCTTCATAGGCTACCAATGCTTCAGCAGGTTTATTCATTTGCATTAACATATCTCCCAATAATTCCCTGGCCGGTATCACTTCGCCGGGAGTGACCGGGTGTTTTTCAGTATTATCTTCCATGTTTACCGCAGCGGTCATCAGTGTCAACGCCAAATTATTTTTTCCTTCTTTGAAAGTTATCCAGGCTTCAACAGTCCCTGCCTGGATCTGTACCTGGTTGGCTTTATAAGCATCTTTTTGATTAACGAGCGTATCATAGATCGTTCTTAAGATCATCAGTTCATTTTTAGCTGCAGCGAGTTCACCCCTATGAACAGAACCCATGGCTCTTGCAAAATGAATGATCGCTTTTTGCCAGGGAAAATTTTGCCAGGGAAAATTTTCGTTATGAACTTTTAAGTCAGCCGCATCTTTCCATAGTTTGTTCTCGAGTACATAGCGTGCAGGAATAGAAGCAAAAGCATAGGCAACTTTAAAATTAAAAGGATGAACTTCATTGATCGTTTTTAAATAATCCCATTGTTTTTTTGCCTGGTCATTATCTCCTTTCTGCAGGTAAGCATAAACAAGATAGTCCATACAATGTAGTTCCTCATCCCAATGGCCTTTAATTCCTGCATTTTCTGCATAGCACTTCGCAGAGGAAGCAGCAGCAAGATTTGAATTAATGCAATCATCCCAAAGCCCCAACCTTGTAAAAATATGCGAAGGCATGTGCTGGGCATGGGCCGAAGAAGGAGCGAGGGCGGCATATTTTTTGGCCGCCGGTAATGCCAATGCTGCAAGCTCAGGATAATCGTAGCTATGAATAATATAATGTACGATCCCCGGATGATCCGGTTGCCCGGGATATAAGGCGGTTAAAATTGTGTAGGCCTTTTTTTGATTACTGAAGGACTTATCAGCAGGATCGGCCGCCGCCGTAAGCGATAAAGCATAAAATATGGTTGCCTCTTTGTCATTTGGATAGGCTGCATATATTTTTCCCATTGCTTTCCCGTATTGGAGGCTACGGCTGCGATGGTCTGATTTATTCCAGTCTTTATAAAACAATGCCATGGCTTCAATATAATCTGATTCCCTTTTTGATTTTTGTGTGAGAGAGCGGGCAATGGCAATTGCTTTAGCACCTTTTTCGAGTTCGGGCTGTGTGGGCGGCGCCCAAAGAGGATGATAATTGCACATAGCCACTCCCCACCAGGCCATGGCACATGCGGGCTCTTCATCAATAATTTTTGAAAAAACTTTTTCTGCTTCATCATATTCAAATGAATGCAGTATCGATATGGCAAGATCAAAATCTTTTTTTACTTTTTCTGAACAGGATGTTTCAAATGCAACAGCGCCAAATTCTTTATCAGGAGGGCCACACAAAACAACATCGCCCCGTTTAAGATTGATCGCATTGATGGTTTCATTTGATGGAGCTTTGCTTTTTCTGTTGCAGGATGTCAATAGTAATAAACTGAAAAACAATAAATACACTGCATATAATAACTTTTTCATTGTAGTGATGTTTAAAATTATATACAAGGGCTTAATAGAGCCGCCACTAATGCCGGGTAATGCTGCTTATTAAAGGAACGACATTTTATTTAAACCGGGAGATTTAGTTGGCATCAAGTGATGCTGCGGAACACTTGCTCCAGGAGGAGCAAGAATCTTTTACTCTCCAATATACTTCAAAGAACAACAGTGGTACAAACCAGACAAAAATATCTGATGTCAACAAGGCTGTTGATTCATCCGGGAACAAATAATAAAAGATACCCATCGCAAACTGGTCAATAACCCTGACGGTCACAAAATAAGCGGCACAAATAAAACTACGTATCATCATTCGCTGATGCTGCACAATATTTCTCCGCCGGATAAAATAGTAAGCCAGCAAGACAAATAATAACCACAAACTGGTAACAATATAATGTGAGGGACGACAGGCGGCACACAAACCGTCTGGTATCATAAAATATAAAGCTGTAATACAAAGAAGAGATGCGATGATATGAATTTTCCCGGTTGCACGGTGAAAAGTTATATACCTATTTCTGATGGTGGGAGTAAACTGTAAAACAGCTGTACAATAAACAATGATACCTGAAAAAATGTGCAGTGCAAATATGCCTTTATCAAAATTACTGGTCTTCCCGTAAAAGCCAGGAAGGCCATCAGTGAGGTACCCGTATTTTGGGATCAATTTGTATAAAAAGAAACCGAAGAAGGCCAGCCAGAATAATGCGATTAGAATTTTCTTTATCATTAATCTTTTATTTTATCAAACCGGTGATGTAACAATGCCGGGATAAATAGTTTTGAGATATTCATTTTTTGCAACAGTTATTAATTAAGCTGACAGAAAAGTAAGTAAAAGAAATAATATAGAGCTCAACTTATCCTTTGATCAGCGCTTTTATGAACGTTTGCACCGGCTCCCATCTTCCGATAGGCTCTAAAAAAAGATTGACCACATTCACGGCTAAAGCCAGCCAGGTAGCAGGATGTTTGAACTTTCCATATTTCCATGTAAAAAAAAGCAACATGGCAATGATCATGCTGGTTGTAATATAAAGTGAGGACATGATATCAATATTGGGCCAGTTATCACCATACATAGCCATGGTCACAAATTGTGCGCCACGGCCCAGTGCCGGCATCATGATAATGAATACAGTTGATATCAGCCACCAGGCATGATCCTCTACCTGCTTACGGTGAATGATACTTTTTATTACAGCATATCCAAAAGCTATCATCATTACGATCTCTACAGCTGCCACGCCGAGGAAGAACCAGGGCTTGAACGGTCCGAACCGTTCCGGGTCGGCCACTGCGCTTTCAGCAGATACAATATCCCGGTGCAACATGCTCAGCGCAGTTATGCATACCGCACCGGCTATGAACATGCCGATTATGCCATTGGTACGATGCCTGGC
>JANOGE010000111.1:0-42072 GCA_031414035.1 Chitinophagaceae bacterium | reverse complement strand
ATTAATTACAGAAAAGGACCCTGGTTTTACGGTAAGGTTTAAAGTGCGGATACTATCACAACCATTTGCTGCAACCAAAGTATCAATGTATGTACCTGCTGTTGTATGGCCTGCATATATTTGCCCGTTACAAATTGCTGCATTAATAGAAGAAAAAGTTCTTGAATTGATAACCAGGTTCAATGTAATAATGCTGTCACAGCCATTTGTTGTCGATAAAGTATCTTTATAAATTCCACTTCTGGAATAGGTTTGTCCATTCCATAAATAGCTATTACATGCTACTGCACTAAATGTAGTGTACCTGTTATTAATGGTAAGATTGAGTGTAATGATGCTATCACAGCCGGCTGCATTTATAAGTATTTGAGTATATACTCCGGTAACTGTGTAAGTTTGTCCGTTGAGTGTGTAAGAACTGCATACTGATGTGGTAATGTTGGAAGATGTGGCATTTGTGCACGGACTCATTTTGTGTATAAACTTATCCTCGATACCAAAAACGGTAAGATTGAATACTCCCGTTCCAGGATCAAAATCGACTGTGTTTTGAAAACTCCCTGTAGTATAAATATTTTTGGAAACATCGAGAACAATAGAACGACCTCTATCACTTCCAATTCCACCAATTTTTTTTGCCCAAACAAAATTTCCTAACGCATCTAACTTAGATACAAAAATATCGCCATTGCCGGCAGAGTTTAGGCTAAAGACTGCAGGGCCCGGGTCAAAATCAACGATATCATTGAAATATCCTGTAGTGTATATATTTCCAGTGTTATCCAGGGCAATTGAAACACCTTCATCATCTCCTGCTCCCCCCATTTGTTTTGCCCAAATAAAATTACCTACTGCGTCTAATTTGAAAATAAAAATATCAAATGAACCATTAGAACTGAGATTGAAAATACCTGGTCCTGCATCAAAATCTACTGTGCCCTGAAAAAATCCTGTAGCATAAACAACTCCTGAGGCATCTAAGGCAATTGAAAAAGCAGCATTACTATTAAATGTATATCCAACTCCATGCATTTGTTTTGCCCAGACAAAATTACCGGCCGCATCTAATTTGGATACAAAAATATCTCCATTATCAACTGAACCGGTACTGAGGTTAAAGACACCCGGGCCCGGATCAAAATCAACAATATTAATAAACTCTCCTGAAATATAAATGTTACCGGGCGCATCTATAGATATTGATAAACCTAAATTACCACTCCATGTAATCCCTGTACCGCTCAATTGTTTTGCCCAAACAAAATTGCCGGCTGCATCTAATTTAGAGATAAAAATATCAGTAGCATTCAAAGCTGTATGAAGGTTAAAGATAGATGGCCCCGGATCAAAATCAACTGTACCACTAAAGCCACCTGTAATAAAAATATTACCTGAAGCATCTATGGCTATTGAAAGACTCAAGTTAGCAATGAAGATATCTGCTGGTCCTGCCAATTGCTTTGCCCAAACAAAATTACCAGAAGCATCTAATTTGGAGATAAAACTATCACCACCACCGGCAGCTGTAAGGCTGAAGATTCCGGGCCCGGGATCAAAATCTGCGGTACCTTCAAAAAAGCCCGTAGTATAAACATTTCCTGCGGCATCTATGGCAATAGAAAAACTTGCATCATAATCATCACCTCCTATTTGTTTTGCCCAAATAAAATTACCGGCCGTATCTGACTTAGATACAAAAATATCACTGAGGTTAAAATCTGAACTGAGGTTAAAGACAGCGGGTCCAGGATCAAAATCAACTACACCCCTGAATTCTCCAGTAGTATAAATATTTCCTGATGCATCTACTCTTATGGAGCTTCCACCTGCATAAGCGCCGGCACCTCCCATTTGTTTGGCCCATGCAAAATTGGGATTTTGGGAATGGAGTGCTTGTATGCTAAATAAAATGAGGAGAAAAAATAATATAGCTTTCATATTTTACACTTTAGGTAAAAGATGTGACTGCAAAGGCAGTGATCCGAAAGTATTAATGAGATATAAAGTTAAACGAATACACGGCCAATTCAAAGCAGTTTTTTATTCCGCCAGATGGCTTCACATTAATTATCTTGCAGCCCATGTTATTCCTTTCTAAAATAACCCTTACACAGTTTAAAAATTACCCTTTATCGTCTTTCCATTTTACCGAAAGGATAATTGGTATTTGTGGTTTAAACGGTAAGGGTAAAACCAATTTACTGGACGCCATTTATTACTGCTGCTTTACCAAAAGTTATTTTAGTAAAACGGATGGGCTTAATGTGCAATTTGAAAATGACGGGTTCCGGTTAGAGACAGCCTCCTCTATCTCCTCCAAAGGAGGAGGAAATGGAGAAGACATTAGCGAAGCCCCAAAAGAAGTACAAATAAATAGTAATGAGATTGTTTGCATTTTCAGGGGTACTGGTAAAAAAGAAATTTTATTGAACGGAGTGGCTTACACAAAGTTTTCAGAGCACATTGGTAAATTTCCCGCAGTAATGATCGCCCCGGATGATATTGAACTGATCACCGGTGGAAGTGAGGAAAGAAGACGTTTTATAGATACCATACTCTGCCAGGTGGATGCGGCGTACCTGCAACAACTTATTCAATATAATAAAGTGTTGCTGCAACGTAACCATTTACTGAAACGCTTTGCCGAACAGGGCAAAACAGACTGGCCGCTTTTAGAAGTGATGGATGAACAGTTAATGGCCCCCGGTAATTTTATTTATGATCAGCGAAAAATATGCTCATTGGCATTAATACCGCTGGTACAAAAATTCTATCACCAGATCGCAAACAATGAAGAAGAAATTTCGTTGCAATACGACAGCCGCTTAAACGAACAGCCTTTTTACGACCTGTTGAACCATAACCGGCAAAAAGACTTTTTATTGCAACGGAGCAATGCCGGTATCCATAAAGATGATATTCTTTTTCAGCTGAATGGACAGCCATTTAAAACAACTGCATCGCAGGGCCAGCGTAAAAGTTTACTGTTTGCACTAAAGCTTGCGGAGTTTGAATTGTTAAAAGCCAATAAAGGATTTGCCCCGCTCCTTTTGCTGGATGATGTTTTTGAAAAACTGGATGATAACCGTATGCACCAGCTTTTACACTGGGTATGTAATGAAAATGAGGGACAGGTTTTTATTACCGATACCCATAAGGAAAGATTACAGGAAGCTTTTGAAAAATTGAATACGGCATACCAGGTAATTGAATTATGAAACGGATTGTCATCATGAGCCTGGCGAAGGATGGATCATAAGAAGAATTTTTATTTTAAATGGCTTCGACAAGCTCAGCCTGACATCCTATCTTTACCGCATGGGAGAAATTTCATTACAGGAAGCCATTAAACAGTTTTTACAGAAGAGCAAATTAAAAACCGGTATACAGGCATTGCGTATAGAAGAGGTTTGGGAAGAAGTGATGGGAATGACCATTGCCAAATACACCGATAAGATACAGATCATCGGTTCTACTTTATTTATTACCACAACCGTTGCACCGCTCAAAAATGAATTGCTATATCAAAAAGAAAAGATCATAGAACGGGTTAATGAGGCGCTGGGCGAAAAGTTAATTAAAGAAGTAATTATAAAATAAGAATGGATCCGGGATACCGGATGATCATTACAACAATAAAATTTTTTAAAATTCAGACACTTATCCTGTATCTTGTTTCCTGTATCCTGTATCCTGTATCCTGTATCCTGTATCCTGTATCCTGTATCCTGTATCTTGTATCCTTTTCATCTATTCTCCAACGGCCTTACCCTATATCCTTCTTTCCTTAGTAAAGCAATCAAACCCATCTTACCAACTAAATGCCCGGCTCCTACCGCAACAAAAACTGGTTCTTTTATCATAATTATGTTTAACTGATCAACCCAGTTCTTATTCCGGTTATCCAGTAAAATATCCTGGTTGTTTTCCATTCCAGATTCGGGATCATTCACGATCTTTTCAATGGCATTCAGTTGCTGATTTTTATAAGCGGTTAACATTAAATCAAAATACGTTCTTGATTTATCCATACTGTCAATGGTATTCAACAATTCTTCGGCCTGTTTTTCATATGGTATACTGTCTAATAAAGAAGCCTGGTAGGCCATTGTTTCCAATCCTTTAATTTCTTTTTTACCTGCTTTTGCCAATTTCATGATCTCTTCATCTATACTGCTTACGGTGTTACAGGGCATCATTTTGGGATATAACAGGGCCACTAAAAATTCCGGTTTCATACTTTGAAAAAGCGCCAGGGGTGTTTTTAAACTGTCTTTAAAATAATCCAACACTCTTTTGTATGCATCCGGGGAATACAGGTCTTTTAATTTTTTTCCTCCTTTCATATTCATCAGCATTAAGCCCCCCATCAATGTCGCAGGATCATCCAGGTCCAGTTCAAGGTAAACCTCATTGCTGCCGGTAACAGCCTTTTTTAATGAAGGACTGAAATTAATATCTTCTTTACACAGCAAATGAAAGGTGCCGAATAAATAGCTGGGTACCGTAATACCTTTACCACTTATTTCCCACAGCAGCGTATTATCACCCGTATTTGTCTTTAATGTATCCTGATCTGATTGGGCGCAGGCAGTACCCATAAAAAGCAAGAGCGTTATATGCAGTAAAAATTTCATGAACTAAGATTATCTTTAAAAGTACAAATAAGCTGACTATTGCAGATCCTTTTTAATATACCAGCCAAATACATGAAAAAAGAAACCCTTTTTTTAACCTTTTTCTCTATTGTTGTTTTCGTTGTACCCGGGTTTGCCCAAAAAAGCCTTCCCGCATTTGGTAAGGTAGATAAGGCCGACCTGGAGATGACCGATTGTGACTTTGATAAAGGAGCAGACGCCCTTACCTTAATTGATTGGGGAAATACGTATTATGACCGGGGTACGGTTGGGTATTCGTTATTTAAAACTGTTTTTGAAAGGCGTACAAGGATCAAAATATTAAAGGAAAAAGGTCTTTCCCAGGCCGATGTAAGGATCAGTTATTACAATCACAACAATGAAGAAAAGGTTTTAAAGCTTAATGCCGTTACCTATAATCTTGATGCCGGGGGAAAGATCCAGGTCACGGAAGTTAAAAAAAGTTCCGTTTATTCCAGGAGGATTGATGCTTACCACTCCGCCATGATCATTGCTTTTCCCGAAGTGAAAGTAGGCAGCATTATAGAATACACTTATTCTATTGAGAGGGAAACTATGGGAAACCTGAGGAACTGGTATTTCCAGGGAAGCACACCCGTAAGGTACAGCGAATACCAGTTAAAAGTTCCTCAAATATTCCGGTTTTCGGTTCAGCCATCCGTAGTGGATCCTATTGAAGATAAACAACAGGTATTGGATGAATTGATCTCGGCAAATGAAGGCGTGGTTCAAACCCGTTCTTTAAAAAGTAATTACATCATGCGAAACCTGCCGGGCATTAAAGATGAACCGTTCATGGGTTCGGCCAGAGATTATATGCAGCGCCTGGAATTTAACCTCACACAGATCTATTACAGCGACGACCGGGTTGTTGACATTAGTTTAAAATGGAGTAACGTAATAAAGGATCTGTACAAAAATGAAGACTTTGGATTACAGCTGGAAAAAACAGTCACGGCTTCTATACCTTTTGTTGATGAAGCAAAACAAATGGGAAATGAAGAAACAAAAATGAGATTTATTTTTGATCACATTCGTAAAACAATGAACTGGAACGGAGCTTATGATATTTATGTGGGTAATGGCATTACCAAAACATGGGAAACTAAAACGGGTAATACGGCCGACATAAATCTGTTGTTAATAAAATTATTAAATGATGCAGGTGTAAAAGCCACACCTGTCCTGTTCAGCACAAAAGAACATGGCCTGGTAACACCCTTTTACCCCAATGTAAACCAGTTTAATACCATTATGGCTTATATAACCATAAAAGATAAAACCTATGTGCTGGATGCAACAGACAAAATCAGTAATTATAAATTAGTACCCGGTAAAGTGGTAAACTCAAATGGCTATTTACTGGAAGGCGAAAATGGCAGATGGCAGGAGATAGTGGCCGGCAAATACCGGTACAAAGTAATGGCTGCCGTGCAGGGTGAAATTGATGCCGAAGGAAAAATGAAAGGCAATTGCCTGGTAAACTGTTATGATTATGCAAGGGTACAACGCTGCGAAGGCTGGATGGAAAATAAAGAAAAATTTAAGAATGATTATTTTATTGCTCCATATGCTGCCTATAAAATTGAAGACCTTATTATCAACAATATGGATACGGACTCCCTCCCGCTGGAGCAAAAGATAAAATTCAGTTCAGTATTAAACAGTTCCGGGGATTACCGTTACTTCTCCCTGAATCTTTTTTCTGACCTGGATAAAAATCCTTTTATGGCAGAGAACCGGGTTTCGGATGTGGATTTTGGGATGCAGCAGGATTATATCATTTTTGGAAACTACACCATACCACCCGATTATGTTTTTGACGGTTTACCTGAAAACATATCTATGACCACATCCGATAACGGGATTATTTTTACCCGTTCGGTGCAGGTTGATGCCAATTTGCTGAATGTAAGGATGACGGTGGAGTTTAAAAGATCGTTTTACCCCGCCGCTTCTTATGCTGAATTCAAAGAGTTTTATAAAAAATTATTTGAAAAATTAAATGAGCCGGTGGTTATTAAAAAGAAAGCGATGCCCTGATGAAACAGGGATTCCTTTTTTTCAATTACAAAATGATGATCACCGGCAATTTTTTTAAATTTGTCATAAATGTTGACAATTCCTTTACAACTTACCCGAAAAAATAAATAAAATACAATAACTTACCGGAAGAAATAATTTCTCCGTAAATCCGGTTTATCCATTAGTTATTTATTTCGGTTAACTATATACCTGATCTTAAATACCTGTGTTATGAAATATTTTATACTTCTTTTCACTTTTGTTTTCAGTTTTATCTTTAGTAATGTGCTGGCACAGCAAAATGAACAGATCGCCGGAATACCAACCGTTGTTATCCCTGCAAAAACAGAGACGGTTGCAGAAATTAAAGAAAGAGGGAAACTATTTCCCGGTGTGCGGATGATAAACCGGGCAGAAAAAAAATATCCTAACCGGAGGATCCTTCCTCAAAACCCTTTTTCATTGCCTTTGGCAACTTTTCCTGCTTCAAACCATATCGTACCGGACCCATCCAGTTCCAGTCTCGCACAAACACCCAGTACCACTTTTAATGGAGTAACAGGACCTACGGAAACCGGTTCCTTCCCACCAGATGATATGGGAGCTGCAGGGCCCACACAATTCATCGTTTTTGTAAATGGTAAGATCAGGTCCTTTAATAAAACTACCGGTGTAGCAGATGGTGTTTTAGATGAAGACCCGAACGTATTTTTTACTTCGGTTATGACACCTCCGGCTTTTGATAATTTTACCTCTGATCCAAGGATAAGGTACGACAGGCTTTCGGGCAAATGGATCTTAATGATCATTGATGTTCCGGGGCAAATTGGTGATTTGGCGAACCGGGTTTTAGTTGCATACAGCAATACCTCAACAATTACCGGGGCAACCACCTGGACGTTTTCACAATTCCTTGGCCAGGCAGGTCTGTTTTTAGACTACGAAACCCTGGGAATTGATGTAAATGCTTTATATATTGGGGGAAACATGTTTACGCTGGGTGGTGGTTTCAGCAATACCAATGGGTATGTAATAAACCGAACGGCTCTGCTTTCCGGTGGCGCATTCACGGTGTATAGTTTCCCGGGTTTATTAGTGGCCGGTGTTGGCCCATTTACTCCGCAGGGTGTTGATAATTTTGATATTGCCGCTACCGAGGGTTATTTTATTGGCGTGGATAATGCCACTTTTGGTACCCTGATGATGAGAAGGGTAAGTACCCCTGCCGGGGTACCCACCATATCCGGCAATATATCTATTACAGTAAATGCTACTACTTTTCCTCAACCTGTTCCACATCTTGGTAATTTGGACCCGGGTGATGGAGACCTGGATGCTTTGGATGACCGCCTTTTTGCAGCTATGGCAAGAGGTGGCCATTTATGGACAGCACATAATATTTTTGTAGGAACAACCGGAACAACAACCTCTGCAAGCCGTAATGGAGTACGATGGTATGATATTCAAAATCTTACTGGTACGCCAACCGTTAATCAATCCGGAACTGTTTTTGATCCCTTACCTACTGGAAGTAATCCCAGGTGGTATGGGATTCCTTCTGTCATGGTTTCAGGACAGGGACATACAGCTTTCAGTATGACCACCGGTGGTAATATAGACCGGTCAAATGCTGCAACTACCGGCCGGTTATCAGGTGATCTGTCAGGTACAACACAAGCCAATACGTTAACTACGGCCAGTTCTACTGCCTATAACCCACCGGGGGATCCGGGGGGACCCTCAAGAAGATGGGGAGATTATTCTTATGTATCGCTTGATCCACTTGATGATATGACCATGTGGATGATCAACCAGTATTGCGTTGGAACGAATGTATATGGTTGTAACGTTACCAAGTTACTTGCGCCACCACCCGCTACTCCCGCCAGTTGCACCCCTGGTTCAACCGCGGCCGGCCAGGCTTCCGTAAATGTTATTGTAACGGGCACTGCTGTAAGTGGAAGCGGATTTTATGATCCGGGTGCCGATCTTGCTCCTCCTGCACTTCCTTATACCCATATCTCTGCAACTGTTTCGGGAGGCGTAACGGTAAACAGTGTAACTTATACCGATCCTACACATGTAACTCTTAATCTCAATACAGTTGCTACACCGGTGGGACTAAAAAATATAACCATCACAAATCCCGACGGGCAGTTTTTGACCGGGACAGGTATATTGAATATTACCGGTGCTGTTCCTGTAACACTTAAAGAATTGCGTGGGAAATTAAATAATAATTTAACTGTTTTGCTAAGCTGGACCACATCAGCAGAAAGCGGTAATAAAGGTTTTTTTATAGAACGTAACGAAACCAATGACCAGGCAACCTGGGTAAACATTGGATTTGTTAATGGCGCCGGCTATAGTGCTATAGAAAAAAAGTATTCATTAATCGATAACCAGATACAACTCAGTAAAATTTACCGGTATCGTTTGAGGCAGGTTGATTTCAGCGGCTCTTTCAGTTACTCAAATGAAGTAGTTATAAGAGTGAAGGACCTTCAGAAAGACCGGTTGTTATTAACCAATTATCCTAATCCTTCCAGGTCCATTTCAACTATAAAATATAATCTTCCTTCGGGTGGTAACGTTACGTTAAACGTGTTTGATATGTTAGGAAAAGACGTTGCCGCTTTGGTAAATGGCTTTCAGCAATCCGGAATTTACAGCATAGAATTCAATGCCGGGAAACTAAGTAAAGGAATTTATTTCTGCAAACTCAGCTTTGAAGGCGAGACTTTGACCAATAGGATGATCTTTATTGAATAGCAATTAATGATCTGTTTTAAAGGAGTGGTTTATACCTCTCCTTTTTTTATTTAAGCGCCTGGAAAAGGCTTCCCCCTTTTTCAAATATGCGGTCAATCTTCTTTTCGGTGGCCGCATCTTTTTCAACAGGCGGTGCATGATGTGGTTTTATCCTGGCATCAAATAGTAACGGGCCATTGCATCCCCAGTGTTTATTTTCAGTAAAATGATCAATACCGTACATATCATGTGATGGATTGCAGCGGGTGAAAGTAACCCATAAAAAATTGTTCAATGTATTGCTTACAAAGTCACTGTCATCGCAAAGTATGATCATTGGAACAGATGATAATTGATCATTGGCCGTTGATAATTGTTGATTGAGCATTTCTATTTCTTTTTTGGCAGATGCATAATCTGTAAATGCTATTGTTTGTAATGCGACTATACCGGGCATTACCAGTTTCGGATTTTCAAAACCCGGTCCGCCGGATCCTGCGGATAAATTATTTATTGGACCGGGTATTTTTGTACACAATTCCCTGATCGGATCGCCATATGCAGCCAGTACCACTTTACTGCCGCTGTTTAATCCGGTACCGGAGTAATCTAAAGTATCAATGGTGGTGTTGGTATAAAAATGAATATCTCTTTTTAAATCGATCCGTTGTAAGATGTAATAAAAATATTCTTCAATATTGGTGGTACTTAATTTATTTTCATCATCAGCTGTGATAAATAAAAATTTCGCCAAACTTAATTGTCCTGTACCCAGGATATGATTGGCAATGGTCAATATTTCTGCCGGTTGTTTGGTTGGCAGGTATGGTGTATATCTTTCACTGCCGATTGCCAGCAACAAAGGGTGAACGCCCGCTGCATCCACAGCATGTACTTCTTTCAATCCCGGTATTTCCTGCTGAACAGCCTTACCGGTTATGGAATGAATGAGTTGACCAAAACTGGTATCTTCCTGTGGAGGCCTGCCAACAACCGTAAAAAGCCAGATGGCATTTTTCCTGGCATAAACCTTTTGTACTTTCATTACCGGGAAATCATGCTTCAAACTATAATAACCCAAATGATCGCCAAAAGGGCCTTCGGGTTTATTGTCTCCGGGATAAACTTCTCCGGTAATAACAAAGTCAGCATCGGTGCTTATACAAAAACCATCTTTGTGACAATACCTGAATCTTCTTGCGCCCAATACTCCTGCAAATGTCATTTCGCTGATGCCTTCAGGCAGTGGCATTACAGCGGCAACACTATGTGCCGGTGGTCCGCCAACAAACACACTCACTTTCAGCGGCAACCCTTTTTTATTGGCTTTGCTTTGATGTATACCGATACCCCTGTGCAATTGATAATGTAACCCCACTTCTTTATTTGGTTCGTAATCATTTCCGGATAACTGGATACGGTACATGCCCAGGTTGGCATTCATAATACCGGGCTTATCCATATCTTCAGAATAAACCTGTGGCATGGTGACAAAAGCCCCGCCATCTTTTAACCAATGCTGTATTTGAGGTATATCCGTGATATTGATCTCTTCAAATAAGACCGGTTTGCTCATTGGGTTTTTAAGCGGCAATGCTTTTAAAGCGGCTAACCCTGCACTGAAATTTTTAACAGGATGCCTGAATGCCCTAACGGGGTCATTTTTTAAATCTATTAATTGCTGTACCACTTTGAGTGTATCCCTGAAAATAAATTCACTTCTCGCCAGTGTACCAAAAATATTTGAGGCCGCCCTGTATTTACTGCCTTTAATATGCTCAAACAGCAAAGCCGGCCCTCCGGCTTCATGCATACGCAAATGAATGGCCGCCATTTCAAGGTAAGGATCAACTTCTTCTTTAATGCGGATGAGCTGCCCGTTCTTTTCCAGGTCTGATAAACAATCTTCCAGGGATCTGTACTTCATTCGTTAATATTTCAAAGCAAGTGTAAAACTGTATTTTTTCATTCTGAGAGATAGCGAAGAATCTGTTTAAACATATCGTGATGATTCGTACCCTGTTTACCGGCAGGTTCATGAATGATGCTATGATACTTCGACTCCGCTCAGTACAAATGCCGCTAAACAAAATTTATTTCCTTAAATACATCACTTCTTTCACCAGCTTTATGGTACGGGCAACATCGGGTAAATAAAGTGCCACCAAATTTGGTGCATAGTGCATGGGGGCATCTGCCGATGTGATCCTGCGGATGGGAGCATCCAGATAATCAAATCCTTCTTTTTGTATACGGTATGTTATTTCGGATGATACGGAGGCAAAAGGCCATTGCTCTTCTACAATGACCAGTCGGTTGGTCTTTTTTACACTTTCTAAAATGGTAAACCAATCCAACGGGCGTATGGTTGCCAGGTCAATAACTTCAGCTTCAATACCTTCTTTGGCTAGTTCTTCAGCAGCACCGATAGCCACTTTCATCATTTTATTGAAAGAAACGATCGTCACATCCTTACCCTCTCTTTTTACAAAGGCCTTACCAATGGGCAACAGATACTCCCCTTCGGGAACATCGCCTTTTTCGCCATACATCACTTCGCTTTCCATAAATATGATGGGGTCATCATCCCGAATGGCACTTTTTAATAAACCTTTGGCATCATATGGGTTGGAAACGGAAATAACTTTTAGCCCGGGTATATTAGCATACAAGGCTTCAAATGCGGTGGAATGTTGTGCCCCCAGCTGCCCCGCACTGCCACCGGGCCCGCGAAATACAATTGGGCATCCAACCTGTCCTCCACTCATTGCCAGCATTTTAGAAGCGGTATTTAATATTTGATCTAAAGGTAAAACGGCAAAATTCCAGGTCATAAATTCAACGATGGGGCGTAAGCCGTTTTGAGCAGCTCCAACCGCAATCGCTGCAAATCCCAACTCTGCAATGGGGGTATCAATCACCCTCTTTTCCCCAAACTCATCCAGCATGCCCTGGCTCACTTTATAAGCACCATTATACTCCGCAACTTCCTCTCCCATTAAAAAAACCCGCTCATCCCTTCGCATTTCTTCCTGCATGGCTTCTCTAAGGGCTTCTCTAAATGCAATTTGTCGCATGTATATCATTTATTTATGTGGTTGCAAATTTATCTTATCAGGGGCAGATGAGCAAATCCGATAGTTAAGGCATGGGTCAAACCGCTTTTACTGCTTTTATGAAAGCATTTAATTTCTGCAGATCCAGTTTTCCATCCGTACGAACACCACTGCACACATCTACTCCAAATGGATTTATGGTTTTAATGGCTTCCTCCACATTCCGGGCATGCAAGCCACCTGCTAAAAAAACCGGTACCCGAACCTGTTTTACCAGTTCCCGGCTGATCGCCCAATTATGAGTATTCCCTGTACCGCCCAGGATTTTTATTGCCGCTTTGGGTTTTCCACTATCTAACAATATGGCATCTACATGATCATGTATCAACAATGCCTGGCCGATACTTTCTTCGCCGGTTATATGAATGACCTGCACTATTTTCAAATGGGGTAATGTATTCCTGATCTCCTGATAGGTGCCATCCGTCAGTTCATCAACGATCTGTACCGTATTGGTATGTACCCTGCTTACATGAGCAATAATATTTTTTGCCACCTGTTCACTGGTTAATAAGAAAGAAGCAATGGGAGGATGAATGGTCTTTGCAATGGAAGCGATCAATGTATCTGCGATAGGGCCGGGTCCACCCGGCATTTTACCCACCAGGCCCAACGCATCGGCACCGTACTCAATAGCCAGTTTTGCTTCTTCATGGGAACTTATGCAGCATATTTTTATTTTACAATGCATGATATACTGTCTAATAATTAATCTGCTGAATATAAAATAATAATTCAGTTATTAAGAAGGGTTACCTGCTCATTTATACTTTTTTATTTTTACAGAAAGGTATCTTATTGCAAGCTGACAAATTAAATTATTTTATTTATAACGCCGGTTAATATTCCGGGAAAATATTTTGAATTCTTATTAATAGTTTTTACATTACACTATCCGCCCTGTTTTAACGCATCGTTTCCCCATTCATAATTTTTTAACTTTAAAACTTTAAAACATGAAAAGAATCATTCTTCTTTTGCTGCTGGTTCCTTTATTTGGGCTAAGCCAGACCAAAAATGTAATTAGCGCTAACCGCGTATTTCCTAAAGTTGATAAAGTACTGGAATTTGAAAAAGCGTTGGCTGCCCATGCCCAGAAATACCATGCCGGAGACTGGAAATGGAGGGTATGGGATGTTCAGAGTGGCCCGGATGCCGGTGCTTACCACATTACCGAAGGCCCAACCAGTTGGGATGCTATTGATACCAGGGGAAATCTTGGAAATGAACATAACATTGACTGGAATCAATATGTTACCATCCATCTTACACAAAGAGGTTCATCATCTTATTCTGTTTTTCAGGATTCACTTAGTACGGTAGCGCTGACTGATTATTCAGATAAAATTAATATTGCACATTGGTACCCCAAGATCGGATGGGGCGGCAAGGTATATGACATTATCAAACAGATGAAAAAAGTGTGGCAGGCAAGTGGTGAATCAGTAGCCGTTTATACAGCCAGTTCTTCAGGGCCAACCCAATATACTTTAGTTACCAGGTATAAGCTGGGATTAAAAGAAAGAGTATCAGGCTTTCGCAAGCCGTTTAAGGAAAGATATGAAACTGCCAACGGCGAAGATTCATACGATGATTTCCTGGCAACCATTCGTGAGTATCTCACTGACTCCTGGTCTGAACTTCTTTTTTACCGGGCTGACCTGAGTTCAAAATAACGGATCAGCATCAAAGTATTCTAAAAAATAAAAAGAGGCTGTCTCAAAAGTATGTCATGTTGAGCTTGTCGAAACATATTTGAGTATAAAACGTATGTTCAAATGACTTCGACAAGCTCAGTCTGACAGTAATGTTTGACTTTTGAGACAGCCTCTTTCTTTTTATGAACCATAGTCAGTAATCCGGGTTTTAAAATACCTTTTCCAATAACACCTTTACATTATGCGGCATGTAGTTTAAAATCTCGTCATTGTCGCACACATACCTGTTAATTATCCGGAACCCGTTCTTTTGATGCATTTTGATACTCGTCTGGTTTGATTCAAAGCAGGATACCTGCATTACAGTAATGCCCGGATCTAATTGCTTTGCATGCCCCCGGTGTGCGTCCATCAGCCGGTCAGTTATTCTCTTTCCCCGGTGGTCATTATCAACATATCCATACTCGATCTGGTAAGTTCCCAAAGGGCGCTCTATTTGCAGCATTTCTTTAATGATCTCCATTTTTGCCTGGGCTTTTAAAACACTTTCTTTTGGAAAAACAAACCCAATTAAATTTGATTTAAGCATATTCGATGACACACCATGATAAAAACCTTCCGGCCAGCCTCCTACTGCACCTATAGGTTTTTTACCATGAAAAGCAATAAAAAAACTGCTTATCGAAAATTCACATCCGTCAATATCTTCTTCCAGCATAGCTATGATATATTCCTTTACTTTTTCCTCTGATATATCAAAAAACCTGGCCAGCCCCAGGTTATCGGTAAAACTTTTCTCTGCCCCAATGATAACATCTGCAATAAAATCCGCATCGGTAACAGTAGCTTGCCGGATTGTATATTCTGTATCCATGTTAGGGTTCATTTTTAATGAATAATGACTCAATTAATTTAAACCGGCTTTAACAGAATATTTAATATGGAATTTCTCCATATTAAATATCAAACCGGAATAATATACTTTCAGCGTTTGTTAAACGGTAAACGAGGTAATCAGTATTTTATTGGATAACATATTGGGTAACTGATAGGATATTAGAGAGATTATTACCCTTAAAAAATAATAAAAACAACGTATTTTTTTAAAAAGTTTTTTCCAAAAGCACTTTTACATTAAATGGCAAATAGTTGAGAATATCTTTATTATCACACACGTATCTCTTCATTCTCTGGTATCCGTTTCTTTCATGTGCTTTAATTATGGATTCGTTATTTTCAAAACAGGACAATTGTGCCCTTGAAACATTGTGGTCTAACTGTTTTGCATAAGCAAGATGTACATCCATCAATTGCTGGGTGATGCGTTTTCCGCGGTGGTCATTATCTACAAAAACATACTCCAGCTGGTATGTTCCCATGGGGCGCTCTATATTCAGCATTTCTTTTATTATTTGCATTTTGGCCTGAGCTTTTTCAACATTTTCTTTTGGAAACACAAAGGAAATTAAATTAGCTTTAAGCAGATTCGATGACATGCCATTAAAATAACCTTCTACCCAGCCACCCAAAGCGCCTACCGGTTTGTCGCCATACCAGGCAATAAAAAAACTACTGATGGAAAAATCGCAGCCATCAACTTCCTCTTCCAGCATGGTAATGATTAGTTCTTTTACTTTTTCTTCAGATAATTCAAAAAAGTTGGCAAGCCCCAGGTTATCCGTTAAACTTTTCTCTGCTCCAATGATCACATCAGCAAGAAATGCAACATCGTTAATGGTTGCTTTTCGGATTGAATATTCAGGGTACATTGAATAGTTAAGATTAAAAGTTTATAAATACAATCTTACATTTTATAATTGACAAATCCTATTGATTTCTCATCATTATGAAAAATAAATGTTCAAAACAGTGTTTAATAAGTATTTTCAACAATTACGATATTCGCTCTCAGGAATTATTGAAAATCGGTAACCTATCACTCAAATACTTTCTATCACCATTGCACTGGCGCCACCCCCACCATGACAGATACCCGCTGCACCATACTTAGCCTTGTTTTGTTTTAATACATTGATCAGGGTAACAATTATTCTTGCTCCGCTGCAACCCAACGGATGTCCCAAAGCAACCGCTCCCCCATTTACGTTTACTTTTGCAGGGTCTAATTTCAAGCGCCTGCTGTTTTCAATTCCAACCACGGCAAAGGCTTCATTCAATTCCCAGTAATTAATGTCTTCCATTTTTAAACCGGCTTTGGCTACTGCTTTTGGCAAGGCTAAAGAAGGGGAAGTGGTAAACCATTCAGGCGCCTGCCCGGCATCGGCATACGATACTATTTTTGCAATGGGTTTCAGGCCCAGTTCTCCGGCCTTTTCTTTGCTCATTAATACTAACGCCGCTGCACCGTCATTAATGGTGGAGGCATTGGCAGCCGTAACTGTTCCATCTTTTACAAACGCACCTTTCAAACCAGGTATCTTATCAAACTTTACTTTGAATGGTTCTTCATCTTTACTGAATAAAACAGGGGGGCCCTGGCGTTGCGGAATTTCAACAGGTACAATTTCACTGTCAAACTTTCCATCAGCGACCGAAGCCTGGCTGCGTTTATAACTTTCTATTGCAAACAGATCCTGTTCTTCACGACTGATTTTACATGTGCCTGCACAAAGTTCGGCAGCATTGCCCATTGCTTTACCATCATACGCATCGGTCAGGCCATCCTTTGCCAAACCATCAATTAATTGTGCATTACCATATTTATTGCCCCACCGTAAGCTGTCTGCGTAAAACGGGGCATTACTCATACTCTCCATTCCGCCGGCAACAACTATATCAGCATCGCCCAACATAATGCTTTGAGCACCCTGGGCAATGGCTTTCATTCCACTGGCACATACTTTATTTATGGTGATACTGTTTACTTCGTTTGGCAATCCTGCAAATTTTGCAGCCTGGTGTGCCGGTGCCTGTCCGAGATTTGCCTGTATAACTGCACCCATTAAAACCTCATTAACAATATCCGGGGCTACACCCGCTTTTGCCAGTGCGCCTTTGATAGCAATGGCACCCAATTGAGTGGCCGAAAAGCCTTTAAGCGAACCTCCAAAACTGCCTATAGGCGTTCGTACTGCTGAAATGATATAAACTTCTTTCATGTAGCAATTCATTTAGTTAGTAAAGGTATGAAATATACAGAAAGTCAATTTGATGCGTTTAAAGTTTTCTTAAAATAGTAAATGCAGAAGAAATTTAATCCGCGTATAATAAAAATCAGGCAGAGGATGATCCCTGCCTGATCGGTTTATGCTTCATTCAGAAAATGACAGCATCGGTATGCGGAAAACTTTTTACCATTGTTTTTTGCCTCTCCGGTCATGATGATTGAATTTATTTCTCCGGTCATTGAATCTGGCATTTACCATTCGCAGATCCCTGTCACGCTGATCTTTTAAAAATTCAACCTGGCGTTTTTTCTGATACCAGCTCATAAAGTAATTATTCTTCAGGGACTGTACCTTATACGCATACTCCCTGTTGATCTGAGCGATCTGCATGTCTCTTTCCCTGGGTGTAAAATAATACCTGCCTTTAAACCAGCCATCATCTTTTTCATGTTTGCCCTCTTTACCATAACCGTTTTCTTTGTTGTTATTGTCCCATTCATCTTTTCGATCATACTGGGCATATGCTGTGGTGAGCAATGTAGCCGCAAATAAAAAGGTAAAAATCTTTTTCATAATTATGAATTTTAAAGTGATTAATGTTTTTAAGACGGTGCCTGATCGGTGATGTTTACAAAAGAAATGTTAAGAGGCTGGAGGCTTTTGAATAGATATCTTTTTAAAAATCTTTGATTAATGATTAATAGTACCTATATTGTTGTACCTGATTATTTAAAAAAGCAAGGTTATGAAAAAGATCTTTTGTATACTAACGCTGTTTGTTGTATTATTTTTTGCAGCCTGTTCTAAGAAATCGTCTCCCGGCAAAACGGCTGAAATACCTAAGGTTAGAGCCACTACTTATACCGATGATGTAATGCCTTTAATTCAAATGAAATGTGCACCCTGTCATCTTCCGTCTAAAGGGGGATTTAAAGCAAATTTTGAAAATTATGCTTCAGCTCAAAAGTTTGGCGCAGAGATGGTTTCCCGCATAGAACGCAACCCCGGCGAAAAAGGATTTATGCCTTTTAAACAAACCAATAAACTGGCGGCTGAAGAAATTGCAGTGTTTAAAAAATGGGTGAGCGACGGACTTGTAGAAAAGTAGTTTTTTTATTGCACTTTTATTCTTGGGTCAACTACGCGGTACAAAACATCGGCAAAAAGATTGATGATAATAAAAATGCAGGCACTGAGCAGCACTGATCCCATCACCACCGGGTAGTCTAATTTTTCAAGAGCCTCAACGGTTAATTTACCTATCCCCTTCCAGCCAAAAATATATTCCACAAAAAAAGCCCCTGCCAGTAACTCTGCAAACCATCCGGTAATGGCGGTTATAACAGGATTTAATGCATTCCGCAAAGCATGCTTATAAACTACGGTTCTCCGGCTTAATCCTTTTGCATGGGCTGTCCGTATATAATCCTGGCTCAATACATCAAGCATTGAGCTCCGGGTTAATTGTGTTATAATGGCCAGCGGACGAATGCCTAATGTAAATGCAGGGAGGATCAGGTTTTTAAGGCTCAGGTATTTTTCTCCAGTCACTTCGTCAATATCAAACCAGCTGCCGGTTAAATTTAATCCGGTGTACGAGTGTAAAACCACGCCGAAAAAATAAGCAATGATGATGGCCATAAAAAAAGATGGGGCTGAAATTCCTGCAATGCTCGAGAATACGGCAGTAGTATCCATCCATGTTCCTTTTTTTACAGCGGCAGTAACGCCAAGTAATATGCCAATGATGGTGGCAAAAAGCATGGCAGCAAATGCCAGGATCAAAGTGCCCGGCAAAGCTTCCAGTAAAACCCGGCCAACCTCTTTTTTGGTTTGATAACTTTTACGCAGGTAGGGGATCTTTATTCCAAATTTTGTATCTCCACCAATAAAAAATCCCCTCAGTTGTTTCTTTTCAATATCTGCTTTGTTATGAACACAAAATGGAGATACATCATTTACATACCATACAAACTGTTTCCATTTTGGCTGATCGAGATACAGGTCTTTTCGGATATTATCCATTGTTTTTTTATCACCGGTTTGACCCACGATCATCCGTGCAGGATCACCAAAACCCTGGAACATGATAAATACCAGTACCACTACGCCCAACAGTACCAATACAGAATAAAAGAGTTTTTTAAAAAGGTATGCCATTTAAAAAGAGATGATCATTTTTAACCTGTTTGCAATTAAACTCAGGATTTAAATACGCCCATTGCCTATTTATTTTTAAAATCGGCCCAACTCCATTTTTTTTGTATGACCGCCCCTTTCATCAGGTACAAAGTTGGATTAACCCTGGCAGCCGTTTTTATAGCTGTTCCGTCGCAGGAGAGTACCTGCACATTTAAAGGTTCTGTGCCACGGTTAAACAGGCGGTCCAATTCTTTTGGCTGGGAAGTTACAACAAAAAGAGGTTTACTCCTGTCACGATGCAGCAGGTAGGCTAGCGTAGCATTCCACTCTTCATCACCGGGATATTCTTTCATAAACAGTAAATAATATCCGGCAGCAGAATTTAATAATGCTTCTGTCGTATCGGTGCCGCTTTGTGTAGTCAGGGTAAAATCATTGATAAGCGGAATATTATTTTTCCCTTTTTCTATCAATATCTGTTTCCGGTCAGCAAATACCCAGGTACTGTCGGGCAGGGCATTCACTTTAAATTCCTTGGTCTCACCATTTTTTTTGTACACAAAAACATAATCATATTTATCGGGTACAGCATCTTTCGGTAACTTTCTTAATTCTAAAATATTATTACCGGCCTTAAAAGGCAGGCAATCTTTTACCGGCAGGTATTTTAAAACATACCACTGCAAAGCACCGGTTGCAAAAAGCGTGATCATTAAAAGTAAAATCGTTACGGCATTTGAAAATATGGGGTTGATATATTTTCTTTTAAAGAGGATCAATAATACCAGCAACAGCAGAATAATGTCTTTTGTAAATGTCTGAATGGGTGAGAGCGGAATACAATCGCCAAAACAGCCGCAGGCCCTTATCTTTCCGCTGAATAAAACATAGCTGGTAAGAAAAGTGAAAAATAAGATAAGCAATAATAAAAGCCGGGATACTATCTTAGTTCTCCAGCCCAGTAATAAGGCAATTCCCAAAACAACTTCCAGTGTGATCATCAGTAATGAAAACCATAAGGCATGTTCATTAAACCACCTCATCAGGCCCTTCATTATTCCATCGGCAGCCCATACTTCAAAAAATTCCTGCATTTTATAGGCCAGTCCCAACGGATCAATGGCTTTTACCAGGCCGGAAAAGATAAATAAAATTCCAACAAATATTCTTGCTGCGTTTACTGCCTGTTTCATGTTTTTATGACTAACTTTTTTATACCAAAAATAACTTTGAGCAATTTTATTTACTGTGTATTTCCTCCTCCATTAATATCAATCCAAAAGCGGCATAATTAATAATGTCATAAAAATTTGCATCAATGCCTTCACTGATGATCGTTTCGCCTTTATTGAGCAGGATCTGTTTGATGCGGAGGATTTTGGCTAAGATCAGGTCAACAAAGCTTTCCTGGCTCATCTCCCGCCATGCTTCTCCATAATCGTGATTTTTGTCCTGCATCAGTTTTTTGGCAAATGCGATCTTTTCCCCGTAAAACCGGATTGCAGTTTCAACCGGCAGTTCTTCCAGCTCATCATCGGCAATATCCAGTTGTATCAATCCGATGATACCATAATTCAATATGCCTTTAAATTCACTGATGATATCATCACCAATCTTTTGAATACCTGTTTCCTGGATGGTGCGTATCCTTTTTGCCTTAATATAGATCTGGTCTGCTACAGAAATGGTCCTGTATACCCGCCATGACGTGCCATAGTCTTTAGTTTTTTGCAAAAAGATCTCTTTACAGGAATCTACTGCGTTATCGTATTGCCGGTTTGTATTCATTTATCAATGCGCATTTGTAACTTAGTGTGATATTAACTCAAAAATAATTGAAAAACATTTGATGACCAGCATTAGCTGTAAAGGAAAGATTGTTAACCTCTCCCGGCCACTCGTGATGGGCATAATCAATGCTACCCCGGATTCTTTTTATGAGGGGCATTTAAAACGGGGTATGGAAGAAATTTTAGCGATGGCCGGCAAAATGATCAGTGATGGAGCTGATATGTTGGATATAGGCGGACAAAGTACCAGGCCCGGCAGCCAGCCCATCAGTGTTTCAGAAGAACTTGACCGGGTGATACCGGTAATAGAATCTATTCATAAAATATACCCGGATACCATTATTTCGATTGACACCTGTAAAAGCCAGGTGGCAACAACTGCTGTTGTGGCAGGAGCTTCGGTGGTAAATGATATCAGCGGCGGAAATCTGGATAAAGCGATGATACCGGCAGTTGCTGCTTTAAAAGTACCGTATGTATGTATGCATATGCAGGGCACTCCGGCTACCATGCAAATAAAACCAACCTATACGGATGTAGTTAAAGAGGTACTTGACTATTTTATTCTCAAAATTGAGGAATGCAATAAAGCTGGAATAAATGATGTTATTATTGACCCCGGGTTTGGTTTTGGCAAGACCAAAGAACAAAATTTTAAACTTTTAAAAGGCCTGTCCATTTTTTCCATAACCAGCAGGGCAATGCTTGTTGGCCTGTCCCGGAAAAGCACCATTTATAAAACGTTATCTATTACCCCTGCAGAAGCATTAAACGGGACAACGGTATTAAACACGATGGCATTGATGAATGGTGCTTCCATTCTGAGGGTACACGATGTTAAAGAAGCTAAAGAAACGATTACCTTATTTAATGAGTATAAAAAAGCACCCTGAATATTGCAGGATGCTTTTTATATTTCGTAAACCACTTATTGTTTTTTATCCGGTGATGCTTTTTGAATACTATCCATCATTCTTTTTTGTTCTTCCATTGATTTTTTCTGAAATTCTTCCTGTTGCGCCATCAACGCTTCCTCGCTGGTAACATTTACTATTTCCATATCAAAAACTAAAATTTTGTCAGGGTTTATTTCGGGTGCCCTGCCGTTTTTGCCGTAAGCCAACGTTGATGGAATGTATACGGTTGCTTTGGTTCCTTTTTTCATTTGCAGCAAGACATCGGTCCATCCCAGCATAACACCTCCCTGTCCGCCAAACTGCCCCATGTTTACATCAAGTGGCACCACGTGATTAAATTTAGGGTCGGTATTTGAATCGAAAACGATGCTGCTGTCAAATGTTCTGCCGGTATAATTAACAGAGGCAATATCTGACAATGCTATTTTTTCGCCATTTCCTTCAGCCTGAATCACCATATATGTACCCCATTTTGCTTTACTGGCTTTAATATTGTTTTTAGACAGGTAATCTTCAATCAGTTTGTTGTCTTTTTCAATCTGTTCTTTATTCGCCATTAAATCTTTCTGAACCTGGTCTGATTGCTTTTTAAAAGCCCGGGCTTTTGCAACAGGGATATATGTTTTTTGAGCACTATCCATTTGTTCCTTTGTAGCATAAATATTGGTAATGGTAAAGGTCTGGATAATGAACTGGCCTTTTTTCATAAAGGGAGGTACCTGTCCCTGTGATTTTGCAATAATACTATCCGTTGACATTTTTATTACAATACTGTCACCCAAATGAACATTTTTGAATATTTCTTTAAAAGGGGGAGGAAAAACGGCTGTATCATATTGTACGTATTGCGGTATCCCGTTTTCAATGGAACTGCTTAAAATGCTGTCTTTATATTTTGCCAGGGTACTCATTTCCATATAATTGCCTGTCACCACTTTTGCACCTTTTTTTGTGCTTATTATTTTATACTCTGAGCCGTCTTTGGCCTTTTTGAAAGGCGTAGTACAGGCCGCCATAATTACGGTACAAATAACCGCTGCATTAAAAATTTGTTTCATTGTTTAGAATTATTATAGTTTTTAAAATTGATAACTGCTTAATTGTGCTACGTTTTCTTTTATAGCGGCTTTAAATTTAACGATCACTTCTTCCAAAGGTTCTTTACTAAATCCACCGGCCGCATTAAAGTGGCCGCCGCCATTAAAATAAGTACGGGCAAATGTATTTACATCAAATCTGCCCTTGCTGCGGAATGAACTTTTACGTTCTTCACCCCGATCAATAATGATAGCGGCAAGTTTGATACCCTGTATACTCAATGGGTAATTCACCAGCCCTTCGGTATCACCTGTCTTAACATTGAATTTGATCAGGTCGGCCTGGGGTATGGATATAAGAGCTGTATTATATTCATAAAATACTTCCATCCGGTTCAATAATACATGGCCGATAAACCTGAACCGGCTTTCTAAAAAATTATCAAAGAGTTCTTCATGAACATGACTGTGCTCCAGTCCTCTTTCTTTTAAATGGGCCACCATACTATGTACACTTGCTTTGGTTGATGGAAACCGGAAAGAGCCGGTATCCGTCATTACCCCGGCATATAGGCACTCGCCTATTGTTTCGTTTATTTTACCGGCGTGGCCGGAATGAATAATAAAATCATAGATCATTTCGGCGGTTGAACTTTTTGCAACATCACTTATGCCATATCCAAAAACGTCTGTTTGGGGTTCCTGGTGATGATCGATGAGGATCAGTTCTGCCTTTGATTTACGCAATTTTTCTTCCATCCTCTTGGTCCGGCTGAGTATATTAAAGTCGAGGCAAAAGATCCAGTCGGCTGCCGCAATAACAGCATCTGCTTTACCGGTATTGGCCTCATAATCGAGTACCTTATTGCAACCGGGCATCCAGTTTAAAAACGAAGCCCAGTTTGTTGGTGATATAACTGTAACAGTATGCCCAAACTGAATTAAAAAATGATAAAGGCCAAGGGATGAACCCATAGCATCTGCATCAGGCTTCTGGTGCATGGTGATCACCACATTTTTCGGATGGTTCAGTAGTGGGAATATGGCGTTTGCAGGTTGCATAAAGCGGCGCAAAAGTAGTTTTAATTCGTCAATTAGCCAATTGCCAGTCAGTTAATTGGTTTCTATATTATCTTTGCAACTCAAAAAAAGAATAAAATGACGAACAGAACATTCACTATGATCAAGCCTGATGCAACGCTTAAAGGAAATACGGGCGCTATTTTAGAAATGATAAATGCTGCAGGTTTTCGTATTGTAGCCATGAAAATGACAAAACTAAGTAAAGAGAAAGCCGGAGAATTTTATGCGGTTCACGCCGAAAGGCCTTTTTACGGTGAATTGGTACATTTTATGAGCAGCGGCCCCATTGCAGCGGCCATTTTAGAAAAAGAAAATGCGGTGGAGGATTTTCGTAAACTTATTGGTGCAACCAATCCTGCAGAAGCGGCCGAAGGTACCATTCGGAAATTATTTGCTGCATCAATTGGCGAAAATGCGGTACATGGAAGCGACAGTAACGCGAATGCTGCCATTGAAGGGGATTTCTTTTTCAGCAAGCTGGAACAATTTTAAAAAAGATATACCGGTTTATATTCTTTTTTACCTGAGAGGGGAAAAAAAAGTAATGCCCTCCGATGAATCGGGGGGCATTTTTGAATCAAGCACAAACAAACAAATGGTTATGGCTTTTATTTGGGTAAAATCTTTATCAGGTATTGGGCATTAAAAATTCTTCATGTACAACGCACCAAAGGTCACTTTATTGTATCCCGGGTATATCTGTATGTATCATAAAGTACCGTTCGTAAACAATAATCCCTTGAATGGAAAGTTGTAGATTTGAGTATTATTAACGGCGCAGCTAAACGGCAGCCAAGCAGCACTGACTATATGAAAAATATTAAATTGATAGAAGTACCTTCTGAGATCGGTGCAGGTACCAGGGGTGCAAGCCTTGGAATTGATGCGATAAAGATCGCCGCACTTGACTTTATGAGTAATTTTTTTGTGCATTTCCCTTCCGAAAAAATTGAGGTGGAAAACAAAATATTGTTTGAACCTATACAATCACCTTATGCAAAAAGGATACAGGGTGTTCTCACCATGTATGACAGGGTAAGTAAAGCGGTAAGTGATTCTATAAAAGGTCATTTTTTCCCCGTGGTGATCAGTGGTGACCACAGTAATGCCGGAGGTACAATTGCAGGAATAAAAATAGCAAAGCCAAAAAGTAAATTGGGTGTAATATGGATCGATGCCCATGCCGACCTGCATACCCCCTATACAACGCCATCAGGTAATCTTCATGGAATGCCTTTAGCCGCTTCTATTGCGGAAGATAATAAAGAATCGATGGTTCATGAACTGGATGAAAAAACAGCCAAACAGTGGGACCAGTTGAAAAGCCTGGGAAAGATCCATCAAAAAGTTTTGCCGGAGGATGTGGTCTTTATTTCCCTGCGTGATTTTGAAAAGGAAGAAAAACACTTGATCGATAAATATGGAATGAAGGTCATTACCACTTCTGAAGTAAGGCGCACGGGGGCAGAAAATGTGAGCCGTAAAGTATTGCGGTATTTAAGTGATTGCACGGATATATATGTAAGTTTTGATGTGGACAGCCTGGATGCTTCTATTTCAAAAGGCACGGGAACGCCGGTGAGCAATGGTTTAAAGGAAAGAGAGGTGGAAGACCTGATCAGTAAATTTATGCAGAACCGAAAAATATGCTGCTTCGAAATCACGGAAGTAAATCCAACCCTGGATAAAGAGAACCTGATGGCAGAAATTGCATTTAATATTTTACAGCGGAGTGTGAATGTGCTGATGATGAACTGATCACTGATTTAAATGATTTCTCAGATTTCACTGATGTTATGAAAAAAATATTACTTCTTTCATTAGCTGTTATTTTATACAATATTGCTTTTTCTCAGAAAGATTTTTATACCAGATCAATCCAGGCCTACCAGAAAAAATATGTCACTCAACACGAAGTGGTAAAAAAAGCCGACAAAAAGTATTTTCGTTTTTTCCCCATCAGCAGCGCTTATAATGTTACCTGTAGTTTTGAGAAGATCACCGATACCGTGGGTTTCAGTATGAAAACCTCTGCCAATACGTTAAAACATTATTATACATACGGGAGATTGGATTTTAAATTATCCGGTACAGATTGTCATTTGTTTGTTTACCAGGGAAAAGAGCTGATGGAGATGGAAAAGTATAAAGATTATTTATTTGTCCCTTTTACGGATGCCGGCAGCGGGGATGAAAGTTATGGCAGCGGCCGTTATCTAGAATTCAATATACCTGAAATTAAAAACAACAGGCTGCAACTGGATTTTAATAAAGCCTACAATCCATATTGTGCTTATGCTGCAGGTTATAAATGTCCTATACCCCCAAAGGAAAACAGGTTAGCTATTGCCATCAAAGCAGGTGAAATGAATTTTGGAAAAGAACATTGACCATGCAGAACACATCAAATCTATTAATGATTCGGCCGGTTAATTTTGGTTTTAACACCGAAACAGCTGTTAATAATACTTTTCAAAAAAACATAGAAGGTAATATTCAGCAGGAGGCTTTATTTGAATTCAACGGTTTTGTTGATGTGCTGAGAAAGAATAAAATAGATGTTACCGTTGTTGAGGATACTGCTGAGCCTTCTACCCCTGACTCTATATTCCCCAACAACTGGATATCTTTTCATGAACACGGCCGCATAATTCTTTATCCCATGTTTGCTGAAAACAGGCGGATGGAAAGAAAGTCATCTGTTCTTGATGTCGTCAAAAGCAAATTCAGTGTCTCTGAAATTATTGACCTGAGTAAATATGAAGCGGAACAACTTTTTTTAGAAGGAACCGGCAGTATGGTATTGGACAGAGAAAATAAAATTGCTTACGCCTGCTTATCGCCAAGAACAAAAGAAAAACTGCTTAATGAATTTTGTAAGCTGACTGATTTTACGCCAGTAACATTCAGGTCAATAGATAGCGCAGGCGTTGATATTTACCATACCAATGTAATGATGTGCATAGCTTCTTCGTATGCGGTAATCTGCCTGGAATCTATTGCATATGATAAAGAAAGAAATAGGGTTACCGATGCTTTGCAAAAAACCAATAAAGAGATCATTGCTATCAGCCAAAAGCAATTAAATTCTTTTGCGGGCAATATGCTTCAGGTTAAGAATAGTGATGGAGAACTGTTGCTGGTTATGTCAACACAGGCTTTTGTATCATTGACACGGGCACAAATTGAATTATTGGAAAAGCATAACCGCATCATTCATTCTTCATTACGTACCATTGAAACGGCCGGTGGCGGCAGCGCCAGGTGTATGATGGCAGAAGTTTTTTTGAAAAGGAAATAAAAACCCGGGAGATGCTCTCCCTTCTGCCGTTGTTGGCGTCCCCGCCAACGACCGAAGTCATTGAATTAACTTAAAATACTTAACGTTCCAGCTATAGGCGAGACGCTCAACAGCGGCGTCAACATTTTCTGCAGTGGTCATCCGAAACAAAAAAAAGTAATAAAAAAACCGGGAGACGCTCTCCCGGCCTACAAACTAAATAACAACCGTAAAACATTACTATTTTTATTACAATCCTGCTGTCATCTTTTTCTGCCGCATTCCGGAAAGAGAGGGGTCTAATTCAATGGCTTTATCACACATCTGCTGGCCCTTTGACGTTTGCCCCTTTTTTTGAAAACAAAGACCGGCCTGGTATAATGCCTTACCGTCCTTCATATCCATTTCCAGCAGTTTCTGGCAATAATCCAAACACTTATCATACAATTTGCGGTCATAAAAAGCCGACGCAATATCCCGGATGATCTCTTTATCATTGGGTTTCCTGGCCATGATTTCGGTTATCAATTTTTCGCCTTTATCAATATCACCGCTGTATATATATGCGAATCCCAGGTTCTCATTAAAGTCATTGCTTCTTATAAAACCCTTTTCCATTGCCCTGGTAAAATAAATGACCGCGTTTTTATAATGGTCATTATTATAATAGAGCAATCCCAATTCAAACAGCCATTTACTTTTTGTTTCATCCAGTTGAACGGCTTTTTCATAATAAGGAATGGCTTTTCCTTCCGACCCCAATTCCAGGTAGGTCTTTGCCAGGGTATAGGTTATTTCCGCATCATTTGAATTCTTTTCAATCAAACTTAAAAATATCTTTTCAGCCTTTCCATAATCCTCCATTTCAAAATACGACATGGCCATTATCCTATCTTTATTATCACAGGTAATACATTTTTGTACAAGGTCAACAGCCATTTGATACTGACGGTATCTGTAATACAACTCCACTAATTCTTTTTTTACAATATCATTTCCCGGATCCAGTTCATATGCTTTGGTAAAGTTTTGTTTGGCTTCATCCGTTCTGCGCATTTCCCTGTTTACAAATCCGTTTTCAATATACGCATTAATAAAATCCGGTTTAAAGTGAATGGCTTTATCAAAATGTTTGGCAGCAACCAGGTATCTTTTAGCTGCTTTTTCTTCCATTCCTTTTTTAAAATAGTAAGCAGAACTATCTGGTGTTTGTGAAAACAATGTGGTGGAGCAGAATAATAAAATAACGGAAATGAAGTTTTTCATGGTGTTTACAGGTATGGGTATAATCGGAATCAGAGAAGTATCACTGCTCCTAACGCCGGAAGGTGCACATTTATTTCATAAATGTACCCCTTTTTATCCACCAGTTTTGCCTTAGGAGCCGGATTAAAAACATTGCCGGTGCCCCAGTATTTTTTACTATCGCTGTTAAAGACCTCTGTCCAGGCATATTTTCCTTTAACCTTTATCTTCCAATCCCTTCTAACAACAGGCGTCATGTTTAAAATGATCAGCATATCATTCTTCCTGTTTTTCCCTTTTCGCAGGTAGGCAACTATGGATTCCTGCCGGTGATCAAGATTAACCCATTCAAAACCTTTCGGATCAAACTGCAGTTGATGTAATGCCGGTTCCTTTTTATACAAGAGATTCAGGTCAATCACACAATGCTGCATCATTTTATGACAATCGAATTCCAGTAATTCCCAATCCAGTTCTGTTTTATAATTCCATTCCGTGGTTTGAGCGAACTCATTACCCATAAACAAAAGTTTGCCGCCGGGGTGGGTGAACATATAAGTGTATAATAAACGCAGGTTGGCAAACTTTTGCCATTCATCACCGGGCATTTTATATATCATCGGGCTTTTGCCGTGAACCACTTCATCATGACTGAAGGGCAGCATAAAATTTTCATCATAATAATACATCATGCTGAATGAAAATTTATCCTGGTGAAACTGCCGGAGCAATGGATCCATTTTAAAATAATTAAGTGTATCATGCATCCAGCCCATCATCCATTTCATTCCAAAACCAAGCCCGCCCTCAGTTGTAGGCTTTGATATTTTTGGCCAGTCTGAAGCTTCTTCGGCAATCGTTTGAATATCAGGAAAATCCCGGTAAACGGTTTCATTAAATTGTTTGATGAATTCGATCGCTTCCAGGTTTCCATTACCGCCAAATTTATTGGGTTTCCACTGCCCTTCTTTTCTTGAATAATCAAGCCTTAATACAGAATTCACGGCATCTACCCGTATGCCGTCTATATGAAATTTATCGAGCCAGAACCTGGCGCTGCTGATTAAAAAAGACCGTACTTCTGCCCTTTCATAATTAAAAATATAACTGTTCCAATCGGGGTGATAGCCCTTATTCATATCCCCGTATTCGTAGGTATGCGTACCATCAAACATAAACAGGCCATGTGCATCATAAGGAAAATGTGAGGGCACCCAATCCAGTATCACGCCGATATTCTCCCGGTGAAAAGCATCAATCAGGTCTTTTAACTCATCAGGAGTACCAAAACGGGAGGTAGCCGCAAAATAACCCGTGCCCTGGTAACCCCAACTCCCATCAAACGGAAATTCCATTACCGGCATCAGTTCAATATGGGTAAACCCCATTTTCTTTACATAGGGAACTAAATGCTCTTTAAGCTGGATATAACTGTTAAAACTTTCTTCATCTGTTTTAACCGGCCGCATCCAGCTTCCCAAATGCACTTCATAAACGCTCCACGGTGCATTAAGGGCATTATGCTTCTTTCTTTTCCTCATCCAGTCAGCATCCATCCATTTATGTTCGGATATCCAGCTTAATGTGGCTGTCGCCGGCCTCCGTTCGCAGTACTGCCCATAAGGGTCGGTCTTCTTTACCTCAACTCCTTTAAAACCTTTGAAATAATATTTATAACATTCCCCTTTTTTAAAATTTGGGATAAAGCCCTCCCATATCCCTGATTTATCGAGCCTTACAAAAAGGGGATGAATTTGTTTCTTCCATCCATTAAAGTTACCTATAACAGATGCCTTAGTGGCATTGGGGGCCCAAACTGCAAAATAAAATCCGGGTGTATTTAAAACTTCCCTGTAATGACTTCCGAATTTTTCATAACCATTATAGAGGGTTCCGTCTTTAAAATTTTTGATGTCCTCATCAGTAAAGAGCGAATAATTCCAAACGGGCTTTTGTGTATCGATAAAATGTTCCTCTTCATACTTAATTGCAGGCATAACGGTTAAACCCGGTTCTGTTGTACGTGAAGATTTTACCGGCTGTCGCTTTGAAGTTGCCATTTATAGAATTGCTTTTATTATAAACACAGAAAGAAGTGAAATTTGATTTAACGTAAATTTAAGAATACCGTTTTAGTTAATAACAATTAATATATCCATCTTTAACTAATAATATAGTTTTCGTAGATTTTTAAAATTAACTGTTAAAGTATATGCCCAAACTATCTGTACTGCTGATCGCCTTATTGTTACTAATAGCAAAAACACAGGCGCAAATGATAACGGTGTCCGGTTCTGTTGCCGACACCGGTCAAAAAAAGGGGGTGCAAAATGGAGTGGTAGCATTACTTTCCACAAAAGATTCTGTCCTTTACAAATTTGCACGTACTGATAACAGTGGGAAGTATACCCTTAAAAATATTAAGCCGGGTGAATATCTGGTTATGACAACCCATCCGTATTTTGCTGATATAATCACTACGCTGGACCTGAAAGAACCGCAAACGGTGATCCCCACCATAGCATTGACCTCAAAAAGTAAATTACTTGCTGAAGTGATCGTAAAGTCCGGATCTCCGATCAGGATCAAAGGCGATACGACCGTTTATACGGCGGATAGCTTTAAAGTAAGGGCAGGCGCCAATGTGGAGGAATTATTAAAGAAACTTCCGGGTATAACGGTTGATAAGAACGGAAAGATAACAGCCATGGGGGAACAGGTAAAAAAAGTGTTGGTGGATGGCGAGGAATTTTTTGGAGATGACCCTGGTATTGCCACAAAAAACCTGAGAGCCGATATTGTAAAGGAAGTGGAAGTATTTGATAAAAAAAGCGAACAGGCAGCTTTTACAGGAATTGATGATGGTGTGAAGGATAAAACAATAAACCTTAAACTGAAAGACAATGCAAAAAAGGGATACTTTGGTAAAGCGGAAGCAGGTACTGATTTCAGTGATTATTATAACAACAGTGTAATGGCCAATGCCTTTAAGGGAAAACGTAAATTGGCAGGTTATGGAATAATGAGTAATACCGGCCAGACAAATTTAGACTGGCAGGATAATCAGAATTATGGAGGCAGTTCGGGTATGACAACGGAAATGATGGAGGGCGGTGGTATGATGATCATGTCGGAAGGTGATGGTGACAGTTATTACAACGGCCGTGGCGGCATACCTACCAACTGGAATGCAGGTTTACATTACAGTAATAAGTTTAATGACGGAAAGCAGATACTGAACAGCGGGTATAAATTTTCTAAAGTGAACAGCCCTGGCGAAGAAAGAACATATACGACCAATTTTGTAGGAGACTCCTCTTTTACTACCAGTAAGATAACGGATGTTTTCACATCAAAAGTAAAACACAGCCTGAACCTTAGCTTTGAAGCCAATATAGATTCTGCAAACTCATTAAAATTTACAGCCCGGGGAAATCTTAACCATACCAGATCCATCAGTAACTATCACCTGGAATCATTGAATGAAAAATCTTTATTAATAAATTCCAGCACCCGTAAAACAGGCGGCACGGTGGAGAATTCTTCGCTGAACAGTACCTTATTGTGGAAACATAAATTTAAAAAAAATGCCCGTACCCTGACGGTTAATACGAATTATAATCTCACCAGTTCAAATACGGACAACTTCCTGTATTCGGAGAATGATTTTTATACCAATGGTATACCTAATCAGAATGATACCACTGACCAGACAAGTAAAAAAGATAATAATACCCATTCATTTACCGCAAACATTACGTATACCGAACCCATGGCCAAAGATTTTTTCATGTCATTGATTTATGCTTACAGCACATCAACTACCATAAATGACTGGATGAGTTTTTCAAAAGATATTAATGGTAAATACACAAAGCAAATAGATTCATTGAGTAATTCCTATTTATTTAAACAGGTCGTCCATAAACCCGGTATCAGTTTCAGGGTAGTAAAAAAGAAATATAACTTCAGTGCCGGCATTTCTGTATCCACCAGTCATTTTGAGCAAAAAGATATAACCAATAATAGTACCCGGGAATATGATTTTACCAATTTCTTCCCTACGGCTTCATTTTTTAAAAAACTAAGTGGTTATGGAGGACTCCGTATTAATTACAATGGATCTACTACTGCCCCAACCCTAAACCAACTGCAACCGATCGTGGATAATTCAGATCCGTTATACCAGTATATAGGGAATCCCGACCTGAAACAATCTTTCAGACATTCTATAAACGGAAATTATAATTTTTATAATGTGCTTAAGGAAAAAGGCATGTGGGCTGGCGTTTCCGGCAGTATTACACAAAATGCATTTGTGAACCAGAACAGTATTGATAACAGCGGTAAAACAATTTCTCAAACAGTAAATGCAAATGGCAGTTACTATTTCAACCTGTATTCCAATTACAATTTTAAATGGAAGAAGCCGAATATCCGTATTTCATTCGGACCAAATGCAAATATATCAAGAAGCATATCTTTTGTAAATACAGACAAAGCAGAGAATACCAATACCAGTTATGGTTTCAGTTTTGGAATAAGTAAAGAAAAAGAAAATCTATATAATATTTCACTGAACCCCCAAATAAGCTGGGTTAATGCAAAAAATTCAATAAACAACGCGGCCTCCGCCAATTACTGGCAGGCTGAGATCAGGACAGATGTAGAAATAACGTTTCTCAAAAAATTCAGGTTTGAAACTGACCTTAACTTCCGGGCCAAACAAAATGATCCCCGTTTCCCGGCCAAAAATAAATTCACCCTGTGGAATGCTTCTTTAAAACGGTTCATTTTTAAAGAGGCACTGGAAGCTTCTTTTTCAGTAAATGATATATTAAATGATAACCGGGGTTATGAAAGGACATTTAATGATTATCGCTATACAGAAACCTTTTATAAAACACTTCAGCGATTCTGGATGGTTAGCCTCACCTGGAATTTTTCAAAGAACGGCAAGCCAACATCCGGTTTTTAAATTTATCTAAATGAAAATTATGAAATGTATAATCTTTGCAGCGCTTATTTTTTCCTTCAGGGGTTTGCAGGCTCAGGTATTTATCGATAAAGGAATGATCGAATACGAGGTAAAACTCAATAACCACAAAGCCATGGGCGAAGGTACCTGGGCCGATATGTTCAAGGATAAAATTCCAAAATTAGCAACCAGTTATTACCAGCTCACTTTTGATGCAGAAAAAAGTATTTACCTGTTTAACCGCAAGGATGAAAAGTCCAAATTGCCCTGGGGTAATGATGGCAGTGAAGATAATATCTGGTTCAATGATTACGTAAAAGAAAATTTTACGCAGCAGAAATCTGTTTTTGGAGAAACGTATATTTTAACGGACAGCCTTATTAAAATTGACTGGAAAATGACCAATGAGAGCCGGGAGATAGCTGGTTTCAACTGCCGGAAAGCCGTAGGTAAATTATTTGACAGCGTATATGTTTTTGCTTTTTATACTGATGAAATTACGGTAAGCGGAGGTCCCATGAGTTTGCATGGTTTGCCCGGTATGATAATGGGTATTACCATACCCCGTATGTTCTGCAGCTGGATAGCCACTAAACTGGAAGTGACTGGTATAAATTATGACCGGATAAATGCTCCTGTAAAAGGTAAAAAGAAAAAAGCAAAAGAATTGCAGGAAACGGTGGTAAAAGCAACTAAGGATTGGGGTAACTGGGGGCGACAGGCGGTTTGGAATATTTTTTTATAATATTGCCCGCTAATCCATTATATAGTAAACCCATTTGGCAGTATTGCTCCTTTTTTAACCACCACAATTCCGTCTTTTACAGTAAACAAAGCATGGTCACTGTCGGGTAAATGAGTTCCACCTTTTATGTTTACATCATCGCCGATGCGGCAATCTTTATCTATAATGGCGTAATCAATTTTACAACGCTCCCCTATTCCAAGTTTTGGAATACCTCTTTCCAGGGAGTGGGCCATTTCGGGTATGGTTTCATAATAATCGCTGCCCATCAGGTACGAGCTCATGATCTCGGTATCTTTTCCTATCCTGGTACGGATGCCAATTACACTATTACTGATACTGGATGCATGAATAATGCAACCTTCTGCCAGTATACTGCTTTCTATTTTTGTTCCTGTAATTTTCATCGGGGGCAACATTCTTGACCTGCTGTAAATGGTCTTGGCATTGTCGAATAAATTAAATGGAGGAATTTCCAGTGTCAAAGCAAGATTTGCTTCATAAAATGAATAGATATTTCCAATATCTGTCCAGTAACCATCATACTGGTAACTCAGCACTTTGTGTTTATCTATGGAAGAAGGAATGATCTCCTTTCCAAAATCTGTTGCCTCTTTTTTATCAACGAGCAGCATATCAAATAATAATTTGCGGTTGAAAATATAAATACCCATCGAAGCCAGGTAATTACGGCCAAGCATTTTCATATCACTGCCTGTTTCACTAGCCCATTGCGGTAATAATTCTTTACCCGGTTTTTCAATAAACGAAGTAATAAAGTTTTCTGCATTTGATTTTAAAATGCCAAACTCCGGGGCTTCCCTGTCGGTAACCGGAATGGTTGCAATGGTTATATCGGCATCCTTTGAAATATGATTTTCCAGCATTTCCCTGAAATCCATTTGATAAAGCTGATCGCCGCTAAGGATAAGTAAATACTCAAAATCGTTATTGCCGATATGTTTGAGAGATTGCCGAACCGCATCTGCCGTACCCTGGAACCATCCCAGGCTATCCGGAGTCTGTTCGGCTGCCAGTATATCCACAAAGCCACTGCTGAAAGCGCTGAATTGATACGTGTTTTTTATGTGTTTATTTAACGAAGCCGAATTGTATTGTGTAATAACATACATCCGGTTAATGTTGGAGTTAATACAGTTTGAGATGGGTATATCCACCAGGCGGTACTTGCCTGCAATGGGTACAGCCGGTTTACTTCGGGCAGAAGTTAAAGGATACAAACGGCTGCCTGCACCGCCTCCAAGAATTACGGCTAATACTGATTTACTGATCATATGTGTATTTAGATTTGTCGTATACTGTTGTATAAGTTAACATATTTTTCTGTACTTAGTTCCCAACTGTTATCAATATTCATTATCTGATTTCGGATCTCTTTTATTTTTTCTTTATCATCATATAATTCAACGGCCCGGTGAACAGAATACGTGATATCCCAAACCGTGGCATAATTAAAACAGATACCTAAACCCCGCCTGTCTGTTTCATTAACTGGTTTACCCGCACTGGCGGAGAGGTTGGCTGTTGGTTCACCAAAATCAACTACGGTATCTTTTAAGCCACCTGTACTGCGTACAATGGGTATGGTACCATAACGCAAAGCATACATCTGGTTTAATCCACAGGGCTCTACCCGGCTGGGCATTAAAATAAAATCGGCTCCGGCATACATCTGGTGAGATAATTTTTCATTATACCCTATCCTGGAATTATAGTACCCGGCAAAACTTCCTGTTAAACGGGTCAATTGTTCTTCCACCTCAGTATCCCCACTTCCTAAAATTAAAAAATTCATCCGATAGCTATCGGATTTGTTTCCCAACTGGTTTAATGAATCATTGATTGCTTGCGGCAGGAGGTCAGCTGCTTTTTCTCCTACCAGCCTGCCTATATAAATAAATAAAGGTTTTTTAACATCCAGCTTAAAATCCTTACACAATTTTTTCTTATTAAGCAGTTTACCTGCTTCTACATCTTTTACTGAATAATTATCGAGTATATAAGTATCCGTTTCAGGGTTCCATACAACGGTATCTATCCCATTTAAAATACCCGAACATTTTAACCGCTCGGATACAAACAACTGCTCCAATCCATTTGCATTTTGGGTAAGCTCTTCCATATAACTTGGACTTACTGTTGTAACCCTGTCGGCACATTTTACACCACAAGCCAAAGGATTGATCGTATTACTCCAATCCAGGAATCCCCACTGCCAGGAATCCCATGCCGGCAGATAATTACTTTTATCCCAGCTCATCCAGCCCTGGTACTGTGCATTGTGAATGGTAAGTACCGTTGGAACAGATGATAAATGCCGGTAAGCAAAACAATGCTTCATCATAAATGGTATCAAAGCCGTATGATGATCGTGCACATGAACGGCATCCGGTTGGTGTTCCCAATTTGCAATCCAATCCACTACTGCAATCTGAAAAGCAGTGAACCGTTCGGTATCATCATCATAACTATACACATTTTCACGGTCCAGTAAACCATAAATATCAACGCAGTAGAGATCAAAATTGAGCTTGTTTGTTTTTTCTTTGATGATCGTATAATCAAAATGGGTATCCCCCATCATAAAACCGCCCTTATGTTCCACTGTCCATTCATTGTCGTACAAAAATTTTGTTCGGTGCATTGGCACAACTACTTTGGCAATATGCCCCATTTTTTGCTGGTATTTGGGTAAGGTACCAACCACATCTGCAAGTCCGCCTACTTTTGCATAAGGATAACATTCAGCGCTAACGTGTAAAATTTCCATTCAACAGGTTTATTATTATTCAATTTAGGAATCATTTTGCTGCCAACCAATTCGAAATTAAAATTTTTTCCAATCATCTATTTATTCTATTTTCATCAGCTTAAACAATTTACTATGGCTAATGAACAAAATGACCTGATCATTAAAAATGTAAAATCGAATACCATACCAACCAATTATGGAGCATTAGGAACATTGGTTACGGTTTTCTTTTTCTGGGGATTTATTGCTGCAGGAAACAGTGTATTTATACCCTTTTGCAAACATTATTTTAACCTGGACCAGTTTCAGAGCCAGTTAATAGACTTTGCATTTTACACAGCCTATTATATAGGGGCCCTGGTGCTATTTGCCTATGGTGCATTCGGGGGTAAAGACCTGGTAGGTAAATGGGGATATAAAAGAAGTATCGTTTATGGTTTATTATTCTCCGCAATTGGTGCAGCCGCGATGATCATAGCAGTAAATGCCAATGCCTTTTCCGGAATGCTGGTTGGATTATTTATTGTGGCCCTTGGTTTTTCATTACAGCAAACAGCGGCTCAGCCTTTTTCCATCTCCCTTGGAGATCCGGCAACAGGAACGAGCAGGGTTAATTTAGGCGGAGGTATCAACTCATTTGGTACAACGATCGGCCCGATTGTTATTGCCTTTGCTTTATTTGGTACTACTGCTTCTATTTCTGATGAACAAATAGCCGCCTTAAGCCTTGGTAAAGTAATAATATTATACAGTTGTGTGGGCGCTTTATTCATTGGTGCCGCTGCCTTATTTTACTTTTCAAAAAAAGTACCGGACGGAATTTTACTTGAAAAAGTGGAGAGTGCCAAAAAAGCATTGTATACATTGCTGATCATGACCGGGTTGCTGATCATAATGTTTGTACCGGTATTCAGCAGTTATAAGAATGATCTTACCAATGCTTCAGATGTTGAGAAACATGCTATGGAGGCATACCGGCTGAGATGGTTGTTGGGGGCATTAGGGGTTGTTGTTATCGGATTATTAGCTGCCAACCTGAGCGCCAAAAGGAACAATAAAGGTTGGGGTGCCATGCAATACCCCCAGCTTGTTTTGGGCATGCTGGCCATTTTTGTTTATGTGGGTGTTGAGGTTGCTATAGGCAGTAATTTAAGTGAATTACTGAAACAAAAAGATTTTGGTTCTTATCCTTCATCTGAAGCAGCGCCTTTTATTTCAATGTACTGGGGAGGTTTAATGATCGGCAGGTGGGCTGGTGCCGTTTCTGCATTTAAGTTATCAGATAATACAAGGCTCCTTTTACAGATCATTGTTCCGCTCATTGCTTTCGGGGTGATCATCGGGGTGAATACGATTGCACAATATGATATGAAACCACTGTATTATTATATTGTTTGTGTATTGATACAGATCGCTGCCTTTTATATCAGTAAGAACAAACCCGCCAGAACACTTATCATATTCAGTTTACTGGCTTTAGTGGCAATGGTGATCGGAATCATGACAACAGGTACCGTTGCCATTTATGCTTTTTTAAGCGGTGGATTATTTTGTTCCATAATGTGGCCCTGTATTTTTAATCTGTCCATAGCCGGTTTGGGGAAATATACTACCGAAGGTTCTGCATTCTTAATTATGATGATCCTGGGCGGTGGAATTATACCACCCATTCAGGGAAAACTGGCAGACTTTATTGGCATTCATCAATCTTATTGGGTACCTGTGGTTTGCTTTGTTTACCTGGCCTTTTTTGGATTTGCAGTAAAAAGGATATTAAACAAACAAGGAATTAATTATGATGCACAACTGGAAGGCGGGGGACATTAATTATAGAAACATGGCACAAAAAAATAATTTTGCAATTGGCATTGATATCGGCGGTACAACCACCAAGTTTGGTATTGTGAACAGTAATGGAGAAATACTGGTACAGGACCGCATTCCCAGTAACGAACACGAAGTGGTGGAAGATTTTATTGAAGACCTCTATAAAAAATTAATGCCGATGATCGAAAGATCAGGCGGCATTAAAAATTTTGCAGGTATTGGTATTGGAGCGCCTAATGGAAATATTTATACCGGAACCATTGAATATGCCCCCAACCTGAAATGGAAAGGTATTATACCCCTTGCAGAATTAACAGAGAAAAAATTCGGGCTACCTACAAGGCTCACCAACGACGCCAATGCTGCAGCCATTGGAGAAATGATGTATGGGGCATGTAAGAACATGCAGCATTTTATAACCATAACACTTGGAACCGGTGTGGGTAGCGGTATAGTAATAGATGGTAAAATTGTGGTTGGTCATGATGGGTTTGCCGGCGAACTTGGCCACACCATCATCAGGCCCGGCGGAAGACTGCACAAGAGCACCGGAATGCGGGGCAGCCTGGAATCATATGCCTCAGCTACGGGTGTAAGGGAAACGGCCATTGAAATGCTTACCCAATACCCGGAGGAACCAAGCCTGTTGCGTGACTACAGTATAAATGACCTTACCAGTGAAACCGTATTTGAATGTGCCATGCAGGGCGATAATATCGCCAACAACATATTTGAGTTTACGGGTCAGATACTGGGAGAATCGCTGGCAAATTTTATCATGTTCTCCTCTCCTGCAGCTATTGTTTTGTTTGGGGGATTGACCAAAGCCGGCAACCTGTTGCTTAATCCCACCCGTAAGCATATGGAAAAAAACCTGTTGCCTATCTTCCAGAATAAAGTAAAATTGGTTTTCAGTGAACTGAAAGAGGCAGATGCTGCTATCTTGGGAGCCAGTGCCCTGGTCTGGGAAATATAGAAATCTGAGCATAAAATTAATAGGCTGTCTCAAAAGTATGTCATGTTGAGCTTGTCGAAACATATTTGAGTATAAAACGTATGTTCAAATGACTTCGACAAGCTCAGTCTGACAGCAATGTTTGACTTTTGAGACAGCCTCTTAATTTTAAATAGAGCTACCTGATTCTTAAAACGGGCCTGAGTTTATAATCTCCTGTTCCTTCTTTCTTTACTGATAAGCCTGCATCAAAATCGATCACAATGGTCTCCAGTGTTTCCTGCAGCTTCTTATCCACTTTAATTTTTAAACCGGATTCTGAGCCACCTGGGATTTCCAGTGGATACATTATTCCGGCATCTTTTATGGTATTATCAGGACCAAGTATAAATCTTATCTCCTTTATGATCCGGAAAGGGAAAGAACCGGTTGCCAGCAAGGTATCAACCCCATTTTGCAGTGCCAGTAAATTATAAATTCCGGGGTAAGTTATCAGTGTAATCCATCCGTCACCCGGTACACCGTTATCAGCAAATTTTACTCTTACTTCCCTGATGTCAACATTTACCTCTTCATAAACCGTTGGGGCATCAGTTAACCGAATTTGAAGGGTAGCATTTTCACCGGATATATTTGATTCTTTCTGACAGGATACCAAACCAAAAACAACAGCTGTCAAAATCATTGATAAAAAAAAGATATACTTTTTCATGTGATATATGTTTTTGAATTCAGTTCAATACAATGAAAATCATGCCAGATGGTGTGTATGTGGAAAAAAAATCTTTTTTGGGCAAAAGAATTTATTGAAACTTCCGGGTGCTTTCGTTTTATGCATACATGCCAAAGCAAATCTAAAACCAGGGGAATGTGTATTGATCATGGATCAAGATCAGCAGATAGGATAAAAGGAATACTTATAAAAAATCTATAAAGCCCTCATAGAAGGGCTTTATAGATCGTGTAAGGACTTTTTGAGTTTTAAAACGGGTTGATTTAAATCAACCATTTGGTGATATAAATCAAATACTATTGACTCAATTAACTGTTGTGTACAATAGCAACTACTACAGAAACCAAAGAAAGCGTTAAAATAAAGATCAGCTTTTTCATATAATCTTGTTTATTTAGTGTGATATCATATAAACACAAAAAACCGTGCCATAGTTGTGTGAATTGCAGAAAAAAATGAGTTTTGGTGAAAAAACAGGCTGTTTTTGATATCCGGCCTCTATTTCTTTAAAATCATAAACACAGCAGGTACAGGCCGCTGCCCCTCCTTATCGCTTGGTTTGATGGTCTCTTTTCCATTTATCAGCATACAACTGCTGCCTCCTCCGTCTAAGTTTATTGCCTCAATACAACCTAACTCAATCATCAGTTGAGCTTCCAGGGTAAGCGTGGCACCTTCAGCTATAACCGGAAAACGGCCCTGAATGACCATGATGATGAGATAACCGTCATTGGTATATCCCATACAGGTGCGGGGGTGCTTATCATTGATGGCCTTGCCCGTAAATCTCAGTTCTTCATTGTTTGTAATTTTAACCTGCCCGTTTTGAACCAGAACCGGGCCACCCCCAACAGCGGTTTGCATTTTCCACTTTCTGAAACTCAAATACGGAGTTTTATTTTTCAGGTAACTGAATGAAGGGTTTAAAACAGAATCTTTAAATGGCTTTTCCATGGGGAGCTGGCTGGCATATGCAAATCTTTTTGAAGAATCAGTAAACAGCCAGGCAATATCCGCTTCCCGGTTCTTGGTAATACCGATAGCACTGGCCAATGGATGGCTGTATTGAAAAGTATCCTTTCCCCGCATAGGAATGGAAGGTATGTAATACCCCACCAGCCTATTGTTCTACATTCCAAAAGCGAGGCTTTTGTGCTTGTTCTTTAAAAAACTGACGATGTTGATTTCCAGCCCCGCCCAAAACATGATGTACAGCAGCCCCGCTGACGCC
>JANOGE010000110.1:0-15628 GCA_031414035.1 Chitinophagaceae bacterium | reverse complement strand
GATGGCCCTTACCGGCAGGTCCAGTAATTCGCTGAGGGCTATATAAATAATTCCATTGCTTAAGGCATTACCTTTTTTGCTTTCCAGTGTTTTATTGATCAGGTAATCATCCGGATTGTTATAAGCAAACTCTACCCCTTTTTGTTTATAGTAATTATATAAAATACTGGTAACAATATTTATCTTTTCAATAGGGGTAAGGTAATTATTGAGTTCCAGCCATATATTTCTTCTCAATTTTTCAATTTCCTGGTACACCGCCGTTGTGTCCATATCCGGGTAATGGTACCGGGCTACCAGTAAAGCACCTTCCATAAGGTCTGTATCGCCGGATGCCCATGCAGTGAAATCAGCGGTGAGGTCCCTGAAATGTAACCGGTGAATCAGCAGTTCAATCCTTTCCTGTATTTCTTCATTTCCCGTATTCTCCCAAAGATTTTCCAGGTTTGGAATAATATCCTTCCCCAGTGAAATGATCTTATCACTTACCGTATTGTATATCTCTTCATCCGGGTCATCAATTAAATGCAACAGGGCTACTATCTCTTTGTTTTCTTTCAAGGTTTCAAATATTAATAATTAAATGTCGGCAAACGGCAGGTAACAGGAAAGTTAAAATTCTCCACAGGTGTGAAAAAATAAAACCGATTTTTTTATAAAATGTATGAAAAGAATATTGTACTGGCTGATCAGTTTTTTTTTGTAGCTTTCTTTTTCTTTACCGGCGCTCTTTTTCCTTTACTGTCAAACGCCTTCGGGTTTTGCTGTACTATAATTTTCTTTACCTCATCTAATTCCAAAAGCGATAATTCTTCAGCAGTAAATTTTGCATTGTCTTTATTTACACCGATCTTGTACTTGTTCTTACCGAATTTTATAAATGGCCCCCAACGTGCATTTTCAACCGATATTTTTTCTTCCGGCCAGTGCTTAATAAAACGGTTAGCTTCTTTTTCTATCTTTTTTTCAATCAGTTCATCACAGTCCTGCCGGGTAAGGGTATCAAAATTATAAGCTCTCGGGATATTGATGAACATATCATTCCACTTTATAAAAGGGCCAAATCTTCCTTTCCCTTTTGTAATCGGCTTCTCATCATAAAAACCAATCGGGGCATCTTCTAATTTCTTTGCCTTAATAATTTCTATGGCTCTTTCTACATCAACCGAATTAGGCTCTTCCCCTTTCGGAATAGAAATAAACTGGTCTCCAAATTTTATGTAAGGGCCAAAGCGGCCGATGTTTACCGAAATTTCCAGGCCCTCATATTCTCCGAGCGGGGCGCCTAATTTAAAAAGTTCGAGGGCTTCATCCAGTTTTATGGTTTCAATACTCTGGCCGGGTTTTAGTTTTGCATAGCGTGGTTTTTCTTCATCTTCCGGCATACCCAGCTGCACCATCGGGCCATAACGGCCCATTCTTGCAATAACAGGTTTTCCTGTTGCTGTATCTGTTCCCAATCCTCTTTCGCCAACAGCTCTTTCGGCATTTTCCAATGTATGCTCTACACCATCGTGAAAAGGGGAGTAAAAATTACCCACCATCTGGTTCCACTTCATTCTGCCATCGGCTATCTCGTCAAACTCTTTTTCAATTTCTGCTGTAAAGGAATAATCCATTACCTGTTCAAAATGCTGGTTTAAAAAATCAGTAACAACCAGTCCAAGGTCTGTTGGAAATAGCTTTGATTTTTCCGCGCCGGTATTTTCCTGTTCGGTTATTTTCTGAATGTTGTCATTTTTTAATCTTAAGATACGGAAATCTCTCTTGACGGCCTCTTTATCTTTTTTCTCTACATAATTACGTTTAATGATAGTTGAAATGGTAGGGGCGTAGGTACTCGGCCTGCCAATGCCCAATTCTTCCAGCTTTTTAACCAGTGCGGCTTCTGTATAGCGGGCAGAATGCCTGGTGAATTTTTCTGTGGCTGTCATTTTTTCAAAGGCCAGCACCTGGCCAACTGTTAAATTGGGCAGACGGCTGTCATCATCCTCTTCATTTTCATCTTCATCCGTACTTTCAAAATAAACTTTTAAGAAACCATCAAATTTTATCACCTGGCCACTGGCTGTTAATTCTTCGCTGTTGGTACTGATATTTATTTTCGCAGTGGTGTTTTCCAACTCCGCATCACTCATCTGTGAAGCAATGGTACGTTTCCATATCAATTCATATAAACGGTTAAGATCATAATCATCCACTGATTTATTTTCGATATAGGTTGGCCGTATTGCTTCATGGGCTTCCTGTGCGCTCTCATTCTTATTTTTATACTTGCGTACCTGTAAATAGTCAGCACCAAAATTTTTACTGATCTCCGCTTTAATAGCATCCATGGCCGTTTCACCAAGGCTCACGCTATCAGTACGCATATACGTTATCTTTCCGCTTTCGTATAATTTTTGTGCCAGCAACATGGTCTTGCTAACACCATAGCCCAGTTTGCGGCTGGCTTCCTGCTGCAGGGTAGAAGTGGTAAAAGGTGCTGCAGGTGTACGTTTGCCTGGCCTTACCTGAATGTCTTTTATGGTGTACCGGGCACCAATACAACTCTGTAAAAAATGTTCAGCGTCTGCCTCATTATTATATTTATTTCCCTCGGCTTTAAAGGTTACGGTTCTGTTATTCAGATCTGTAGCAGCTAAAGAAGCTTCCAGTCTGAAACTGCTGACTGCTGAAAACTGGTTGATCTCTCTTTCTTTTTCAACAATTAATTTTACGGCCACACTTTGCACTCTTCCGGCACTCAATCCACCTGTCATGCCTATTTTTTTCCACAAAACCGGGCTCAGTTCAAAACCTACGATACGGTCAACAATTCGCCGGGCCTGCTGTGCATCTACCAGGTTCATATCAATTGTTCGTGGATTTTGAACAGCATTCAAAATAGCCGGTTTGGTGATCTCATGAAACACTATCCGTTTGGTGGTTTTGGTATCCAGTCCCAAAACTTCGGCCAGGTGCCAGCTGATACTTTCGCCTTCCCGGTCCTCATCCGAAGCAAGCCAAACCACTTCGCTTTTTTTGGCTATACTTTTTAATTCGTTAACTACTTTTTGTTTTTCAGGCGGTACTATATATGTAGGCTGAAAATTATTTTTAATATCGATGCCCATATCATTCTTCTCCAGGTCACGGATATGCCCAAAACAACTCTTCACTTCAAAGTCCTTACCCAAAATGCCTTCAATGGTTTTGGCTTTTGCCGGACTTTCTACTATCAATAAGTTTTTTGCCATTTTATTTTTTTATGTACCCAACTTTATTAATTTTCTTCAACTTCGATGGCGTCGCACTCTTGTACTGTAAATCTTTACTAAGCCAGCCGCACCCTCCATCTCCCTCTCCAAAAGAAAGGGAGCGGTGCTTCAAATCTTTCTTGAAGATTTACTCTTCCACCTTAACAATATTTCTTTATTCATCTTTGATTATGCTATGCAAACCTTCGCAACCATCTTCTCCATTTCCCTCCCCTTGTGGGAGGATAGGTGGGGCTATCTATTACTGCAATATTACTTTAAAATTGAAAAATCAAAATAATTCTTATTCGGCCTGACAGGATTTTACCTTTTTAAAGGAACTCAATTACGGTGTTTTTTATTGCCGGATCATGATAAATTTTCCGGTGTCCGAGCCCTTTGGTTATAACAAAATTTATGTTGGGATGATTGTCTTCTTTTACTTTTAAAGCATCACTCCATGGCGTAATATCATCATCCTCATCATGGATCCAGAGTATTTCAGCTTTAATAAAATGCATGGCCCTTCTCATCGAAAACCAATCTGTTTTCTTTCCGCTAACTTCAAAAATAATCTTATCGAACTCTTTTCTTACTTCCGTATTTTTTAGTTTAAGCATGGCAAAAGCCCCGTCAACAGCAGTAGTCGTTTCGGTAGCGGGGGCTATAAAAACAATTTTAGTGTTCGCTTCTTGCGGAATAGTTTCCAGTGCAAGGCTTAATGCTATTCCACCAAAAGAATGGGCAATAAAATTTTTTACCGGCCCGTATTCATCCAATACTTTTTTTATCATTTCACTATATTCAATGGCATTGGTCCTTCTTCCTTCACTTTTGCCATGTGCGGGAGCATCAAATGCCAGCACTTCAAATCCCTTCTCCGCCAATGGGGAAGCATAATGTTCAAATTTATGAGCAGCAGAACCAAAACCATGCAGGATAAGAACTTTCTCCTGCTGAGGATAATTCCAGCGGTACCCATTGATCGTCAGCTTCTTTAATTTAAACTTTATAGATTCTGCCTGTTCAGGTGCTGCCTTCTCTTTCGATTTTAAAAAAGGAGTACTGAATAATTCAAAAGCTTTTTCCGCAGTTCTTCTTTTAGAAATAACGGTTAACAACTTAAATTTTGTTTGTATGTACCCAATTGCTAACCTTTGTGTGAGTTTCATATAAATGCAAAGGTAAGTTATGAGGGTTGTAATCATCGGTTCAGGAAATGTGGCATCGGTAATGGGCCGGTTAATTCAGCGAAATGATCATGAAATAGTTCAGGTAATAAGCCGGAATGCTCACCATGCAAAGATATTAGCCGATGAACTGAACTGCCCTTTTTCAGATACCAACAGTACTGTTGACATGAGCGCCGGGCTGTATTTAGTGGCGGTTAATGATGGCGCATTATATGAGTTAAATAAATCGTTTCATATAGGCCATAAACTGATACTGCATACTGCCGGCTCGGTACCTAAAACTGTTTTAAAAGATATTTCTGTTAATTACGGCGTACTGTATCCTTTACAAAGTCTCCGTAAAGAAATGAATTATCCGGATGATATACCATTTTTGATAGATGCAAATTCCGAAGAGACGATTACGTTAACAGAAGATTTTGCACGAACCATTTCCGGTACCATTGCCAAAGCAAGTGATGAGGATAGATTGAAACTGCACGTTGCGGCAGTTATAGTAAGCAATTTCACCAACCATTTATATGCCCTTGCAGAAGAGTTTTGCGGAAAAGAAAAAGTTGATTTTAAATTGCTTGCTCCGCTGATCAAAGAAACAGCCCGGCGTGTAGAAACACATTCTCCTGCCGATGTACAAACCGGTCCTGCATTGCGTAACGATATATTTACGTTAGATAAACACCTGAAGTTACTGGCCAACTATGACAGGCTAAAATACATATACCTCAAATTAACGGATAGCATAATGAAAGGTTAAATTCACCCTGGAATTATTTGATTGGGAAAATAATATCGGTCTGAACCTTGTATGGGTCTACCGGTTTTCCGGTTTTATCAACCGGGTCGGTTACATACATTTCATATGGGGGCCCGGCCGGAATTTTTTTGTTGTCTTTCATCCACTCTTTTATAGCATCATACCCAACCGATAATAGCGTATAAGGCCCGTAGAAATGGGCCACTATAACTTTACTTACCCCTAACTCACGTATTTGTACCCCGGGTACCGATTTTATTCCCTTTTTATTTACCGGTATACCTGCCTCAAAAAAATAGGGGGCTTTGTGTTTTTTATACCAAGCCATTGGTGCACCGGCCATTTTAAGTTTATTCTTTTTAATATACTCAGCCAGTCTGGTGCCGTAAATATTTCCCAATTTTATACTGATTCGTTCATATGTGGCTGCACTATCCTTACAATAAATAATGATCCGTTTGGGAGCCAGAGTATCCACTATATTAACTATGGGGGGGCGTTCGTATTTGGCTGCAGGCTCCGGTTTTATAGGTTTTTGGGTGGCTTTATTAACCGTATCTTTTTTTGTTTGGGCAGGTTCCTTAACGGTATTGTCATTGCAGGAAATAATGGAAATAAAGACAATCAGAAATGAACTGAAGAATAAAAATTTGACCGGTGTTTCCATTATATACTATGAATGATTAAAATGAAAATTAGCAAAACCTTTTTACTTTTCAAATATTAAAAAGGGTACTGGAAGGTTATATTTTCCTTAATTGGTAATTTAAAGTAGGTTTGCAACCCGAAATTTGCAATATATGTATAGTATAACTTTTAAATTTGAGCAAAAAGGCATTGAACCCATAACGTTAACCGGAATTGAACCTGATCAGTCCATTTTAGAAATAGCTTTAAAGAATAACATTGACTTACACCATAATTGTGGTGGCGTATGTGCCTGCAGTACCTGTCATTTATACGTTGAACAGGGGGGTGAACTTTTAGAAGAATTAAGTGATAAAGAAGAGGACTTTATTGACAGGGCGGTTAATCCACGTATAAATTCCCGGCTTGGTTGCCAGTGCATATTACAAAGCGGCAATGGAGATATTTATGTTACTTTGCCCGATCAAACACAATTTTTAGGCGAATAGATTAATTTGACGACCAGGTGATTTGAGGATGTGCTGATGTGTAAACCCTCATTGAATCACTTTATCATTACTTAATAATCAAATTTCCAAATCACCAAATCAATTAGTATGACTTTTGAGCCTCCTATACACTGGAAAGATTATGAAGACATCGCCATGAAGCTGTATGAACGCTTTGGTAATGAATTTGGTGAAAGTAAGATCTACCGTATTCGTTTTACCGACCTTCATAAATGGGTTTTGGAAATACCAAAATTTGAAGGTAAGCCTGAAGAAAGCAATGAAGGTCATTTAGAAATGATACAAAGTACCTGGGTGTATGAATGGAGGGATAACCAAAAATAATTTGGAGATTTGGAAATTTTTCAATTTGGTGATGACATAAGCTGCAAGTTTTCTCATCTTCAAATCTCCAAATCAACATATCTTCAAATCAAATACGATGAACATTCTCGAAAAATTTAAAACCATCACCACCTTTGTTTTTGACGTTGACGGTGTTTTGACCGATGGTTCTTTATTGATACTGGCAGATGGCCAAATGGCAAGGACAATGAATATTAAAGATGGATATGCATTACAACTGGCGGTAAAAAAGGGGTACAGGGTTGTGATCATTTCCGGCGGAACTTCTGAAGCGGTTAAAGAAAGACTGGATAAACTGGGCATTAAAGATTGCTTTTTGAAAGTAGATAATAAAAAAGAAAAGTTAACAGAATATATTGCGTGGCATAAATTAAAGTGGAGTGAAATATTGTTTATGGGCGATGATATACCTGATCACTCCTCCATGCAGCTTACAGGTTTGCCATGCTGCCCTGCTGATGCAGCTCCCGAAATAAAACAGGTATCTCAATACATTTCTCCACTGGCAGGTGGCAAAGGCTGTGCAAGGGATGTAATTGAAAAAGTTTTAAAACTGAATGAACATTGGGATCCGGACAACCCGGTTGCTTCCATGTAAATTCAATCTTTTCCGTTTTCAATGCTTACTTTCGTAGCTTAAATATTTCATGAAATTAGCAGGAGCATTTTTTAAACTGGTTCGTTGGCCTAACCTGGTTATGATTGTTGTAACCCAGGTGCTGTTTTATATTTCACTGGTAGAACCTTTGTATCACAGAGGAATAAATACCCATTTTAGCGGCATTCATTTTCTCCTTCTTATCCTTGCTTCGGTATTAATAGCTGCTGCCGGTTATATTATTAATGATTATTTCGACCTGAATATTGACCAGGTAAATAAGCCTGAAAAGCTGATCATTGATAAACATATTAAAAGAAGATGGGCCATTGTTCAGCATATTTTTCTCTCTTTGGCCGGTATACTGATCAGTTTTTATATCGATTTCCGTTCACACACTTATTGGTTTGGCCCGGCTAACTTTATCTGTGTTTTTTTATTATTCGGTTACTCCATCACTTTGAAAAAAAAATTAATGATCGGTAATGTATTAATTGCTGCTTTAACAGCATGGGTTATAATGGTATGCTTTCTTTGTTATTATCAGTCTTTTTACTGCATTGACTGCGACAAAAATATGTTGTCGATCTATAATAACAGGTTTATCAGAATATCTTTCCTGTATGCCGGTTTCGCTTTTGTGATATCGCTTATCAGGGAGGTGGTGAAAGATATGGAAGATATGGATGGTGATGCCCGGTACGGATGCAAAACTATACCCATTGTTTGGGGAATCCCGGCCAGTAAAGTATTTGTGGCGGTATGGCTGATCGTTTTGACAGGTACTATAAGTATCGTGCAGTTTTATGTATTGCAGTTTGGCTGGATTTGGAGTGCAGTTTATTACATTACACTGGTCATTTTTCCATTAGTCTGGATATTGCTTAAACTTTTCCGGGCACAGGTTACGGCAGATTACCACCAGCTTAGCATGGCCATTAAATTTACCATGATGTCCGGTTTGTTATCCTTGCTTTTCTTTAAGATCTATTCTTAATACAATTTTATAGACCTATACGGTTTAAGCAAGTAACTTAAATATCTAAATTTTTATAAATAACCTTATGGGTCTATGCAAAAAATCATTTTAGCTTCCCAGTCTCCCCGCCGAAAGCAGCTGCTGGAATGGGCCGAAGTACCATTTGATATTTTGGTTAAAGAAACAGATGAAACGTACCCTGAAAATTTAGCCGTTGAAGACATCGCCATACATATTGCAAGAAATAAGGCATTGGCGGTTGAAAAAACCTATAAGATTTCTAAAAACCTTATAGGTTTGATACCAATCCTTGCAGCCGATACCATTGTTGTTCTCCAAAAGGAGATCATTGGTAAACCAATGGACAGGGATGATGCTATAAATATTTTGCTGAAACTTTCAGGTAAATGGCATAAAGTAATCACCGGGGTGGTTATATTAAACAAGGACAGGGAACTGGCTTTTTCCGAAACAACTGAAGTTCAGTTTCATGATATTACACTGGAGCAAATCGAATTTTATGTAGATCATTATAAGCCTTATGATAAAGCCGGAGCCTATGCCATACAGGAATGGATCGGGGTGGTAGGCATACGATCTGTAAAAGGTGATTTTTACAATGTAATGGGTCTGCCCGTTAGCCGGGTAGTACAGGCTTTACAAAATTTGCAATTTTAAATTATCTGTTGTAATTTGATTCTGTAAACCGTCATCCCTGTGACCGAACGCCTGCTGCAATATATCTGGCAATTTCAATACTTTAACAGTAAAGTTTTACTCACCCAGGAAGGAGAACCATTGCAGGTTATTCATCCCGGTACGCTCAATACCAACCAGGGTCCTGATTTTACCGGTGCCAAAATAAAAATTGAGAATACAATATGGGCCGGCAGTATTGAACTTCATATCCATGCATCCGATTGGAACAGGCATAAACACAGCCGTGATAAAAATTATAAAAATGTTGTACTGCATGTGGTGTGGCAGCCTGATGCCTGTCTGAATCTGCCTTTCTCCACATTGGTTCTTCAGGATAAAGTACCCAAGATACTGTTACATAAATATGCTGAATTAATGAATACCCATCACTTCATTCCCTGTGAAAAGAATATACACATGGTAAATGAACTGACCTGGCAAAGCTGGAAAGAAAGATTACTGGTGGAGAGGCTGCAAGCCAGGACAACACATATTTTTGAATATAGTAAGAAAAATAATTACCATTGGGAAGTAACATTATGGTGGCTGCTTGCAAAAAATTTTGGTATTAAATTGAATAGTTTGGCTTTTGAAAAAATAGCCCTGTCAATCCCGATAAATATTCTGGCAAAACATAAGGATCAGATTCACCAGGTTGAAGCATTGCTTTTTGGCCAGGCCGGATTGCTGGACGGAAAATTTAAAGAAGCCTATCCGAAATTATTACAAGGGGAATATCAATTTCTTAAAACAAAATACAGCCTGCAAAAACCCGAAGGCACCCTTATTTTCCTGCGGATGCGTCCATCCAGTTTTCCAACCATCCGGTTAGCCCAGTTAGCCATGTTGGTGCATGAAAGCCTGCACCTGTTTTCAAAAATTAAAGAAAGTAAAGAAATAAACATTATTAAAGACCTGTTACGGCTTACGGCCAATGATTACTGGCATTATCATTATGTGTTTGATGAAATAACCGCATTTAAACAGAAAAAAACCGGTAACCAGATGATCGACAATATCCTGATCAATACAGTAATTCCATTATTATTTGCCTATGGTTTACATCAAAGTGAAGATGTATATAAGGATAAAGCATTAAAATGGCTGGAAGAAATCAAAGCCGAAAAAAACAACATTACCGCCGGGTTTACCGCTTTAGAGGTTACGAATAATACGGCTTTTGATTCACAGGCATTACTACAATTAAAAAACGAATATTGCAGTAAAAAGCGTTGCCTTGATTGCCGGGTAGGAAATAAATTGCTGAGAAACTGATGTGCTGACCGGGAATATTGCCTCAACAGCACCGAATCATACAAAATCCCATTTAACCATCCCAGTGATATTCGATATTTACTTGCAGATCGGGGTGCAGGCTTTTTGCCACTGGGCAGGTATCTCCAACCCGTTGCAAAATAAGCTTATCTTTTTCGCTTAAATTTATTACTGCAGGAAAGGCCAGGATAACGTCAATTTTTCCTATTCGCCTGGGATCACTCAGCATATGTTTGGTAACAGCAACAGATGTGTCCGTTAATTCTATCTGCATGTCATTTGCCTTTAATGCCATGGTGGTAATGATACAGGTTGCTAATGCAACACAAACAGTATCGGTAGGACTAAATCGTTCTCCCTTACCCCTGTTATCCGTTGGCGCATCCGTTTCAATAACAGTACCACTTTGTATATGGGTACATTCGCACCTCAGGTGACCTTTGTAAACAATAGTAGCAGTCATTTGTTAATTTTTAATAGTTAGCCTTTTTATTATGCAAAATGCAGCAGTTCTTACCACAAATGTATCATCTTTAGTAACCAGATAGTATTTTTGCATAATTTTACGCCAGTAAACAGTATACATGAAGCAATTATTAATTCTATTGACAGTCGTAAGCTTATCAACCGGGGCTTTTGCACAGCAACCCACCAAGCCAACTAAAAATAGCCGCAAAGAGGAAAAACGGGAACGAATCAATGCCATGATCAGGGCAGAAGAAGAGGGTGTAATTGCCTATAAAAAACATTTTATCTTTGGTTTTAAGTTAATTTCTGATGGGTACGGGATATTTTTTGAAAAGGGGTATGCAAAATCAGTAAAAAAAGCTACGCTGTTTCAAATTGAAATAAGTGAACGAAAGCATAATAAAGAAGGAAAACAAAATAACCCGAATGCCCCAACTGCACCCATCATTTATGGCAAACTCAATTTCTTTTATCCCATTAAATTAGGTGTGCAGCAGCAATTTTTGCTGGGTAACAAAACCAATAAGAACGGAGTAAGTATAACCGCAAATATTGGAGGCGGAATTAGTCTTGGTTTACTGCGTGCCTATGAAGTAGAAGTGGACAAAGCAGGGGAAAGAACATTTGTACGATACGATTCGCCGGATAGTTTACTTTTTGTTAACGGACAATTTTATGGCGGACCGGGCCTTGGCCAGGGATGGAACCATTTAAAAGTGACACCAGGTATTTATATTAAGCCGGCGCTCCGTTTCGATTATGGCCGCTACAATGACCTGGTTTCAGCTATTGAAGTTGGTGTTACCGGAGAGTTTTATACTAAGAAAATACCACAGATGTTGTATAATGAACACAAGCAATTTTTCTTTACGGCCTATTTTGCTTTAACATTTGGTAAAAGAAAATAAATACAACATTTTAATATTTTGAACTTCGTTCCATGACAGCATTAACCGTGATTGACGGAATAATTGAGCAACCCCGGTTAACAACCGGTTTAAAAAAACCCGATTGGCTAAGGGTTAAGTTACCCATTGGGGAAGAGTACCGGCATGTACGCAGTTTAGTGGATACACATAAACTGCATACCATTTGTGAAAGCGGCAACTGCCCCAATATGGGAGAGTGCTGGGGTGAGGGCACAGCTACTTTTATGATACTCGGAAATATCTGCACCCGCAGTTGCGGTTTTTGTAATGTGGCAACGGGCAGGCCACTGGAAGTAGATTGGGATGAACCACAGCGTGTAGCCGAAGCCATTAACCTGATGAACGTTAAACATGCTGTAATTACTTCCGTTGACAGGGATGAGCTTAAAGATGGCGGCAGTATAATCTGGTATAATACCATTAAAGCTGTTAAAGCCTTAAATCCGGCAACAACATTAGAAACGCTTATTCCGGATTTTAAAGCACAGAAAGAAAATATCAACCGCATTATATATGCAGCACCGGACGTGGTGAGCCATAATATTGAGACCACCGAACGATTGACAAAACAGGTACGTATACAGGCCAGGTACCGGCAAAGTATGGAGACTCTTAAAATTTTAAAAGCCGGTGGCATGCGTACCAAAAGCGGTATCATGCTTGGGCTTGGCGAAGAAAAGGAAGAAGTCATTCAAACCCTGACAGATTTAAAGGCAAATGAGGTAGATGTGGTAACCATTGGGCAATACCTTCAGCCAACAAAAAAACATTTACCGGTTGCCCGTTTTGTTCATCCGGATGAGTTTGCTTCATTTAGGGAGATTGGCTATAACCTGGGATTTGATTATGTAGAAAGCGGGCCGCTGGTTCGTTCATCTTACCACAGCGAAAAACATGTGATACCGGGTTATGGTAAAAATAAATGGATGGAAGAAAAAAAGAGCCCTGGATACCTACCTGCCTAACCAATCTTTAAATCCGTTTACCCGTTCTCTGCTGACCACCGTTTCAGCAGTTGTGGATGGGGACACTTCCAGTTTTAATCGTCCGCCTAACCAGGTGTGCACTTTCTTCACGGCTTCAATATTGACCAGTAAATTACGGTTAATACGGTAAAAACGGGCAGGCTGCAATTGTTCTTCCAGCTGAGACAGATTGTTTTCCAGAAGATATTTTGCACCATTAAAATCCACGGCAAAGCAAAGTTTTCCATCTGCAATACAGAATGCGGTACTTTCTGTTTTTAAATAGCTCAGTTGCTGGCCTCTTTTTATCAGCAGTCGTTCTTTATACTTTAGCAGGTTCATATCCTGCACCAGTTTTAATATCTTATCTGAAAAATCCGTTTTTTCTTTTGAAAAATACTGTTGATATTTTTCCAATGACCGGTGCAGTTCATTTTCATCAATGGGTTTCAGCAAATAGTCAATGCTGTTTACTTTAAATGCCTTTAATGTATATTGATCAAACGCTGTTGTAAAAATGACCGGGGTGGTTATTTTTACTTTTTCAAAGATGTCAAAGCATAAACCATCAGCCAGCTGAATATCCATAAAGATAAGGTCCATATTGTCTACCGACATTAAATACCGTACACTCGATTCCACACTGTCGGATTTGTTTATCACTTCGATCCCTTCATTATAGTTATGCAATAATTTTACAAGCCGGTTGGCTGCAGGTATTTCATCTTCAATAATAATTACTCTCATTATGTCAGTTATCTATCAGTGGAATGGAAACAGTAAAATTGGTTTCGCTTTCTGTTACGTTCACCGGCTTTTCGCTGATGAGTTTATAACGGTTCCGGATATTATCAAGGCCTATACCTGTGGATTCGCTGATCTGTTTTTTCATCTGAAGATTGTTACTTACCACAAGGTTTCCGTTATCAGTAAATACTTCTATGTGCAGCGGTTTCTCTGACGAAACAATATTATGCTTGATGGCATTCTCCATCAGAATCTGTAAAGAAAGCGGAACAATCTTATCCTTCAGTTTGTTTTGCGGAACCCTGATATGAACTTCCAGGTTTTTATCAAACCTTGTTTTCAACAGGAAAGTATACGCCGTTAACACCTCCAGTTCATCTTTAAGCAAAATGCTTTTTTCATCCTTAACTTCAAGTATATGCCGGTAAACTTTGGAAAGCTGTTGTACAAAATCAACCGCATGTTTTGGATTTTCGGGAATCAAAGAACTAAGTGTATTTAGGTTATTAAAAAGAAAATGAGGGTTTACCTGTGTCTTCAGGGCATTTAACTGTGCCTGCAGGCTTTCCCGTTTAAGCAGTTCTTTTTCCTCTACAGACTTACGCAACTGCTTCACAAAATAAATATTCTCGTAAATGGCCACACCCGTGAGTGAACAAAGCAATGCAGCAGCATTGGAATTGAAAATAATATCGGCCAGCAGGATATTAACATCGGTAGGTGTGAGTAAACCACAGAAATCTTTAAGTAAATAACCCAGGGTATTGGTGGTAACAAGGGTGAACAGCAGCATAACGACAGATTGAATCAATAATCGTTTCCTGGTATCTGCAAAATTCGGATAGCGACGCCTGGCCCAGATCATAATAAACCGGTTGCCCATCCATATTACTGCAGTGGTAATAATAGTGGTGGTGTAAACCTGCCAGGTAAAATAAGGTGGCCTACCGAACCTTCTTCCAAAAAAAATGACCGGTATAAGGAATGCCGACAGGGGTATCATGATGAATGTTACCAGCCTGTCGTTAAACCCTATTTCACAATTGGCTTTTCTCATGCCTTAAAGTTACAGCAAACAAAAGTTGATTTTACAATTAATGTCTGCAAAATGCCGGTTCAGTATAAATGCAAATTATTTAATGTTGTAGTTGTTATAAATATCAACCGCCTGCTGAAGTTTTGCAATATCCCCGTTAATCGCTTTTGCTTTCTCTACGGCTTCTGCACAACCCGTCAGGTCTGAACTTATAAAAGACTCCAGGCTTTTTTTGTTCAGCAGTTTAAGTTTCTTATCGGCATAAACAAAATAATCGCCCACTTTCCCTTCTGTTCCACTGCTGATTACAGCTTCCGTTCCATTATAAGATACCTTTCCTGAAGCATTGCTGGCTTTTTGAAGAAAATTCATTTTGCCTGTACTGAGCGTCCTGAAAAAATCACCGCTGATGCACACGAAATCTGATGTGCCGATTGTTACTGCATTTATCTGGCTGCCTTCATAGGTTTTTTTGTTTGCCCCGGTATTATCCATATAAACTACCGATGCTGATTTTTTGATATTGTCTTTCACAAAACCGGGAACGATACTTCCATCAGCCATTGTAATGCTGCCTTTTGAAAATTCAGTGGGAATATTTGTTTGTGCGGTTGCTGCGGAAAAAGAGATCCCTGTTAAGAGGGCTAATAATACCGGTTTAATTTTCATGACTATAAAGTTTAATTGTTTACTAATTTGGTGAAGCGTTAATTTTATAGTACAAGTTTACCACTGTTGTCGGGTCATTCACATTAAAAAAGAATGAGTTGAAGAAAAAACGGTGTGAGTTGAAAAAATACCCTTACTAAAAATTTCTTCCATATGTACAAACGATCCCTCTGCATAGTTCTTGTAATAGGGTTTTCAGCAACCATTAATATGAGTAATGCCCAGAACAGGTGGATAAATGTAGACAGCGCTTTTCAGCCATTGCCTCCAAATTTTCATGTTTTTAAAACAATAGATTCAATAGATGGTAAACCGTTTATTGCTTTTTCTGTAAAGGCAAAACTGAAGGAAAAGGCAATTTCCTTTACTGCAGATACTACTTCGGGGAGGAGGTTATCACCTTTAAAGTTCTATGAAAAAAATGACCGCCCGTTATTAGTGGTTAACTGTACTTTTTTCAATTTCGACAGGCACCAGAACCTGAATACGGTGATAAAGAATAATAGGCTGGTGGGTTATTACATACCTTCCATTCCTATGCGGGGAAAGGATACTTTTCAATACAGCCATCCATT
>JANOGE010000109.1:0-15951 GCA_031414035.1 Chitinophagaceae bacterium | reverse complement strand
AGTTCTGCCTTCTTAACGCCAAAGCCTGCCCGCTTAAGCAGGTGTGCCACTTCCCAGGTAGTCCAGGCGCCGGTATAAGGAGCCAGCCCGCTGGTAATATTACCGATTCTGATATCTTCCGGGCCTCCGGGAATGGGTTTTTCGATCCGCTCACTGTAATGCCTGCCGCTCAGTTTTTTCCTGGCATATTTTTTAAACAACGGGTCGGGTTCCCCGGGAAGGTCATCCGATACCATTGATGAGCCGTTAACGCTGAGGTTGGCCATATTTTTTAAAAAATCTTTTCGCTTTAATTTTTCGTTTCCCATAAAACAGTTGTTTTATATAAGTATGTTTATTAATTGATCATCACCGGTAAAGAAATGGCATCCTATTGTATTGCCCGATGGCCTGTATTAAAAAAGGGCTGGATAAAAGGTAACCAAAGGGCGGAAAAATTGTGATCAGCAGGTTAAAGGAATTATCAGGTACATAAAGATAATTAAATTGTTGTCAATATAAAAAATATATCAGCTTAAAAAATTAAGAAAAGCAAACCATGCACACAACAAAACGGTAAACCAACCGGTTACTGCAAGGTGCCGAATTGTGTAAAAGCATAATTACCTGTTGAGCTTTTATTGATGCCCCCGGTTACAAAACGGGTCTTTTATTAAACGCATATTATTTTATAAATATAAAAGACTGGATGGAACCAATTTTATGAAAAGTACAATCCTTTGACTGTGCTGTTCAAAATGAAACCAAAATCATATTTCAACCTTTCCAAAATCATCCTTTTTATACATAACAGAAGCTATTTTGCGTGTACAATTTATTTCTTCATCTAAAAATCAATTATATGAAAAAATTATTGCTGATGCTCCTGTTTTCCCCGGTACTGGGCAGCTATTCACAAAATTGGGAAAAGAATTACGACTATGTTGACAACTGCATATGCGGACTTTCAAAAGTTCAAAAAAACGGTAAAGTGGGCTATGTAGATAAAGAAGGGGTTGTCATAATCAAACTTCAATATAATGAAGGTCTGACATTTAAAGAAGGTTATGTGGCCGTACGCAGCGGTACAAAATGGCAATATCTGGACAGCACCGGCAAAGCCATTACCGAAGCGGTATTTGAAGATGCATTAAGCTTTAGTAACGGAATGGCAGCTGCTTCAAAAAATAACCTGTATGGCTTTATTAATACCAATGGCGAAGAAAAAATACCGTTTGAATTTAGTAGTGCCCGCAGTTTTGCTGAAGGACTTGCGCCGGCAGCCAATGCAAAAGGCTATTGGGGGTATATTGATACCAGGGGCAATTGGGTAATTAAAGCCATGTATGATTTTACGGATTGTTTTGATAACGGCAAAGCACGGGTAATAAAAGACAACAACGTTTTTTATATTGATAAACATAATAAAACGGTACCTGAATAATTCCGGTTGTTGACGAGACTGCCTTTTTCAATGTATTTCGAAAAATTGTACCAATAGATTTTTATTTATATTTATTGGATGTTTAATGGAGTGCCCGGTTCAAATACTACCCAAATGCCGGCAACCATTTATGTGCCCGTTTTTTTATTAATAATACCGGGCTTAACCTATTTAATTTTTTTACCTTCTATATCGTTCCCGCCCTGGTGAAGGGTAAGACTGGTAACTATACCGTTGGTATCTTTATTAAAATCAATACTGGCTTTTACAACTTTTAAAAAGAATGAACCGGGTTTTTCCGCAAATATTTCAAATTTTGGTTGTCCCGTGGCCTGTGCAAAGATCTGGTTACCCATAGTGGTTACTGCTATCACAAAATTAGGAGTTAACTCATAACTGCCTGTATATTGTTGTAAGGAAGTGGAATCTATACTTACTGAAGCTTTTTCAGGAGCTGGTTTTTTATCCGTTTCAATTCCTTTTGACCCTTTGATCCGGTCTTTCCACAAGGCCACTTTTTTCCCGTTTTCTTCAAAAAATTCATATTGTGTAGTGGAACCCTCAAAATTAAAAGCAGCGGCTCCGGTCGGTATCAATTTTATCTTTGTGCTACCTTCCCGCTGGCTGAACAGGTTATCATTTTCAAAAGTGACCATTCGTAATACTGCACCTTCAAATTCATAATTGCCCACCCATTTTTTTAATTGTTGAGGAGTTAATGTAACCGTCGCTTTTTCAACATAAGGTTTTCCAATAGCAATAGCAGTCATTTTAATGGCCTGGTTTGTAGGAGAATTGCCACTGGTGTTTGTCAAAACTATGGTGTACACATTTTCGCCGGGCACATAAACACCCATAGTAGTATATCCAAAAATACCGCCTCCATGCTCTACGGTTGGGCTGCCATTAATTTCATTGGGACCCCAGCCGTAACCATAATAAACCGGGTTCCCTTTGTTGTCTTTATGATTGGTAAATGCTTTTTGTTTGTTTTCTTTTGTTATGAGATTGTTGTTATGTAGGGCCTGGTTCCAGATCAACATATCATCTACTGTTGACATTAAAGAACCTGCGGCATATGGAAGCGTCATGCTTAAAAAATCAGCATTTGCAAAGCCCGGTTCTTTAGGCTGATACCCGCTTGCCCTGTTCGGGATGATCGTATTATGGTTCCCGTAATACGAATGCGTCATTCCCAGTTTTTTAAAGATATTATTTTCTATGAATTCCGCATATGGTTTTCCCGAAGCCTTTTCAATGATAAACCCCAGGATGATATATCCAGAATTGTTATAACGCCATTGTTCTCCCGGGTCAAAATCCATGGGTTCGTTTTTAAAAACGTCGATGATCTCAGAGGGGGTCATATCGGTACGTGCCATTTTAATAAAGCTTTCCATATCGGTATAACTTTTGATCCCCGATGTATGATTTAACAGTTGATGTATAGTGATCTTTTTTCCATGTGTGGGATAATCGGGTATATATTTGGTAATGTCATCGTCAAGGCCCAGTTTCCCCTGCTCCAGCAACATTAAAATGGAAACGGCAGTAAATTGTTTGGTGATGGAGCCCAGTTCAAAAACATTTTCTGGTTTCATGGCTACATTAAGTTCCAGATTAGCATTCCCAAAGGCTTTTCTATAAATGACCTTTCCATCTCTGGCAATCAGGGCCGCAGCTCCCGGCCCACCGGATTTATATTCAGCAGCTAATAACTGATCAATTTGTGATTCAACTGTTTGTGCCCTTGAAAAGTAAGCACAGCATGAATAAATGATCATTAAAAAAAAATATCTTTTCATGGTTTGCATAACAGTGATTTTTTGTTTGTTTTTTGCCATTAATAATTAAAAAAAATTAAGGTACAATAATATTTTACACTTTCCATTTTAAATATAATCTATATCAACTGGCCGTTGATAACCGGCGTTATTCAGGTCTTTAAAAAATGTCTGAAAGGCATCTTTAAACGGCCAATGGTAATTCCAATGGCTTTACATTTTAATTTATAGGTTTTGGGAGGAAACACCTGTTTTGATTAACATAATTTTTTATTCAAATACCCCGTTTTCAACCGGGTAAAGTACTATGGTAAGAATAAAAAAGATATCACCTTCTTTCATGGCTTTATCGGCATACATTATTTTTGTCCTGAGGAATTTTTCATCGCTGCAATTCATACAACCCAGTATCACATCTCTGTCTTTAAAATCAACCCTTCCTGATGATTCCGGAAAGATCAACCCCGGATTAGGTGCATCACCACCGCAAAAAACAATATTCCTTTCGTTCAATGTACGTAGCTCATATAAGGGCATCCCTGCACGTATTCCGCATTTCAGCATCCAGCTGTTTTCTCTTATAACGGTATCCCTGCCTTCCGGTTTATCCCTGCCTTCCTGGCTTTTTAAACGGTGCTGGCCCCCAAACAGCAGGTTACCGATCTTACGCCGGTTAAGCCCGTCTTTCCAGATAAAAATAACCTGCCGGTTGCTGTTGATCAGTAAAACAGAACATTTAACAATGTCATTCCCCCCAAAATAATAGATATCTTTTTTTACATTCTTTTCTCCAAAATAATAAACCAGGTATTCATGAGAGGTAAATTGAAGCAGGTCTTCTGCAAAATAAATTTCCCTGTCTACAGGTAATATTTTTTTATGAAAGGTAATTAAATACCAGGCCGTGTCAGCCTCTTTTTTTATGGCAGCATCGGCCGTATAATCCTCGTGCTGGTATAAATAAGTAGCCGGGTGCTCCGTAGTGTCTTTTTCGTATTCGCAATAAAATCCTTTTTTCTTTAACCCTGTAATAATGCCTTTATACTCTAAAGGGGAAGTAGTCTGGTAGGTATGTATATAGGTTTCTTTAAGAAAAGACCTGGTGAATTTCCTGCATACCGTATCTGCCGTCTTTTTTTTACTGAACCGGATCGAAGGGTAGTATTCATACATCTTAACGGCCGTATCCCCAAGCCATTCTGTTTCCAAAGACTGGTATTTGTTATTTACCAACTGACGATCAAATTTAGGCACTGTTAAAGACATCATTTCTATCAGCTTATCAACAGAAAAATCCTGCGCATTTGCTGTTGTGATACCGGCTACCCAAAAAGTTAAAAGGAATATCCTTTTCATTGCTGTTCATGCTTTGATGTGAATGGCAAAAGATACTGATTTTTTGGTTGATAGATCAAATATAAGGGCAAAGAAATATGCAGGGATCAGGTCGTTACTGTACTATTTCCCCTTCGTTTATTTCAAATAGAAAATATATTCCATTTCCAATGATGGGGGATCTTTTCTTTTTTGCCCTTCCGGCCAGCAGGGCTTTGTAACCGGCATAAGGAGCTTATCAAACAGGTTCAGGAAGATTTATAACCATTTTTTTTCATCAGCAGCCATTGTTCTTTTGTTATGGTATAAACATAATCTGTTTTGGCAGCCTCCCCGTAATAGGCCATTTCCGTTTCTCCTGTTTTTACTGCGCCAAATTTTTCAATAGAGATCTGCGACCTTTTATTTACAGTACCAATGTAAAAAGTTACCGTATCCACATACTGAAATATATGATCCAGCATCAGTTTTTTGAGGGCATAATTATGCCCCCTTCCCCAACAACTGCGGATGAAAAAAGTATAGCCAATTGAAACCGTATTGGTTGCGGCATCGTAATCACTGTAGCGGGAACTGCCGATTATTTCATTTGTCAGTGCATCTTTTACCAAAAAAGCGCCACCGGATTCCATAGCCCCTTTAAAATAATTTTCAAACACCGGCCGCTGAAAGCGGTTTTTATTTGGATGTTGCTCCCATATTAACGGGTCGCTGGCTGCGGCAAAAAGATCTTCAAGATCGGATGGCTGAAGCGGCCGGGCTGTAACTGTTTTATTTTGCAGTAACGGCTGAAAATTAATGATGGAATTTTTCAAAATAAATGAGGTTAATAAAAAACGCAAAGCTACTGAAGTGTATAACAATTAATATGGCTTTCAAAAGAAAAAAAATCAGCCGGGGCTTACATGTTGCTTAACAAAGGGCAAAAAATAATTGATTTTTAAAATGATTAATTAAAAACATTTAACTATAACCGTCCCGGCAATAAAAAAAATATGTACCCGTTTTATTTAGAAACTAAGAAAAAAAATACTCTGCAGGGGATAATAATGATCCCCTTTCTTAATGATCACAGCCAATAGGTGCACCCGGCGGAACAGGTGCATGCAAAGTGGGCCTTGCTTCTTCCGGTTTCTTCATTCTTTCCAGGGCCAATAATAAATGTCCATGGTAAGTTTCATCTGCATTCATTTTTTTTCTTGTTTCAATATATATTTTCAACTGTGCCAAAGCAGACTGAATAACTGATCTTGTAATAAAGGAATTATTATTATTAACTCCGGCGGCCAGTAAATAGGTCAGCAATAATTGCTCGGTCTGTATTTGTATCAGCCCTTCCATACCCTTTCTTCGGTTAGCTTTCCAGGTGGCATTTACAAGATTGCCGATCATTTCATTTAACCCAAGCCCTGCATTTTGAGCGGAATACATGGCCATCCTGTTCAATCTTTCGCTGTTAAATAACAGAGAAAGCGGAAGATCCGTTGCCATCTCTGCAGGGCTTAATACATCAAATGCCAGTCCTGTTCTTTTAGTAAAAAGTTCCCGGGTCATACTATAACTGCCGGGCCTGGGCGGAATAAGTTTTGTGATACGCTCAGGTAACAACAGCACCGCAGGATCCATCGTAGCGATCACCGCATCTAATGCTTTTATTTGATCTGCTTTTGATAAAGCTTGTGTGATCATTTGCCCGTCACCCCTAAGGGCATATGTATAATTCATACCGCCCACCCGTTTAATAACGGCTTCAATCTGGTAACGGTGAAATAAATACACCGGTACCAAAACATCTTCCAGCATAGCCATCGGCGTACCTGTGCGGATATTATTTTCGCCAAAATTGGCCAGTGCTTTTTCCCTCACCTTCATTACATTCTTCAGCTCGGCAACGGGGCTAGGACCGTTATCCCATAAATGTGCAGTGGGATGAAGTCCCCCGGGTGCTCTGGCATCCCTGTCGCTGATGAACTGCAATCCTTTTTTAAATGCCCCAACCAGTATATTATCAAGTGCCGGTTTTTCATCAGTACCTTTTACAAATTCCCGGTAACCCCAATTAATGGAAACCTTATCCCATTCACCGATACCCATACTGTAGGCATCACTTATATCAATTTCACCGGAGTTATTAAGGGTTACAAAAGGTGCAGGGTAATCCATCACACTCGAACGGCTCACCACACTGGCTGCATAATTATGTTGCAGGCCAAGGGTATGCCCTACTTCATGAGCCGATAATTGTTTAAGCCTGTTCAATGCCATCTGCAGCATTTTATCATTAACCGGTACTCCCCGTCCAAACGGGTCGTCAGGGCCTGCGTTTTCAAATGGCGCCAATAAACCTTGTGCGATCAGATAATCCTGCCGTACCCTTAATGAACCCAGCGACACATGGCCTTTGATGATCTCTCCTGTCCGTGGATCCACAACTGAATTACCATAAGACCAGCCACGGGTGGAACGGTGCACCCAATTGATCACATTGTACCTGGTATCCATCGGGTCGGCATCTTCCGGCAAAATCTTTACCTGGAAAGCGTTGATAAATCCGGCTTCTTCAAAAGCCCGGTTCCACCACTTTGCCCCTTCCAGCAGGGCGCTTCTGATAGGTTCGGGTGTACCATTATCCACATAATAAATGATCGGTTTTACCGCTTCACTTTTTACAGCTAATGGATCTTTTTTCTGCAGCCGGTGACGAATAATATAATATTTCTCAATCGGTTCCGGAACAGGGGTATTGTAATCAAAAAAAGAAATATCACTAAAACTGCTGCGGGCATCCAGTACCCGGGGAGTATAATCAGTATCAGGCAATTGTACAAAGGAATGATGGATGCGCAGGGTTATGGCTTCGGCAGAAGCGGTTACCGTTTGCAGGTAGTTACCCGTATCACCATCACTGTTTACTAAAGTAATGGTTGCTTCCAGTTCGGTATTTTGTGGAAAATTTTTGCTTTGGGGCAGGTAGATCGCCGACCTGGTTTTTTCCAACGTATAAATGCCCTGTTTCATACTTTTTAAACGGTTGGCTACTTTCATTGCGTCCCGTAATAAAAAATCGGTGGCATCAACCAGTGCCCTGCCATTGCTTTCTGCTTCTATGGTAAAACCCCAGATGCTGCTCTGTGCAAATGATTGTTCTACGGCCCTTTGTTCGGCCTTATCGTTCGACAAAGCCCTGTAATTATAATTCGGTTGAATCATCAGCATTTTAAGGCCAACCCGGTTGAATCTGATAATGCGGCTGCCTCCAAGCAGGCCCCTATCCAACCCGATATCATTGGAACCCAGGGCTGCAGGCAATGACTGCACATATAAAATTTCTGTACCGGGTTTATCAATTTCAAACCAAATTTTACCGTTAACCTCATCCCAGTAAAAATTGAGAAAGCCTTCATACTTTGTAAGCCCTTTTGTTTTTTCATCAATAGAAGGCAGTTTTTGTGCAAAACCGATTATTGGAAATATGATTATCAATAATAAAAAAGGGTGAAGCATGGCTGATAATTTAGTGGCTACAAATTAAACAACCCTTTTGACTAAAAGAAAAGAATATTAAAGATGGGTTATCCGGTTGAGCGTTTACTTAGGAAGATATAAGATTAGTCCTGTTAAGGTCATGTATTTTTGTGTGACTAACTTATTATAATATCTCTCGCATGAAGTTATTATTTTTGCAAAAATTCTAACTCATTAAGCAATATGTCCAAATTACCTTACTTTAAAACCAACGTAAAAAAGATCTTTTTACTAACCCTTATTTTGTTTCAGATTGCTGGTATAAAAGCCCAGAACAGTTTTGGGATCATGGCTGGGGCAGGAAAGTCGTCATTGTCCAGGATACAGGGTTCAAAAGATGATATCAGCAACTATTCATCCAGGCCTTTTTTTGGGGGTGGCCTTGTGGCCCGTTTTCCTTTGGGTTCCAATGGATTCAGCTTATCAACTGCAGCCAACTTTACAAAAAAAGGGTATGAATACCGTATAAAACATGCAACGGGGGCAAATAATACCATCAAAGATTCCAGCTTCGTACAAAGCCTGAATTATGTTGACGTCAGCCTTCTGCTGCTCAAGAAATTTTCCTTTGATGAAAGAACCGGCTTTTTTATTGGTGCCGGTCCGGCTATGAATATATTCATTTCAGGAAAAGAAGAAATTTCGAAGAGTTATTTTGGCAGTACCCTTCCTTCTGCAGAAACCATAAAAAGCGATTTGAAAACGGGCAGTTCTGCCGGTGAATATAAAAGGATCTTTCCCAGCTTAAATATGATTGCTGGGTTTGAGTATAACCGTATCTCGATATGGTTGAATTACAATTTGCCTTTAGATTATTATTATGTGGCCGGAAGATTAAATTACCAATACAGCATGAAGACATTTGGTGTAGGTATAGGTTACGCCCTGTTCTCCGGCAAGAAGCCTGAAAAAGAAAAGAAAGAAAAGAAGGAACCGAAAGAAAAGAAGGAACCGAAAGAAAAAAAGGAAAAGAAAGAAAAACAAGAGGCAGCGGATGATAAGGTAAAAAAAGACCTACTGACCGATACTGATGGCGACGGAATTACGGATGTAAACGATAAATGCCCCGGCCATAAAGGTATTGCCAAATATGGTGGCTGCCCGGTACCGGATGCCGATGGGGATGGTATAAATGATGATGATGATAAGTGCCCGATGGTAGAAGGCCCTTTAAGCAATAGCGGTTGCCCCATTTTTGGTGATCCTTCTAATACGGTCTCAAAAGATACTATTCATTATACCATATATTTTGAACCGGGCAGATCGGAGTTGAAGACGGAAGGCTATAATATATTAAGTGAAGTGGTGAGGTTATTAAAAGCAAACCCTAAACTGGCGGTACAGTTTAATGGACACACCGATAATGTGGGCAGTGTGGAAGCCAACAGTATCAGGGCATTCGGAAGGGCGATGGTTTGTGTGGATTATGTAGCCAGTTTTTTCATTAACAGAAAACGACTCACAGCGGCTGCCTTTGGAAATAAGAAGCCGGCAGCAGACCTGAATGATCCTTTATTACAATGGAAGAACAGGCGGGTTGAAGTACTTATTTTCGAAAAAGAGTAGTGATGGTAAATTAGTTTTCCTTAAAAAGGGTTCGTGCTTTCATGAACCCTTTTTTTATTGCTGATACCCTTTTGTGAACTCTCAAACCGGTGTGGAGGCAAAGAAAATGATCACTTCCTGTTAGAAATGGTGATTTGCTCTTACACATTTCAATTGTATCAAATGCCATTGCATCTTTACGGAGCCTGTTTCACCTGTAATTTGATCGATACGGTACTTTTTTTTACCGTCTGCAGGTTATTCTCTTATTGCCAGTTCCAAAAAGAAATATCATTATCGAACACAGCTTTTTTCATAGTAACATTTCCATATTTGGCAATGCCCGGCATTTTTTGTGTAGAAAAAAAAGGGCTGTTGCTTTTAAAGTATTCTATTTCCTGGTTCTCCAAATTCATTCCCGAAATTTCCCGGAAAGTGACTCTTTTAAGATCAGGTGCAAAGTCCACTTCGAACCTGAACGTTGGCATGGCCATGTTGCACCATCTTTGCATGCATCATCTGCTGCCATAATTTATTTTTAAGTAAATAACTATTTTTTGCATTATACCCTACAGCGGAGTGAATCAAAACATAAGATGTAGCTGCTAATGTAAGATCATAACTGTCCCTTTCAATACCTGCCCTGACACATTTAGTTTTATAATATAAACGTAAGTCCCGGTTGGCAGCAGGCTGGATTTATACATACCATCCCAGCCTTTGTTGATCTGACTGTTCTTGTACACCAATTCTCCATAACGGTTAAAAATAAACATTTCAAAATTTTGGTAAGCATCCAATGCAGGAATGTTCCATTGATCATTTATCCCGTCTTTATTTGGGGTAAATGAATTGGGAATATAGATATCCTGTATTACTTTGACAAACACGGAATCTATACTTATGCCACAGCCATTGTTGGATAGTACCGTCAATATATAAAAAGCATCGCCTGTTGGTTTTACGATCGGTTGTAACTGGCCCGTATTATTAATATTAACAGGCGGTGACCAGGTAAAACTAAGATACGACCCCTGTATACTTCCGGATAAAATAACGGAGCCCCCGGATATGACATTCCTGTCGGGGCCTGCATTGGCAATGGCTTTACTGAAAACATTTATGTTTATATAAGCCGTATCCCGGCAACCTGCTGTATTCATTACACTTACTCCGTACCGGATGTTATTTACAGGTGAAGCTTTAGGATCAAAAATAGTATTGGCAGATAGAGCGGTTGCCGGAAACCATTCATAGGTTCCCCCGCCTGATGCAGATAATTGTATACTATCTGTTAAACAGATAGAAGCATCCGTAAAAGATACAGCAGCTACAGGAGATGGTTTTATGTTTACCAGGGTACTGGCCATATTACTACATCCGGCAGCATTACTAACCTGTACAAAATAAGTACCGGCCTGGGCAGCCTGAAAATTATTAATGTTTACAACAGCGCCGGTTGCGGTAAAGCCGTTGGGCCCGGTCCAGGTGTATTGGCTGCCGCCGGTAGCGGTTAAGGTTAACATACTTTTTATGCACACCGGCCCGTCATTAAAAGCCGTAGCCACCGGGTTTGCATGAATGGTAACGGTTAACGGTTGAGATGATATCCGGCATTGTGGGAAGCCAGTGTTACCTGCTTCGGCTACACTTAGCCGGTAATCGTAAATACCGATCGCATTGGAAGGGATGAAATTTTTGTTGAATGAAGTACTGTTTGCCCCGGCAATATCAGCCCAGGCACTGTTATTAAAACGTTGTTGCCATTGAAACACGGGGTTGATATATCCTGCAGAAACAGAACAGTTAAACGTAAAACCGGTGTTGGATCCTTCGCATATATCAGCATAAGTGGTAGTTTGTCCTGCAATGGAAGGAGTTAATTGCGGACCGCAGGGACGAAAAGTAATATCATCTAATGCGAGGTCATTTCCACAGCCGCCCGGGGCATTGTTAATAATGCGTACAACAATATCCGATCCCGCAGCCGGGGTAATAAAAAAGAAGCCGTATTGTTTCCATACAGGCGAGGCCGCAGGAGGAATATTTCCACTATTATATGTTTGCAGGATCGTTGCATCTGTCTTTTCTATGGAAAAGGTAAGGTTTGGCTGTATGGGATTTCCGCTGCAGGTAGTAGGTAAATTTACATTCATGATCCATGAGGCAAACTCATAAGTGCTGTTACCGCAAAGCCCTCTAATGGTATCTATATAAAATGCAGTAGGTTGAATAGATGCATTTACGAGCATAAAATATCCATTAGTATTTCCGGTATGATCTCCGGTTAAATTATGCCAGGAGTTTCCAAAACAATTGCTGGTGTTATTTCTAACTGTATAAAATCCATCGTCTGGGCAATCGCTGGTTACATAAGGATAACCGGTAGCCGCTGCGATGGAAGGGCCCGGATTATTACCTGCACCAAAATTGATATTGATCAACGGATCACCAAGGCTGCCCTGGCAAAGCTGTGATGTAGCCTGAAAGCAGATTAAAGAAAAAAAAACTATGATGAAGTATCTGGTCATTATTTGGATACAAATATCCTGAAAAAGTAACATTCAACATGCTTTAAACAAAATAAATGTAACATGGGATTTTAAACAGCCGAGCCGCCTTTTTGTTCACAGTATCGTCTCTTTGTAAATAAGGTGCAAAGGTAAAGACCGTCGTGTTTTTGAACCGGAATATAGTTCCGGTTACGCAACGGCCCGGCTAAATTCGAATGACCCGTAAAGAAACGGTTTTGTAAAAGTATGCCGTTTTTAATGTTGCCCTGCCGGTGTTTCTAAAGCATTGTTATTTTATTTGTAAAAGTTAATGAGCCAAAGGCTTTAATTTCACTTTTATTTTATATTTAGAGAATGAAAATTTATGCATTCAATTTAAACCTGTTAACATTCCTTCTCGTTTTTTCAAACCAATGCCTGGCACAAACGATTACTGTTAAACAAGCCAAAAAACTTTCCGGAGAAATTGTAAGCTGTATTAAGAAAAACTCCATATTCAGTGATTCGTTAAATTTTATAAGCATGGAGAAAGATTTTAACGAATACGTTGATACATTTGATACGTACCAGGAAGTAGGATATTATTATACCTGGCAATTACGCAAAGTTGGTGACAACCATTCTTTTTATATCAGCAAACGCAGCATGGAAAACTTCTCTAAAAAACAAAAAGACAGTATAGGTTTTGGTTATCAATTGCTGGAAGGCAGTATTGGATATTTAAACATTCCTGGTTTTTTAAGTACCGATTATAAAGTGGTTGATGATTTTGCCAACCGAATACATAATGCCATAAAAGAATTAGATAACCGGGAAAATATAAAAGGGTGGATCGTTGATCTGCGTAATGATGTTGGCGGTAATATGTGGCCCATGGTGCTTGGGTTAAGCCCGTTAATAGGAAATGATGTACCAGGTTATTTTAAATCCGGTAATCAAAGCGATGCATACGGGTGGAAAATAAGTTCCCCGTCTAATGGGGTAACTATTAAAGAACCTTACCGGCTAAAAAACCCGGAAACCAAAATAGCCGTTTTGTACAGTAAAAAAACCGCCAGCAGCGGCGAGATGACGGCCATATGCTTTATTGGCAAACCAAACAGCAGATCATTTGGAGAAGTTACAGCAGGGTATACCACCGGAAACCAAATATACAATTTAAGTGACGGTAACATTTTTGTATTGGCCTCTACGTATGTTTTAGACAGAAACAAAAAAAAGTATATGGGCAGCATAATACCCGATGTACTTATAGAAAAATCAGCCGATATGAAAGTTATGGAACATGCAAAAGCCTGGCTAAAGTAAGTTAGTGCTACATTTTACCCTTTGTAGTTGGGGTGATTTAGATTTTATGTTTTTTTTTGCCCGGATGTGGGCAGACTTGGAAAAAATAACCTTTTAAGAATGGGGTAATATTTTAAACAGATACACCACACAGTACGTTTCCCTTATCGCATATCATTGCAGATGTTTGGTAACCATTGCCGGATAGTAAAAACGGGTTGTTTTTTAAATGTAAATATTATGTTAATTCAATGTTTAAACAATAAAACAGTCGCTCAGAGCTGAACTAATTTTACGACTGCCTGTTTATACCCTACATTAAACTACATAATATGAAAATTACAATTTTAACAGTATTAACCATGCTTACCCTTGGCGCAACAGCACAAAAAGACGGAAAATGGAATTCCGGTAATATGACAACGATACAGGGTATCGGCATCAGTTTTCAGCAGTTCAACGGGTTAAACAGCCGTGTTGCGGTAAATCCGCAATACAAAACTTTACGTGATTATATGGGCACCATCAGCCTGGGTTCACGCATGGTAAAGAAAAATTTCATTTCTGAGTTTACCATCACCGGCGCCAACAGCATGAGTGGTAACCGAAGTAAAAAAAGCAGTAACCTTCGTTCATTGGCAGCAGGCATCAGTATCGGTTATGATTTCATCCCTTCCGAAAAAATGATGCTCTATCCCATGGTTGGGATTGGTGCCGAAGGTTTCCAGGCAAAATTTTTCAAAGATAATTCAGCTGTTAGTTTTAACAATGTACTCAATTCTCCCGTCACAGAAAATGACATCAGTTCCGTTAAATTCACCAATGCTTTTGCCACGTATACCCTGGGAGGCGGATTTAGTTTTAAACCGGCAAAATGCAATGGCAGCATTGGCATACAGGCGAGTTATACCGGCAGTTTCAGCAGTCAGGAATGGAAAAGCAGCGAGCGGCAGGAACTGGCTAACGCACCGGAAGACAGGTTGAGCCGTTTCCAGGTGGGATTGGTATTTACCAACATGATGAGCGGTTATAAAAAATAAATATATTTCACAACAAAAGAATCCGTAAACGTATTCTTTCATTAGCCTTGTTAACAGAACAATAAAAGCCTGCCTGTTTATAATTTAAACAGGCAGGCTTTTTTGTGGCATAAGATTTTATGATGCTGTTGGAAATCTTATAGCTTTCTTACACTTCACCTGCCGGTAAGCCAGTTGGCTTGATGGTGTTTTAGCACCTACACTACGACCGGTTAAACAATGCGTTTGCTTTGATACAAAAGAACTTTAAAAATAAACTACCTTCGCTAAAACAATTCCCATGCGTACTATTTTACTATTCTTTTTGGCAATCACTACTTTTACAACGCAGGGCCAAAATTTAAAATCAGGAGGCATACTTAAACCGGAACAGGCCATCATGGACATCAGGCATTACACGGTAGCGCTGGAGGTTGACCCCGAACAAAAAAGTATTACCGGATACACAGAAATTGATCTTAACCTGCTGCAATCTTCCCGTAATTTATTATTTGATCTGTGGCACGGGCTTACCATAACAAAGATTTGGGTTAATGGTAAAACAAACAATTTTGTACACAGTAATGACGACCTGGTAAAAATTGCCCTGCAACAGGATTTGCCAGCCGGTAATGTAAAAGTAAAAATTGCATATGGCGGCAAACCGGGTGTGTCAGAAAGAGCACCATGGGTTGGCGGTTTTCAATGGGAGAAAGATGCCAAGGGTAATCCCTGGATTGCTATAACCTGTCAGGGTGAAGGGGCAAAAATATATTTCCCCTGCAAAGATCATCCCAGTGATGAACCCAATGAAGGTGCCGACATGATCATAACCGTACCCAAAGGTTTAGTAGTAGCCGGACCGGGTTTGCTGCAAAAAGTAACTGCAAATAAAAATAAAACAACGTATCACTGGAAAACAAATTATACCATCAGTAACTATTGTATACTTTTTAATATTGGCAATTACAAAGTGGTTAAAAGAATTTATACTACGGTTGATGGCAACAAGGTACCCATGGAATATTATGTGCTTGAAGAAAACATGGATAAAGCAGAAAAATTACTGGACCTGTATGAACAATCATGCCGCATACAGGAAAAATATTTTGGTGAGTACCCCTGGGTTAAAGAACGAATAGCCGCATCAGAAACACCACATCTGGGAATGGAACACCAAACCAATATTGCTTATGGTAACAAATACAGGTACACCAAAATAGGCGATAAAGATTTTGATTGGTTACTGCACCACGAATTTGGACATGAGTGGTGGGCCAATAAAGTAACCAACCGCGACTGGGCGCATATGTGGATACAGGAAGGTATCTGCGTTTTTGGTGATGCTATGGCAACCCGGGAACTTGCCGGTGAAGATGCTTACCTGAAAAGAATGCAGCAAACGGCAAGGAACATAAAAAACGGCCAACCTGTTGTAAGGGGCGAAGAAGTAGATTCGGACAGTGCTTATTATGGCGATATTTATGGCAAGGGCGCATTTTTTATGCATACACTGCGTT
>JANOGE010000108.1:0-36635 GCA_031414035.1 Chitinophagaceae bacterium | reverse complement strand
GCAGGGTATCAATGATACAAATTAAAGTATCGTTGGTAAGGGCTAAAGCCGGCTTATCTAAAATGATCAATGATTTTAGTACCGTATCTATACAACCTTTGCTGCTGGTTACTATAAACTCCACATTATACGTACCGGTATTGGCATAAATATGTGTTGGATTTTTTAAAGTTGACGTATTTGTTGGTGATGAAAAATCTCCAAAATTCCATTTCCAGCTATTTATTATTCCATAATCGGCCCCGGTAATATCTGTGAACAGTATGGGTAAGTTCTTGCACTGGCCGGCAATAGTAAAATCAGGCCTGAAACCCGGGAAAACTTTCACAGGAGCAGTAGTAGAATCTGTACACTGCAGGCCACGGTTAATAACCAGTTTTAACGTGTATACCCCGGTATCAGCATAAGTATGTGTAGGGTATTGTTGGGTTGATGTGTTACCATCGCCAAAATCCCAATAAAAAGTTTGAATAGCACTGTTTTCAAATTTGTTCCTGAAACTTACGGTAAACCCATCGCAACTTATATATTCAGGTTCTAAAATGGCATCAGTAGTATTACAATTAGCTACTTCAATATGTAATGATTTTCTCACCTCTGCTTTAATAATATTTGTACCCCTTATATATTCAAGAACGGTGACCGTTAAAACATAAATACCGGAGTTTGGTCCGGTACCTGTTACAATGCCGGTCGTTTGATTGATAGTAGCCCCTCCGCCCATAGGTTGGGTACCGGAAAATCCATTTGCATATTGTACGGAGGCATATGGAGGGCTTGATGCCTGTGCAGGTGAAGGACTTCCAGTTGATCCACCTCCATAAGCCGGTGTAAAATAATATACCAGTGAATCATTATTGATATCAGTGGCACTAAAATCAAAAATATAACGACCTCCCTCACAAATAATGGCCGTGTCATTTTGAGAGAATTGGGCACTTGAATTAGTTTCAGCACCCGCAACTGCTGTTCCGGGTAAGGTTACTGACCAGGTTTCCCCAACATTGTTTGAAGGAGCCTGTATATTCATTATCCCGGTTATCCGGCAGCATCTTTGGTAAGAAATTTTGTAACCAGCTGCTGTTATGGGTAAATCCTGTACCAATTCATACGTAGTTATTTTATAACAAATGGAAGGGATCAAATTAATGCAGGGATGACATTCCTGTAATGTACAATTCTGAATATCTGAAGAACTGGTAAAAGTTACAGGAGCATTAAACAAATATTGATTAAACCCACTAAAAAAAGTAAAGTTTATGGTTGCATCAAACTGGCCGGTATTTAAAATGCAGGCCGTATAAAGCTTTAAGGTAATACGGTATTTAAGTGTGTTTGCGGTATTTCCCGGGCCAAGGTATTCATAATACATCCATCCTCCTTTGGTATGATTGGCAAAAGATGAAAATGATAGAATGGATAAGAGAGAAACGAAAAAAAATTTCTTCATGAAGATGATTAAAGCAATTATTAGACCTAAAATTAATGAAAAACGCTGCCTTTTTAATAACGCAGCAGTTAAAAAGATATTATTTCAGCTGTATAAGGGCATTATTAACTTTATCAGTTTCCTCCCACATACCCATATGAGCACTGTTGCGTAATATGTATATGAACGATTTTGATGGCATATAGCATTGCTGAAGGCTTTGCTGAAAGGGAACGGCCATGTCATATTCTCCAATAATAAAGAGGATAGGTTTGTTGAAATTTTTTAACACATCAGTTCTGTCCGGCCGGTTTATCATGGCACGGTAATATTGAATGATGGCTTCAGCAGAAAAATTTTTACTTTTTTCAATTAATTCATCTATTTCATGCTGATGGTCTTTTGACCAGTCCTCCCCAAATAAACCCTGGATCGTTGCTTTCATAAATACATAAGGGCCGTGTTTATTGATAACTTCAATGGATTTTAAACGGGCAGATTTTTTTTCTTCACTGTCTGCAAATGCCGATGAATGAACAAGGGCTATTGAAGATAATAATTCCGGATATTTTTCTGCAAAAGCCAAAGTGATATATCCCCCCAGGCTATGACCGATCATACTGCATTCTTCAATTTTTTCTTCAGTTAAAATGGCTTTTATAACTTCAGCATAATCATCCATGCCAATGGCCAACTGCGAACTGAGTACTCCTGATTTTCCACTGCCGGGAAGATCTGGGATGATCAAATAAAAGTGATCTTTTCCACTGGATCCTGCGGATAAAAAAGCAACCTGTTTTTGCCAGATATTGCCGTCTTCGCCAAAGCCGTGGATCAAAACAACAGGCTTGCCTTTACCGGTGATGCGGTAAAAGATCTTTGAAGAGTTGTATTTAAAGTACTTTTCTTTCATCACTATGAATTTACTTTTTTGTCTTGATAGGTAACGTTATACCTGTTAGACCATGGGAGGTTAAGTGTTTTCAAATAAATCGCCATTTTCATCCCTGTCAGGGTCAAAGCCATAACAACAAATGCAAAATGGTTTTCTGGTACATTTCTTATAAGGAAGGAATGGGGATTTCACTAATTCTTCCAGAGGGATTCTTTTCTCAATTATCTTATCACATTCAGCGCAGCATTTTGTTCCAATAATAACAGCAGTTAATTTAAGATTAGTTTTCAAAGCATTTTCAATACTTTGCTTCAAATAAAAATCCCGTAGTTCTTTTGTAAAGTTACCCATGAACTAAACAATTTTAATATCTCCTAAATGCACGAAATGTTTAAAAGCACCGTCATTAAATCCTTTCCCATCGGTGAAGTCAGATATATAAAAACCCAGCTTTTTACGTAAGTGGTTTCTTACTTTCATTTGATTTTTTCTGGAATGATGCGGTAGCTTCTTAAGCAGGTTTAATATTTCTGCTGCTTCTTGCTGGCTAAATGTATTGCGCCCCTTTTTAGGCATATTATTTCTTTTTAGCTGCTTTCTTCTTGGGTGTAGGATTACCCGACACAGAAGCCTTCATAATCCTATGGAATAGGTCAGACGCTTCTTTAGCTGACTTCTTTTTTACTGCTTTTACCATATATGAAGTTACAAAGTTTTTGTATCTTTGAAAAACAGGAAACCCCTGCACACCACTTACGTCTAATGAGAAACCACTTATGAGATGGCTGGTGTACAAGGTTCACGGTAGATATATTGTTACCGTTATACTCCTGATTTGTTGCTCGACACAACTATTTTAAATTGGGCTTTTTGCCCTTTTTTTATTACCTTTACAATCAGTTTAAACTATTTAAAATTTCATACGGCGGCGTATTCTTGCGCTGCCTTTTTTATTCAACTTGTGCTCTTAGAACCTTAATAACTCTCTCGATATCTGGCTTATTAAAACCTTTAGGTAAATACAATTCAGCCACACTGCCATCATCCATAAAAATTGGTATAGGAGGAGAATCAAATTTTTTATTTGATTTATCATTACTTGATGGCGGCAAATAAATAACCTCCGCTTGTTCTTGCTGCTGTGAATTGTTATTTGGTGGTCTATGTTCTTCTACTACTTCTGTGGGTTCACTCTCTTGCGCTATCCCTTTATCAACGGAAAACAAACCATACGCATTGACTAATCCCAACGCAGTAGCATTTTCAAAAAATATTTTTGCCGCTATTTTGGAGGCAATTTCAGCTACTTTGTAATTTCTAAAAAGGATTATTGACAAACCGTTCGGAGTAAGAATTTTATTATTATTTTCTTTTATTACCTTTTTATACAATTCGGGATGGCTAAAGGCTTCTAATAAAGCATCTTCTTTGCGTTCAGTTGGCAGAGTAGCATAAATCCTGGTATGTAAAGGAGTAGTCTTGTAGCCTTCTACTGGCTTTAATTCTAATAAGCCGTATTGTACACATGAACTTAGTTGCGTTTGCAAAGTGTTTTCATTTTGCTGAACCGCTTTAGCAATACGATCACGAGTTGCATATACATTTCCAAATGATTTATAAATCTGTGTAGTTAAGTCCACACAATGTTGAATTGCATTAGAAGGATAAGCTACGCTTCTAAATCTTGCTGGTTTTTTAGAACTAAGAGTAGAACTATCTGGTGCAATTAATGTAGAGCTCTTTGGTTCGTTAAGATTTGACATTTTGTTACTATTTAAAATTTCGTAGTAAAGGTAAGTATAAACGCAATATCAAAACTCAACTTTATTCAGTTTATTTTGATAATTTCATAACTAATTGATTTTAAGTCATTTCAAGAAAGTAAAATGATGATTAAGATTAAATAAAGTGTGCAATAGCGCAAAATAGTGGGTTTAAAGTTTGCAACTTTCAACTAAAGTGCATATCTTAGCGGTATGAAGGTTGAGATAAATAATTTACAGACTATTAAAAACTACGCAAAGAATGAGGGCGTAACACCGTCCTACATTTATAAACTCATAAAAGAGGGTAAAATGGAATCATTCCAAATTGATGGAGTACAATTTATCGACACAAACAAATTCCCGTCATTGCCAGTAGCAAACAGGCGGTAATATTTTTTTAATCAGATAGTTGAAAGTTATAAACAATAAACTAAAATAATGAAAACATTCAAAAACATATTAGACTTCCAAAAGGAATTTAGCAGCGAAGAAAAGTGCAGAGAGTATTTGGAACAACAACGTTGGAATGGTACACCAGCTTGTCCGTTCTGCGGCTCTTTAAATGTTTGCCGTTTCAGCAATGGTAAAATATTTAAGTGCAGAGAAAAACAATGCAGACAAAAATTTTCTGTTACTGTTGGCAGTATTTATCAAAACACAAAAATCCCTTTGACAAAATGGTTCTTAGCTACATATATTTTAACTGTGCATAGTAAAGGAATAAGCAGCCATCAACTTGCAAAATGGTTAGGAGTAACGATAAAAACTGCGTGGCATTTAAATCATCGTATTCGTGAAATGCTCACAGAGAAAGACGGAGAGGCTTTGGAAGGTATTTGTGAGGTTGACGAAACTTATATCGGCGGTAAAGAATCAAATAAACACGCAAGCAAACGTAAAAGACAAGGCGGTGGCGTATTAGGTAAGATTATGGTATTAGGCGCAATAGAGCGCAAGGGTAGAGTAAAGACAAGGGTAATACCAAACACAACTATTGAATGTGTAACTGATGTAGTAAAGGAATTTGTTGCGGCTGATAGCACTATGGTAACAGACGAACATCATGCTTATAAAAGGCTATCCCCTTTGTATGACCATAAAACAGTTAACCACAGAGCAAAGGAATATGTTCGTAAAGACACAATATTAGTACACACAAATAATATCGAAGGTTACTGGAATATCTTAAAGAAGCAAATAAACGGCATTCATCATTCAGTAAGCGGAAAGCATTTACAACGTTATTGTAACGAATCAGCTTTTAGATTTAATAACAGGGAGGCTTTGCAGGATGAAAGATTTGCAGAGGCACTAAGGAATTGTAACGGTTCATTAAAGTATAACGAATTAATAGGCAAAAATGAAACAAAATAATATCTACTTAAAAGAAATGGGTTCAAAGATTAAGGCTGCGAGGAAAGCCAATAAAATGTCTTTGCCCTTATTAAGCGAATTGTGTAAGACTGATATGTCAAACCTTTGGTTCTTAGAGCAGGGACGGCGTAATGCTCATATATTGACCTTAAAGAGCATTGCAGACGTGCTAAAAATGGACGTTAAGGATTTTATATAGAAACGATTATTTCTTTTTACCCTTATCTTCTTTGAGCATGTTTTTATAACCCTTTTTTATTCCTTTTTGAACGTCCGGCAATTTTTGTTCAATAGGTAGTTGTTCTGGGTTTTTACCTGTGTTTTTCTGTATCATACCCCTTACTTCTCTTCCAACCTGGAAATGGGTTTGTTCAAGATTTTGTTGCCCTTTAATTCCTTTACTTTTTATTTTTTCTTCTGTCTGTGTAATTCTAAACAGATTAGCTGCAAGTTCAGTCCTTCCCATGTATTCCATTAACTGTTTAGGGTCAATATGTCTTTTCTTAGCCAACTCAACATTCAGCATGTTATATAAACCAGTATATCCAGCATTCGCAAATCTTGCATAGTCAGTAACTCCGGCTGCTTTTGCAGTAGAGGTTAAACTCTTATTACCTTCCTTTACTTCGTTTCTAATAATAAGCCTCTCAAAATCTTCCTGTTTTTCTACAACTAACTCAAATTTTCTTGTTTGTTCTGCAAAATATACTTGGGCTGCTGCAACCTCTGGTTTTTTAGGGTCAGCATTCATTACAGCCATATAACAAGCAAACCTTGTTAATTTAAAATCATGTTGATTCTCCCCATTAATTTCCCTTTGTTGCGCTATAAAGTTTTCATAATGCGGTATGTCGATAGTCATACAAGCGGTAATGGCTCTATCAATTGCTTTCTGGAATGTTTTTAAATCTTTGTAGCCAAGCATTTTCATTAAATCGCTTGCCCACCAAAATGTTATTCCATTTTCGTTTTTGAAATCCTCAAAGGAGGGTATCTCATTCTGTCCAGTTTCTATTACCTCATTCATTAAGTCTGATATTTGTGCAAAGGTATTCATTATCTACATTTTTAAAAGAATTAGGAAAATTAATTATTTGAAGCATGGTCTAACAGGTATAACGTTACCTCTTGATACAAAAAAGTAACAAAAAAAATCAAGGCAGGAACGAATACGGCCCGTTCCTGCCGAACAGCTATATTCAGCTTTTGCACTACTGTGACTTCTGCATTTTATCTCTACTCTTAAATGTCAGCAGCAAACAATTTATAAAAACAGCATTAATTCTGTTGAAATGATTTTACAGCGCTTCTGTAGATCAGCAACAGAACAACCGGTATCAGGCCATTATTCATTTGCTGTGGTAAAAAGTACCAGCTTATTAAAACAGCCAGTAAAGCCACCACAGTAAACTTAAAATATTGTTGCACCCAATTCTTTTTGCTGTTTACAAAAAAGGCTATGATGCTGTGTGTTGGCCAGGCCCAGATCAAATTAAAATTATTTTTGGTCATGCTGTGATCGGTACCGGCCCACATAAAAATTAAAATTATACCTAAAGCGCCTGTTGAGAAAAAAAACAAACCATCAAATCCCTGCAGGAATGCCTGTACAAATTTGTTTTTTACAAAGCCGGGCAAAACAATAAAAATGGCTAAAAGCAAAAAAACAACAAAGGGGGTAAAGAATGGCTTTTTAGCATTGCCGCCTGAAATGGGATATAAATTTTGTGAGGTTAAAACAATAGAATGCGTACTGCTGTCTAAACTTTTCATCAGGTTGTCGGGCAGGAACTGCATGTTTTCTGCCGTCATAACCCCATCGCAGGGTTGGCCCAGCAAAATATCAATACCCAGCTTGCTCCAGTCTTTATTATTTTTATCCAGGTACTGGTGTATGGCCTGCCGGAACCTGCTTCCCCTGGGCATTACGGCTATTTGGGCAAAAGCGGTGTCATGATGTTTTTTAAGAATGTCCCGTAAGCGGGTAGTGCAGTTATCAAAAAAGAAATCGTATTTATAATACTTGTTTTCTTCTTTTAAATTTTCATTTAAAAAATGCCGGATATTGATTTTTTCTGCAGCAGTTAAATTTAAAACCTGCTCTGTTATTCCCCGGTTGGTGGATTGGTACAGGTCTTTAAAATCTTTAAAATTTTCGGCCGAAACGTAGTATAATAATTTGCCCTGTACAAACTTTAAATAAAATCCGTCATCGTCAAAATTAAAAGTGCCGTAGTTGTACACTACATCCCGCCAATCATCATTAAAAGCTTTACTGCTGTCCAATACCCGGTAAGCGCTATGGCCAAAAGTGGAATAGAGTTCTTCGCCGGGCGTGCAGGTGAGGAGGGAGATGCGGAGACGGGAGGAATCCTGTGCCTGAACAGAAGTAAAAAGTAAAAAGTAAAAAGTAAAAAGAAAGAGTATGCTAATTATTGATTTTTTCATTGCAATTGATAAGTAACGAATTTACGGAGATAATTTTTAGTTTAACCGCAGAGGCGCAAAGGCGCAGAGATTAATACGCTAAGATAAAAGTTGAATATTTATATTCTGTAGAAGGGTGCAACGCCAACCTGCCTGCCGGCAGGTGAAGCTTATTATAATTACATGTCCGGGAACAAAAAAAATAATCAGCAACAATCTTCGCTTCAGTCTTCTCCATTTCACTCTCCCTTTGAGGGAGAGGATAGGAGAGGGGCAGATCCCGGTTCTTAAATAATTTCCTTTATGGCTTTTAATGTCCTCAACAATCTTCGCTTCAGTCTTCTCCATTTCACTCTCCCTTTGGGGGAGAGGATAGGAGAGGGGCAGATCCCTGTTCTTAAATAATTTCCTTTATGGATTTTAATCTCCTCAACAATCTTCACTTCAATCTTCTCCATTTCACTCTCCCTTTGGGGGAGAGGATAGGTGAGGGGCTTTATCTTGAATAATTAGGCGCCTCTTTGGTAATCTCAATATCATGTGCATGGCTTTCACGCATCCCGGCATTGGTTATTTTTACAAAAGTTGCATTTTGTAATTCAGTTATATTTTTTGCTCCGCAGTAGCCCATGCCTGCCCGTAAGCCACCCGTAAACTGTTGTACCACTTCCTTTAAATTCCCTTTAAATGCAACACGGCCTTCAATACCTTCCGGTACAAATTTTTTGATATCATCTTCTACATCCTGGAAATACCGGTCGCTGCTGCCTTGTGCCATAGCACCTAATGAGCCCATACCACGGTATTGCTTGAATTTTCTTCCTTCGTAAATAATGGTTTCGCCGGGACTTTCTTCGGTGCCTGCAAAAATATTTCCCATCATCACACAACTGGCTCCGGCGGCAAGTGCTTTTACCATATCACCGGTATATCTTATTCCACCATCGCTGATGATTCCCACATTTTTATTTTTTAATGCAGCGGCCGCTTCCATCACTGCAGTGATTTGAGGAACACCTGTACCAGCAACGATCCTTGTGGTACAGATAGAACCCGGGCCTATACCAACTTTTACGGCATCTGCCCCGGCATCGGCCAGGGCTTTTGCACCTGAACCGGTGCCTACATTACCGGCAATGACCTGTATATTTTTCCAGGTCTTTTTAATTTCTTTTAATGCATTGATCACCCCTTTGGTATGCCCATGTGCACTATCCAGACATATAACATCAACACCAACTTTATACAATGCTTCCACCCGTTGCATGATGTCCTGTGTTATACCAACGCCTGCACCAACCAATAACCTGCCGAAAGAATCTTTTACCGCATGTGGATGTGATTTTAATTTTAAAATATCGCTGAAAGTAACAAGTCCTATTAATTTCCCGGACCTGTTTACTACCGGTAATTTTTCAATTTTATTTTTTTTGAAAATAAGCTCTGCTTTTTTCAGGTCGGTGCCTTCAGGTGCTGTAATAAGGTTATCTTTTGTCATTACGGTGCTCACTTTCTCTTTGTAATGCGTTTCAAAACGAAGATCCCGGTTAGTAAGAATCCCAACTAATTTATGATTGGCATCAACGATAGGAATACCACCAATTTTATTTTCTTTCATCAAACGTATGGCTTCACCAATGGTGGCATCGGGGCGTAAGGTTAAGGGGTCCAGTATCAAACCGCTTTCACTGCGTTTTACTTTACGCACCTGGTCGGCCTGTTGGTCAATGCTCATGTTCTTGTGTAAAATACCAAGGCCCCCTTCTCTTGCCAGTGCTATGGCCAGTGATGCTTCGGTAACGGTATCCATGGCTGCACTAAGCAGGGGCACATGCAGGGTAATGGTTCTGGTGAGTTGGGTACTGATGTTTACCTCACGGGGTAAGATCTGGGAATAGGCAGGCATGAGTAAAACATCATCAAACGTTAAGCCTTCGCCGTAAAATTTTTTTGTCCCGATTGCTATCGGGATGCTTTTAGCTGCCGGGTTATTTATTGTTGCCATAGGCAAAGGTAGGGCAGGGAATTAAAATTAAAAATTTAAAATTGGTTCAGGTAAGTTTGTACACCTTACCCGGCAGGCTTAAAACCACATTTTGCATTTCCAGCATCAGCAATGCCGTTGCCACTGCACTGCTGCTAAGCCCGCTTTTAAAATACAGTTCATCTATCTGAATACTGTCCTGCTGCTGTAAAATATCTACAACGGTCTTTTCATCCGGCGTAAGTTCTATAAATAATTCCCGTTGTTTTATAGCAGTACCTTTTTGCAGTCCTGAGCGGAGCCGAACGGACCAGTTCATCATTTCCAAAAAATCATCTGCAGAATTTATGAGCGCCGCTTTATTGTTTTTAATTAGATAATTACAGCCTTCACTTTTAACATCATTGGTACGGCCGGGTATGGCAAAAACGTCTTTATTATAACCATTCCCTAACTCAGCGGTTATAAGCGAGCCTCCTTTTTTTCCACTTTCCATTACAATAACAGCATCGCACATGCCGGCAACAATGCGGTTTCGCTTAGGAAAATTTTGTTTATCCGGATTAGTATTGCTGATAAATTCGGTGAGTAAACCGCCCTGTTCCGTCATGTGTTTGGCTAATGATTTGTTTTGTGACGGATAAATTCTGTCGAGCCCGTGAGCCAGCACGGCCACGGTTTGCAAATTATTTTTCAATGCTGTTTTATGTGCAATGGTATCAATGCCAAATGCCAATCCGCTCACCACTAAAATATTTTCTGATGTCAGGTCTCCAACAAATTTTTCACAAACCATTCTTCCGTATTCAGAATTATTCCTGGTGCCAACAATGGATACGATCCTGGATGTATTTAAATCAGCCGTGCCACGGTAATACAACATCACCGGGCTGTCGTAACAATTTAACATTCGCTTCGGATAATTTTTATCTGTAATAAAAAGCGGGGCAATTTTATATTTTTCAATAAATTTTATTTCTTCTTCCGGAATGCTGAAATCAGTAAAATCTTTTATGGACCTTGCCCTTACGCTGCCAATGCCTTCCATATGATCCAGTTCTTTTTTCTTTGCTTTAAAAACGGATTGGGCAGTTCCATAAAAATGAACCAGTGCTTTGGCATGCACATCGCCAATATTAGGAACAAGTGTAAGGGCGACCTGGTATAATAAATCACTGGACATAGGGCAACGGTTCGTTGATATGAAAAGCAAAATAAATGAAAAATTTTAATTACCGGTAACAGAAAGCTCAGTTCTTCTGTTCAAGGCCCTGCCTTGTTCTGTGGTATTATCAGCAACCGGTTTGGTTGAACCATAACCTTTGTATGTAAGCCGTTGAGTATATACGGCCTTGCTTAATAAATAGTCTACAACGGCTTTTGCCCGGTTATTGGAAAGTTGTATATTATCTTTCTCCTGGCCCATCTTATCCGTATGCCCGTCGATCTGGATTTTTAAATTCGGATTGTCATTCAGCAGGGAAACCAGTTTATCAAGCTCTGATTTTGATTCGGGCCGCAAATCAAATTTCCCGGTTTCAAAAAAAATATTTTTAAGAATAATGGTGGCCCCTTTTTCAATAGGCTGTAAAGGTATGTTTATGGTAAAAACAGAATCAATGGCATTATGTGCCAGCGAAAAATTATCTGAATAAAATAAATAACCTTTCCGGTTTACATTAAAGGCATAGTCTTTACCGGTGGGTAAGGTGGCCAGGTAATTCCCTTCTTCATCGGTTTGTATTTTACTGATCAGGTACCCATTTTTTATATCCGTTAATTCAACGGCAGAGGGTAAACCAGCCAGCGTTTTTTTGTCAAATACTTTTCCTTTTACCCATAATGTTTTTAAAGGCCTGATATCTTCCCGTAACTGAAAAGAATAAATATCGAGTCCGCCTTTGGTATCTGTTCCTTCGCTGGCATAGTAAGCTGTTTTGCCATCGGCAGCAACGATCAAAGAGCCCTGGTCATCAATGGTATTAACCGGGTAGCCTAAATTTTCGGCAACTACCCAGCTGCTGTCGTTTACTTTTTTACTAAAAAAAAGATCGGTCATACCATAGCCGGTATGCCCATTGCTGTTGAAGTACAGTGTTTCATTATCGGCATGCATGAAGGGACAGCTTTCATCCCCACTGGTATTCACGGCTTCGCCTAAATTTTCGGGGCGGCTCCACTTTCCCGTTGGTAACCGGTGTGTTACCCATATATCCCTGCCGCCAAAACCACCCGCCTGGCTGCTGGCAAAATAAAGGTCTCTTTTATCAGGAGATAGGGAAGGCGATGATTCCCAGAAATCGGTATTTACCACCGGCCCCAGGTTTTGCGGCTCACTCCAGCCGTTATTTGTCTTTACAGAAAAATACAGGTCGCAACTGCCCACCCCTTCAGGATAATTACATCCCGTAAAAACCAGCAGTTGGCCATCCTGCGAAATATTCTGAGCCCCTTCATTCAGATTGGTATTTACTTTTCCAAAAAGTGGTTTTGCTTCGCTCCATTTGCCATTAATAAAATTACTTTCATAAAAATCTTCATCATTATTTATACGTTTTGTAAAGATCATTTTATGGCCGTCAATGGTTAAGGACGGGAAGTATTCCAGTGCTGATGAATTGATGCTGTCACCCAGGTTCTGAGGAGCAAAAACATAGTCTTTTGCCGGATGTTTTTTTTCATGTTCAACGGCAAAGCGGTAGGTTGATTTACGGTAATTGCCGGCTTTAATACTTTGTGGATTAAGGGTTGGGTTTGCTAAAAATTCATTGACGGCAATCAGTGCCTCCTGAAATTTTCCGGTACCGGCCAATGAAATGGAATAAGGGAGTAAATACGTTTTTGAATATACCGAATCGAGCCGTAAACCGGTCTCAAAATCAGTAACAGATGCATGGTAGTTTTTTACATTGGCATAAATGCCGGCCCTTGATAAAAAAGCATCTACAAATTGAGGCTCAATGGCAAGCGCTTCATTGATATGCTGTATGGCGGCCGTGTATTTTCCATTGGTGGCTTCTTCATAAGCCTGTCCGTATAATTCACCTGCTTTTTTATTTACCTTATCCGGATCATACCATTGGGCACTGGAAATTAACGATGTAGAATAAAAAAATATAAAGGAAAGAATGATCCGGCGGATATATGAATTTTTAATTTGCATCAGTATGAATTCTGTCAATGAAGGTAGTGTCTCCGTTTGTTTTGTCATGCTGAGGAACGAAGCATCTCAACAGAGATTCCTCCTGCGTCGGAATGACAAACGGAGACATTATTATTTTAGTGAAGGTAAAACGAAAAGGATTTTGTTTTATTCTTTAAAGGGAATTATAACATTTTCTTTTAGGGAACATGGATGTACTTGTGTATCTGCAGGCTCAATTCCCATTGGGGATGCTGTTTGATATATTCAATGATCAGCGGGGTAACTATGGGGGCTTTATCCCATTCGGGCTGCAGGTATAATTTGCATCCCGGCGAAACCAGTGCTGCATATTGTTCTGCCCAGTCAAAATCTGATGGATTAAATACAACAATTTTTAATTCATTGGCGAAAGGTAAAATGTCCGGCAGGGGGGCTTTAAATTTCTTTGGTGATAAACAGATCCAGTCCCAGGTGCCGCTTAACGGGTGAGCCCCTGATGTTTCAATATTTGTTTTTAATCCGGCTTTTTGAAGGGCCGATGTTAATTCATCTAAATTATGCATCAGGGGTTCTCCGCCGGTAATAACAACCATTTGAGCGGGTGTTTCCAAAACGTTCAACTTTAAACGTTCAACTTTAAACTTTGGATGTTTTTCTTCATCCCAACTATCTTTAACATCGCACCATACACAACCCACATCACACCCGCCCAGGCGGATAAAATAGGCGGCCCTTCCCTGGTGATAGCCTTCTCCCTGCAGCGTATAAAAATGCTCCATAACAGGAAGAGAAATAGGAGCATGTTTTTTATTTACAATCATTAGAAAAAAGTATGGAGAAATAAATTTTATTACTTACCGGCATTTATTTTCACAGGCAGTAAACGTATTCATTAAAAGTGCAGCAATGGTCATTAAACCCACACCACCGGGTACAGGTGTTATATAACTGCATTTTGGGGCAACATGGGCAAAATCCACATCGCCCTTTAAGCTAAACCCCGACTTTTTTGTTTCATCAATGACCCTGGTGATACCCACATCAATAACCACGGCATTTTCTTTTACCATATCTGCTTTTAAAAATTCCGGAATGCCTAAGGCCGCAACGATGATGTCGGCCTGTAAACATATATCCTTCATATTTTTTGTGCGGCTATGACAAACCGTTACAGTACAATTTCCGGGATACGTATTCCGGTTCAATAAAATACTGATGGGCCGGCCCACAATATTGCTGCGGCCAATAACCACGGCATGTTTGCCACTTGTTTCAATGTTATAATGTTCCAGCATCAGTAATATTCCATAGGGCGTTGCCGGTATAAAAGTGGGTAAACCCTGTACCATTTTACCGATACTCATTGGATGAAACCCGTCCACATCTTTATCCGGATGAATGATATGAATGATCTTATCCTCATTGATCTGTTTGGGTAAAGGAAGCTGAACCAAAATGCCATCTACATCATCATCACTATTCAGGTTTTCTATCGCCTGAATCAGGTCTGTTTCAGGAATATGTTCATCAAACCGGATTAAACTGCTTTTAAAACCTACTTCTTCACAATTTTTTACTTTACTGGCCACATAGGTTTCGCTGGCTCCGTTCGTACCCACTAAAACCGCTGCCAGGTGCGGCGTTTTTTTACCTTCTTTTTTAAAAAGTAAAGTCCTTTCTTTTATCTTGTTTTTAACGGATTGAGAAACAATTTTGCCATCTAAAATCTTCATGGGGCAAAAATACACAACTATTGGTTGATTATCCCCTGCTCATTTGAATAGGTATATATAATTTTCAACCGGATTCTTTAATCAATATACAGATGAAAGCTGCATTATCATTATGGGTTGCTGTATTCCATATTTCTCCGGCAAATGCACAATCACTGCGCTATTCTATTGCACAGCCTTATATCAGTTTATCGGCTTACAGTCTTAAACAAAATGATGTTTTATCATTCACCGGCAACCCGGCTGCTCTTGCACTAACAAAACAGGCTGGGGCTGGTGTGTATAGTGAAAGAAGATTTATGTTGAAAGAAACCAGTACGTACACTTTTGGAGCCGCCCTGCCAACACGGATGGGAAATTTTGCAATACAACTTAATTACTCCGGGTTCAAAAATTTTAATGAACATAAAATTGGCCTTGCCTATGCCAGAGGCCTGGGAAAAAAAGTAGATGTTGGTGTACAGTTTAATTATTATGGATACCGAATTCCTGCTTACGGGAATAAGGCCACCCTGAATTTTGAGGTGGGTGCTATGTTACATGTAACAGATAAATTAAATGCAGGTATCCATGTGTATAATCCGGTTGGCGGAAAGTTGGGTATATCGACTTCGCTCAGTACGGATAAAGAAAAACTGGCCTCAGTCTATAAACTGGGATTAGGATATGATGCTTCGGATAAATTTTTTATCAGCAGTGAGATCATTAAGGAAGAAGACAAATCCGTTAATGTTATTGCCGGTTTTCAATACCGGTTTGCAAAACAGTTTTTTGCCCGTGCCGGATTTACCGGTGAATCCGGTTCCGCTTATGTGGGTGCAGGTTTGGGCTGGAAAAACCTGCGGTTAGACATCTCAGCAGGCTATCATCCGCAACTGGGGTTTTCTCCGGGTATTTTATTAATAATACATTTTAAAAGCAGGGAGGAATGAGGACCGGGCTTATTATAATTCTCCCGTTTTTTATTTTCCTGCATACCCATGCACAGGTGGAAGAAACAAATACAAATACCTTTGAGCAGCAGCTGGAAAACAGTACAGAGAATAATGAAGATATGGAAACGGAAGATGATTCATACCTGCAGCAAATGCAGCATTTATTAAAAAATCCGGTTAACCTGAACCTGGCCAATCCAGATGAACTAAAAGAATTACGCATACTTACTCCCATTCAAATTCAAAATTTAATTTTGTACAGGGCCCTGTTTGGTAAATTCATTGATGTGTTTGAACTGCAGGCAGTGCCCGCCTGGGACCTGCGGATCATACAAAAAATAAGGCCATACGTAACAGTTATGTTACAGACAGATGTTCGGAAAACGTTAATTAGCAGGTTAAAAAACGGGGAACATAGTATTTTAATAAGGATATCGCAGGTACCTGAACGGTCAAAAGGGTATTTGCTTGATTCTTCATCGGCAACAACCCGGAGCGGAGCCGAAGGGTATCCCGGCTCACCGCAAAAAATATGGTTCCGGTATAAATATGTGTACAGGAATTTATTACAGTATGGTATAGCGGCTGAGAAAGATGCAGGCGAACAGTTTTTTAAAGGAAATCAAAAACAGGGGTTTGATTTTTATTCGGTTCACCTTTTTGCCGGAAAAACCGGAATTATCCAATCACTGGCCATTGGAGATTTTACGGTAAACCTGGGCCAGGGACTAACACAATGGCAAAGCCTGGCCTTTAAAAAAAGCCCGGATGTTATCAATATAAAAAGAGAGTCAGCCGTTTTGAGGCCGTATAATTCTGCCGGTGAAATTAATTTTCACAGGGGGGCCGGAATAACTTTAGCCAAAAAATACTGGCAACTGACGGTCTTTGGGTCTTACAAAAAAACAGACGCCAATTTTGTACCGGGTACATCACTCAATCAAAATGATTATGTTTCTTCTTTGCAAACGTCGGGTTATCACCGTACCAAAAGTGAAAACATGGATAAAGGCATTCAGCGTCAATTGGCATTTGGCGGCAACATATCTTATCAGTTTAAAAGGGTTCACCTGGGTGTTAATGCCATTCAATATAAATTCAAATGGCCGGTCATAAAATCATCCGATCCCTATAACCTGTATGCTTTATCAGGTAAAGCCTTTGGTAATTACAGTTTAGATTACAGTTATACGTTTAAAAATATTCATTTTTTCGGCGAGGCGGCCTTTACTTCCGTATCCGGTAAAGCCTTTGTTAACGGTATTATCCTCAGTGCTTCTTCATTGATAGATTTAAGTATGCTGTACAGAAACATTTCAGGATCATACCAATCTCTTTATACCTCGGCTTTTACGGAAAGTACTTACCCGGTAAATGAAAAAGGCTTTTATGCAGGAATTTCCATCAGGCCCGGTTCTGCATGGCGCATTGATGCCTATGCTGATTTTTATAAATCCCCCTGGCTGCGGTACAGGGTTGATGCACCTTCTGCCGGATCTGATTATTTAATTCAGGCCACCTATAAACCCAATAGGCAGGTAGAGATTTATACCAGGTACCATTCGGAATCAAAACCTTTGAATGTAAACCCGGATCTGCTCACCTTGCCCCCCGTTTTGCAACAGCCCCGTAAAAACTGGAGAACACAGTTCAGTTTCCGGATCGATCCTGCTATAACCCTGCGAAACAGAACTGAAATGTGCTGGTTCGATAAAAAGGGTATTTCTCCCGAACAGGGGTTTTTAATTTATTTTGATCTTTTATATAAACCATTATTAAACCCATTTTCAGGGAGCCTCAGGTTGCAATATTTTGAAACGGAAGGGTATAACAGCCGCTTATATGCTTATGAAAATGACCTTTTGTTTAGTTTCTCTATACCGGTATTTTACGAAAAAGGGTATAGATATTATATAAATTTAAATTATGACATTAACAGAAAACTAAGCATTTGGGCCAAATTTGCGCAAACCATATATAAAGGTAAAAACCTTATTGGTAGTGGATTAGATGAAATAAAAGGAAACCATAAAAGCGAGATAAAACTTCAGGTGATGTATATTTTTTAACAATTTTAGATAAATAAAGCAGCTATTTAATATAGGTTACTGTCTATATAGAAGTTGAATATTAGTAAAATAAATTTAACATTATTTTGACGTTAAGAAATTATCCTTATTTTTACACATCATTAAACTTAACTAAATGCACATGAGAAGATTTTTATCACTGTTTACAATGTTGATGCTCTGCGGGGTATTGGCATTTGCCCAAAGCCGGGTGGTGTCTGGCAGGGTTACCGATATTGACGGTAATCCGGTTTCTTTCGCAACTGTTAAAATAAAAGGATCGAATACCGGTCTTTCTGCGGATGCAAACGGGTTGTATTCTATAAAGGTTAATCCGAATGACGTACTTGTTATTTCGGGTGCCAGCTTTAAAACTGTTGAAGTGCCTGTAGGTACTCAATCCGTGTTAAATACTACAATGGCAAAAGGTACTACTTCTGAGTTAAAAGAGGTGGTGGTAACCAGTGCTTTTGGTACAAAACGTACTGCAAGGTCAACAGCATCTAATACTCAAAATGTTTCGGGAGATCAATTGAACACTATTCGCCAGACAAACGTAAATAATGCATTGGCCGGTAAGGTTGCCGGATTGCAGGTTCGTAGCCAGTCAGCAGCCAAATTGGGTGCTGAAACTATCGTTCGTTTAAGAGGTGAAAACGGAATAGGAATTGGAGGAGGTGCCCTGTATGTTGTAGATGGTACTATAATGCCAAGTTCACAGGATATTAATCCTGATGATATAGAAGACGTTACCGTTCTGCAAGGTCCGGCAGCGGCAGCCTTGTTTGGGCCTGATGCATCAAACGGAGCCATTGTTATTACCAGCAAAAAAGGAAAAAGAAATCAAAGGGGTATTGGTCTTGAGATCAATACCGGGGTTCAGTTTGACAAAGTTTATATTCTGCCAGACTTTCAGGATTCTTATGGCGGAGGTACAGATGCTAACTTTAGTGTTTATCATTATAAAGCGGGAGACCCAATTGGCTGGAAAGCCCTGGATGGTAAATTCCATCCCGACTATACCGAAGATGTGAGCTGGGGACCACGTTTACAGGGACAGGAATATATTCCCTGGTATGCCTGGTACGGCGGTAGTGAATATGCATTTAAAACGGCAAAATGGCTGCCTCAGCCAAATAATGTACGTGATTTTTTTAATACCGGGGTAACCAAACTAAATAATATTAATCTTTCTAAAGCCGGTGAAGGTTATAATATAAGGGCTTCTTATACTAATCTTGATCAAAAAGGATTAATACCTACATCATTTCTTAAGAAAAATACCTTTAACATTAATGCTAATTTTGATCTTGGTTCAAGATTCTCTTTATCTGCTAATATTACATACATAAATCAAAAATCAAATGCAGAGAACGATGACGCTTATGCCAACCAGACTTCTGGTAATTTTAACCAATGGTTTCACCGCAACCTTGATATGAGCATTATGCGTGAGTTGAAAGATCTAAGGGGGCCAAACGGTGAAATTGCTACCTGGAACCATAATAATCCCGGGGCTTACAGCACCGCTGATAATGGAGCTCTTTTTTATAAAGCTTTTTACTGGCATGGTAATTATGGATGGCAGGACTAAAATACAGTTCTTAATACCAGGACCAGGCTTTTTGGTGATGTAGGATTAACCTATAAAGTTAATAACGACCTGAAAGTAAGGTTCACTTACAGAAAACAACAGCATATAACCAAGGCTGATGAGCGTCAATATAATGCACTTGATCTTAGTGCCGGAACAAACTCAGGGTTTAACAATTTTGAACCAAACCTGAACGGCAGGGCCAGAACTTTTGGCGGCTACCGGGTAACTCAATCACAAAGTGACAGGCAGAATTATGAGTTCCTGGCAACGTATAATAAGAAGATCAAAGATTTCCAGATCGGTGTAATTGCGGGTGTAGATATATTTAAAACTACAGCCACCCAGTTACAATCACGAACAGATGGTGGTTTAGCTGTACCTGACCAGTTTATATTGACCAATTCAAAAAATCCTGCCATTACAACACAAAGGATTGATAACAGTGCAAGAAGGTCATTATTCGCCAATGCTACAATCGGTTTCAGAAATTATTTGTTTGCTGAAGGTACATACAGGAGAGATTATATTTCTACAGAGGCTGATCCCTTTTATATTGATACCAAATCTATAGGTTTATCTTTTGTATTTAGTGATTTTATCAATAAAAATGGACCTACCTTCCTTAGTTATGGTAAAATAAGGGCTTCAACCGGTACTGTATTAAATGCTTTGGGTATTTATCAAAATAACCAGGTTTATGCTATCGGTGCAAATCAATTCAACGGAAATTTTGTAATGGCAGAACCAAACAGCCTGATTGATCCTTTATTGGCCGGTGCCACTAATGATGAGAAAGAGTTGGGTATTGAATTAAGGTTCCTGAAAAACAGGATTGGACTTAATGCAACATATTGGGACAGGACAAATAAAAACTTCCCTTTAGCTGCAACGGTTAGTCCGTATACCGGTTATGGAACTGTAACTACCAATGCCGGAGAAGTTAAAAAAACAGGTATTGATTTAGCGTTATTCTTAAATCCTGTTAAAACCAAAAACTTTGATTGGACTCTAAATGCGGTATGGGGTAAACTGCTTAAAAATGACGTGGTCTCCATTAATGAGAAACTGGGTATTAACACACAATCAAGCCAGGTTAGTGGTAACGGTAATATTAATATGGTTAGTGCAGTAGGAAAACGCTGGGGCCAGTTAAGGGGTATTGGTATTAAAAGAAATGCAGCCGGCATACCAATTATAACACCGGAAGGTCTTTATGTACCAGAATTGGATGTGGATTTTGGCAGCTCACTTCCCGACTATACAGGGGGCGTGCAAAGTGGAATGACTGTGTTTAAAAATTTCATTGTTAATATTAATGTGGATTACTCTTACGGAGGTAAATATTTCTCCTTATCTGATTATTATGGAAATGCAACCGGAAACTTTAAAAATTCAGCCGGCTTAAACGATAGGGGTGTACCGGTGAGGGAAGCGGTTTCAAATGGTGGAGGAATACATGTAGTTGGCGTTGATGCAAATGATAAGGTGGTTGACATGTATGTAGAGCCAAGGTTTTTTTATGAAAAAAATTCCTTTGGCGGTTCAGGTATAGCTGAAACAGCAGTGCGTGACCTTACTTTTGTTAAATTGCGTGAGTTAAGTATTGGCTACAGGTTGCCGGTTGAAAAATTAGGTGTTGGTAAATACCTGACCAGTGCCGTTTTCTCTGTAGTTTCACGTAACCCATGGTTAATTTATGTAAAACAGAAAGGATTTGACCCTTCTGAATTAACTAATTCAAGTGGAGAAAATGGTCAGTTACCGGGTACAAGAAGTTTAGGTGTAAACTTGAAATTAGGTTTTTAACATAGGTTTTTAACAATTAAAAATACTTTCTCATGAAAAGATACATAGTAAAGCTTACCACCATTTTATCGCTTGGTGTACTGCTTATAACAAATGGTGGCTGTGCTAAGGTCAGCGACTTTGGAGATACAAATCTTGACCCGAATGGTGTTCCAAGACCATTGCTGAGCGCCTTATTAACTAACTCAGAAATTGGTGCGGCCGGGGGACTTATAACACAACCTCCAGGGCTTTTTTGCCAATATCTTTCAGAAGCAACTTATCCCGGTACGTCATTATATGTTGGCCTGGAGTTTGAGTCTTCAGGTACTTACAGCACAACATTACAGGATCTACAGGTTATTTTAAATAATTGCAGCCAGGATCCTGTTTATTCTTCAGGTTTTGGCGATGTGGGAACCCAGGTTGGTGTAGCCACCCTGTTAAAGTCATATATCATGTGGACTATGACGGACCGTTGGGGAGATTTGCCCTATTCCGAGGCTTTACAAGGGGCCAATAATTTACTGCCCAAATATGATAAGCAGGAAGATATTTATAAAACACTTTTATCAGATATATCAAATGCATTGGCATCATTAAACCCTGCAGGGGTTGCAATAAAGGGTGATGTTATTTATGCAGGTAACGTAACTAAATGGCGCAAATTTGCTAACAGCCTTAGAATGTTAATTGCTTTGCGTATGAGCAAGCGTTATCCAAATCCCGGTGAATTTGCTGCAACAGAATTTCAAAAGTCACTGGATAATGGGTATGGGTATATTTCCACAAATGCGGATAATTTTTCATTAGCATATCCCGGTGGTGCGTTTCTAAATCCTATTTACGGGCAAAACATCAGCCAGGATAATGCTCTTGCTCTTACATTTACCGATGCTTTAAATGGAATGGGTGACACCAGGAGATTGTCTATGGCATCTAATACCAATGGCGCTCCTTACGGATTATCCGGTGCTGCACCAATTGGAACTCCTTATGCCAGGATGGGTAATGGCGCTTTTGCAGCTGCGAATGGTACTATGGTAGTTATAAATGCAGCTTCCGTATTATTGGCTCATGCCGAAGCAACTGAAAGAGGTTGGGTTGCAGGGGGTACAAGTGCTGCTAAAACTTTATATGATGCCGGTGTTACTGCTTCTTTTGCCCAGTGGGGTCAAACTATGCCGGCAGGCTTCCTTTCGGGTGGAGTTGCCGATTATAATGTAGGCATTGGGGTAGCCGCTATTGGTGGAACCTCTGTTGCAGGGTCTAATGGCACTACGGGTACTATTTTAAAAAGGATAGCATTACAACAGTGGATCGCCTTTTACCCGGGAGGAGTACAGGGCTGGAGTAACATGAGAAGGACCGGGATTCCGGATCTGCGGCCAACTATTTTTGCAGTACCTGCAGGAACTCAAATTCCACGCAGGTATAAATATGGATCAACTGATTTTGAAAGCAACAAACTGGCTGTAGAAGCTGCCGTTGCAAGAATTCCGGGAGGGGTTAATTCTCAGGATGCAAAAATGTGGTGGGATCAATAAACAGGTTAAACGACTACTTAATAACTATAAAAACAAAAATTATGAAATATTTTAAATTAAACAATCGGGTGCTTCTGTTTTTTGCAGCGGTTTTATTTCTCGGGATATCTTCCTGTAAAAAAGTGAAAGTATTTGATCCATTAGGAGATGGTGGACCAAAGATGATCGGGTTTATCAATGGCGGGCCGGAGGGTTTTGCTGCCAGCAGTTTAGCTTTTGTTCCCACTCTTTCAAGTGCATTAGTTGAGGTTCGTGTATTGTATACCGGTGCAGGTGTTTTTGATAATGATGTTACTTTAACCATTGCTTCGGATGCGGCCGCGTTAACTGCATATAATGCAAAGGTTCCTGCCGGTGGAATTATATATACCATGGCACCAGCATCAGGGCCAGCTGCCATTTATTCTTTACCAAGCACAACCGTACTATTGAAAAAAGGGAATACAATGTCGGAGCCCTTTACCATCGATTTTAAACCCAATATGTTAGATCTGGCAATCAGCTACATGCTTCCATTAAGTATTACCGCTATTGCCGGTGCACCGGGTGATGTAACCAAAGCTCCGGGAACAGGCACGATCTTTCTTCATATCATCGGTAATCCTTTAGCCGGTAATTATGATGTAGAAGGGCATTTTTATCACCCATCGGTTCCACGTGCCTTTACACGCACCGGCGCAGCTGGCTTTTTAACCCCGGTTTCTGATAAAGCACTTTATTCAGAATTAGGAGATTTAGGGACTTCTGGTTACTATGCAATATTCTCAGTACCAGACCCATTTGCAACTACTATACAAAATGTAACTGTTTCTGTATATCCGGGTAGTATATCCCCTGTTTATCAGTGGGATGCGGGTTTACCAACCACCGGTGTTCCCATTTATGCGCCTGTACCTGCTCCAACATGGGGTAAATCAGGTCAGTGTAATAATACCTATAACCCGGCCACTAAGACGTGGTATATGCGTTATGGTTATTTAGGTGGCACCGGCTGGAGGGTAACAGAAGAGATCATTAAAAAGGTTTAATAGCAATTAAAAAAATATAATAACGAGAGCCCCATTTTGGGGCTCTTTGTTTTTTATCTTTGTAAAAAACAACTCATGAATAATTTACCAGAACAACCGGGCCAGATCAATATTGAAATTTCTGAAGAAGTGTCCGAAGGGGTTTATGCCAACCTCGCCATTATTACCCACAGCCATGCCGAGTTTGTAATAGATTTTGTAAACGTAATGCCCGGCACGCCCAAGAGTAAAGTAAAAAGCCGTATTATTCTTACTCCTTTTCATGCCAAACGTTTTATGAAGGCCATGATCGATAATGTAAAGAAATTTGAAACAGCCAATGGAACCATCCAGGACATGGAATCGGTGGAGATACCCTTTAATTTTGGAGGGCCAACGGCGCAGGCTTAGAGCTGAGTTGGGAGTTGGGATTCGGGAGTCAAGAGTCAAGAGTAGGGAGTCAAGAGTCAAGAGTAGGGAGTCAAGAGTCAAGAGTAGGGAGTCAAGAGTAGGGAGTCAAGAGTAGGGAGTCAAGAGTAGGGAGTAAGGAGTTTGGAGAAGGGAGTCAGGAGAGTAGTATAAATTTAAAACATAATTGTTTTGGGATACTATAAGGATTTGTTGGCTTTCAAAAAAGGATATGAATTGGCGATGGAAATATTTTTCATCTCTAAAAGATTCCCTCCCGAAGAAAAATATTCTTTAACTGACCAGATAAGAAGGTCATCAAGATCTGTTTGTACAAATCTTGTGGAAGCATATAGAAGGAGGCGTTATAAAAGCTACTTCATCAGCAAACTAAATGACTGTGAAACAGAGAATGCAGAAACACAGGTGTGACTTGATTTCTCACAGGATTGCAAATACATAACAGCAGAGGAATACAATCATCTGTCAGCTAAAAATGATGAAGTTGGGAAATTGATATGGTATATGATTAATAACCCAGTTAAATTCTGCTGATTCATGGTTCTTGATATGCGCCTCCCGACTCCATCCTCCCGACTCCATCCTCCCGACTCCATCCTCCCGACTCCTGACTCCCGACTCCTGACTCCTGACTCCTGACTCCTAAAGTATCCCTTCATCTGCAAAACTGTAAAATCCGTCTTCACTTACAATAATGTGGTCGATAACTTTAATATCTAAATAACCTGCCGCTTCTTTAATTTTTTTGGTAAGTTCTTCATCGGCCCGGCTGGGTTGTAAATTGCCCGATGGATGGTTATGGCATAAAACAATTGCTGTGGCATCTTCCTCCAACGCTTTTTTTAAAATGACCTTCGGATCGGCAACGGTTCCGGTTATGCCTCCGCGGCTGATGATTTCAAAATGATTGATCTTGTTTGCCCGGTTTAAAAAAACCACGGCAAAAATTTCGTAGTTAAAATCTTTTAAAGTGGCCTGTAAATAACTGGCTATATCCCTGCTTGATCTTACTACCGGCTTTTCCAGGGCCAAAGAGGCATGCCTCCTTCTTCCCAGTTCGAGTGCGGCTGCTATGATGATGGATTTTGCCTGGCCAATACCCTTTACCTGTTTAAAATCAGTTAAAGATAATTTTCCCAGCTCATTTAAATTATCCTTGCCCAGTTTTAATATCTCCTTTGCCAGTTCAACAGCGCTTTTATTTTTGCTGCCATTATTCAGTAAAATGGCGAGCAATTCCGAATTGCTGAGCGCAGAGGGACCCTTACTCAGTAATTTTTCCCTGGGCCTGTCATCACTGGCCCAGTTTTTAATAGATGTGGAAGGCTTGTTGACATTTTCCATCATTTCAAAATTTATTCATCTAAATAAATGATACTTTCGCAGCACAATAAATTACACCTGCCTCAATATAATATATATGGAATCAAACGCAAAAATATTTTCAGGTACGGGATCACAGTACTTAGCTGAAAAAATTGCCAAAAAATTCGGAGAACCCCTGGGAAAGGTAAATATTCAGCGATTCAGCGATGGCGAGATCTATGTTGAGTTTAAAGAAAGTATAAGGGGCCGTTTTGTTTTTTTAATTCAAAGTACCTATGCTCCCTCTGATAATTTAATGGAATTACTTTTAATGATTGATGCCGCTAAAAGGGCCTCTGCATATAAAGTAATTGCAGTAATTCCATATTACGGACTGGCAAGGCAGGATAGAAAAGACAGGCCAAGGGTTGCCATCGGATCAAAATTAGTTGCCAATATGCTTACTGCAGCAGGTGCCGACAGGGTTATTACCATGGACCTGCATGCACCCCAGATACAGGGCTATTTTGATATACCGGTTGATCACCTGGATTCTTCCGCCATCTTTATACCCTATATTGAAAACCTGAACCTGGCTAACCTCACTTTTGCCGCCCCCGATGTAGGTAGTGCCAACCGGATTAGGGAAATTGCTACTTATTTTGAATGTGAAATGGTCATCTGTGATAAGCATCGCAAAAGAGCCAATGAGATAGCCAGTATGGTTGTAATTGGTGATGTAACGGACAGGGATGTTGTTTTAATAGATGACATCTGCGATACCGGCGGCACATTGATAAAGAGTGCTGCTTTAATGAAAGAAAAAGGTGCCAGGAGTGTAAGGGCCTTATGTACGCACCCCGTTTTAAGCGGTAATGCGTACCATAATATAGAGCATAGTGAATTGGAGGAACTGGTTGTATGTGATACTATTCCTTTAAGAGGTGAGTGCAGTAAAATAAAAGTGATCTCCACAGATGAATTATTTGCAATTACCATACGTAATGCTTTTGAAAATTAGAGCATTAACAGCTTATTTATGAGAAGCCGGATGGCGAATAAGAAGTAGACAGTAGACAGTTGGCAGAAGGCAGTTGGCAGTTACACCATCCTCCACTAACAGCAAACTGCACTTTGTCAACTGTGCATTTTCCCCTACCTTTGCGCCTCATAAAAAATTTTATTAAAAATGAAATCAATTACAATCGAAGGACAACTGAGGACCGACAGCGGAAAAAAAGCCACCCGCCAACTTCGCTCTCAGCTACAGGTGCCAGGTGTAATTTATGGTGGTTCAAAAGAGATTAATTTCTCTGCTCCGGCAACTGCTTTTAAAGACATCGTTTATACACCGGATTTTATGCTGGCCGAAGTAAAAATAGATGGCCATTCTTACCGATGCATTTTAAAAGATCTGCAGTTTCACAAGGTTACAGATGCGCTTTTGCACGTTGACTTTTTGGAACTGGTTGAAGACAAAAAAGTGATTGCCACTTTACCCCTTAAATTTGTTGGTGTTCCGGCAGGAGTGAAAGCCGGGGGGAAATTGGTTACCAAAATGAAATCATTAAAAGTAAAGGCTTTTCCAAAATACCTGAAAGAGCATATTGATGTGGATATCAATAAGCTGGAGTTAAATGAGAATGTAAGGGTAGAAGATGTAATTATGGAGAATATGGAAGTGTTAAACTCACCCCGTATTCCTATTGCATCTGTTACCATGACAAGACAATTGAAACAGGACGAAGCTGGTGCTCCAAAGGCTGATGCAGCTGCAACACCAGCCGCCGCAACAACTGCCGCACCAGCTGCCGCAACAAAAAAATAAGTATTAAATTATTTAGTATAACATCTGCCTTTCCTTATTTGGAAAGGCATTTCTTTAACGGGTAAGGTACAGCCATTAAACTTTAATTACCTTTGGCAACTTAAAACAATAAATCATGGGAATGGACAGAAATACGGTTATCGGTTTTGTGTTGATAGGGGCATTATTGATCGGGATGTTTTATATTAATAGCCGTAGTAACCAGGCTCTTCTTGCAGAAAAGAAAAGAATAGAAGATTCAACCGCTGCAACAAAACCCAAAGTGGACCTTATCGCTGTAAAAATAGATTCCTTAAAAACAGATTCCATATTAAAGAAAAACGTAAAAATGCCTTCCGTTTTTATTACGGATGATGCCCGGGAAGAGCATTTAGATACATTGGAAAATGCGGTAATGAGAATTTCCTTTACTAACAAAGGAGGGCAGCCCAAAATAGTTGAATTAAAACAATATAAAAAATTCGATGGCAAACCGATCATATTGGCAAACGGGGTTTTTAATAAAATCTCATATACGATCAATTCAGGTGTGAATCAAACAGCCCAAACGGCAGATATATCATTCATTAGCGGAAAAAAAACGGTTTCAGCCGATAATACCCAAAGCATTTCTTTTATATTGAAGGATTCGGCAGGTAAAGAAATAATACACAGATATATGCTGAAACCGGATAGCTATTTGCTGGATCTTAATATATCGCTGAATGGTGCCGATAAACTGGTTTCTCAAAATACGATCAGTTTATTATGGCAAACAGAAGCACCCCAGGTTGAAAAAGACATTGAATACGAAAGACAGCAGACCCATATCAGCTATTTAAAAAACGGTAGCTATGATTTTGAATATTTGGGATCGGGGGATGATATGAAATTTGAAAAACCGGTGGAATGGCTTGCTGTAAAACAACAGTTCTTTATTTCTGCATTGTCAGCAAAAAATAAATTCCAGAGTGCGGTTATCAAATGGGTGGTTCCTGCCGATTCATTAAAAATAATTTCACAGGCAACGGCCAATTGCAGCCTGGCAATACCGGCCGGGCCATTGGCCACGGTTCCGTTAGAATTATATTTTGGCCCGAGTGATTATAATGTGCTGAGTAAAAACAATAATCAGATGCAGAATATTGTTCCCTACGGTAGCGGAGTTTTTGCATTCGTAAAATATATTAACCGCCATTTTCTATTACCCGTATTTGATTTTTTAAGAAAGCACATTGCCAGTATGGGTATGGTCATTTTATTACTTACTTTATTGATCCGCCTGATCACTTCTCCTATTTTATATAAAAGCTATCTCAGTGGCGCTAAGATGAAAGCACTAAAACCGGAGATTGACAAGCTCAAAGAAAAACATGGAGATGATAAGCAGGCCTTTAGTATGGATCAGATGAAGCTGTGGAAGTCGGCCGGTGTAAGCCCTTTGGGCGGTTGTTTGCCTGCCCTGCTACAGATCCCGATATTTATGTCGCTGTATTATTTTTTCCAGTCCAATATTTCCTTGCGGGGACAAAATTTTTTATGGGCAAAAGACCTGGCCGCTTATGATTCCATTGCCACGTTGCCCTTTTCGATCCCTTTTTACGGGGACCATATCAGTTTATTTACTATAACTGCAACCATCACCAGTTTGATCATTTCCATTTACAGTATGAGTACGATGCAGGATAACAGTAATCCTGTTATGAAGTATATGCCTTATATATTCCCGGTTTTATTATTAGGTGTTTTTAATAATTTACCTGCGGCCTTAACCTGGTATTATACAGTGTCTAATACCATAACACTAATTCTGCAAATTGTTATTCAGAAGTATATTATCAATCATGAAAAAATACTTGCGCAGATTGAAGAAAACCGTAAAAAACCGGTAAAACAAAGTAAGTTACAGGAACGTATGATGGCGATGCAGGAGAGCAACAAAAAGCTTCAGGATCTGAAGAAAAAAAATACCCGGAAATAGAAAATTTGGTTAAAATTAACTCACCTGCGATCTTATTATGAGATGGCAGGTTTTTTTATTTAACCATAATAAGCATCTTGGCATGGGATTTTATTATCTTTAGTAAAAAAGATAAAAATGAATACTTTCAAAGACCTTATTTTGATCATCGGCTTATTGACAGGGCCCTTGCTCTCCTTTTCACAAAAAATGATATCTGAATGTACTATTATATACGATATGGTGATCCAGACAGGGAATAATGAACCAAAGAAAGGAGATGCTTTGGAAGGTGCTACCACTACCGTTTATTTAAAGGGGAACAACAGCCGAACAGATATGTTAAGTACGCTGGGTAAAGAAAGTGCCATTTTTAATTCAAAATCGGATAATGCGGTTATTTTAAAAGAATTCAGCGGGCAGAAATTAATGATAACCCTTACCAAAGATAACTGGAGATCAAAAAACGCAGTGTACAGTGGTATCAAATTTGAGCTTACTGATGAAGTAAAGACAATTGCGGGGTACCATACAAAAAAGGCCATTGCAAAAATGGCTGATGGAAAATCTTTTGTGGTGTATTATGCTCCAGATTTAGTGATGACGAATAAAGAATATGATGCCACTTTTATAAACTTACCCGGTTTGGCCATTCAATATGAAATTGAGTCAGGAAAAATGAAGTTCAGGTACATTATATCTGATATATCGTATGATCCTGTATTGGTATCCCGGTTCGATTTTCCGACAGCGGGGTACAGATTAATGACCTATGAAGAAAATCAAAAACTGAAAAAAGGGAACTTGTAATTAAAGCAGAAGGGGAATAAAAACTTATTTTTTTAAGTTTTTTAATTAATGGGGCTTAATGATCAGTTTCATACCTGTATAACCCTGCTTCATTTCCGGAACAGCGATAATTTGTTTATGGGGAATAATATAAACCGTATTACCTTTTTGATAAGTAATCAGTGAATTGCTTAGAATTGAATTACCATAAGGCTGCTGGTTAACCAGTAAACTTCCGGTATACTTTAACCCGGATTTCAGGTTGAGAGAGATTGAATTTCTCAAAGAATTAGATGTATTGATATTAAGACTGACTTTTGCCTTGTTCTTCTTTCCGACGCCTTTATCCGCCAAAGCACTGAAAGCTATGCCGCTAAGCAAGCAAACTACCAGTATCATTTTGACTTTGTTCATCATTAGTCTTACAATTATTATGACAAATATATAAAAAAATATCTGGTATTTATATACCATTTATCATTTCTTTTTACTTTCTTTTAACAGTTATGTGTAAAAAAAGTTTATAAAAGTTGATTTTTTCTTCAAAAGTTGCTAATTTACAACAACCTATAACCCATGAGTACATATCCATACCGCCAGGACCGGGAAGAAATGAAGGAATTGCTCCGGCAGTTTGAGAATCTCAAAAGAGGCAAAAGCAACTCTTTTATTGAAGAAGATTCCTTTGAACGTATTATCGATTATTTTGATGAGAAAGAACAATTACCCCAGGCTTTGGAAGTGGCGGAGTATGGTATTCAGCAGTATCCTTATTCATCCATGTTACTTTTAAAAAAGGCTGATCTTTTAATTGCCCTAAGGCAGTATAAAGAGGCGTTATTGGTGCTGGACCAGGCTGAATTACTGGATAGCAAGGATACCAATCTTTACATTTTAAAAACGGATGCTTACCTGGCACTGGATCAACAGCAAAAGGCTGCAGACATTTTAGAAGCAGCCCTTCAGGATTTTGAAGGAGAAGAGAAAATAGACCTTTTATTTGAATTGACAGATGTGTATGATGATTATGAAAATTTCGAAAAAGTTTTTGACTGCCTGAAAATAATACTTGAACAGGAACCTAACAATGAAGAAGCCCTGTATAAAATTTGTTTCTGGACAGATTTTACCGGGCGTAATGAAGAAGGGATACGTTTACATCAAAAAATAATTGAGGATTTCCCTTTTAATGAACTGGCCTGGTTTAACCTGGCAGCTGCATACCAGGGTTTGAAATTGTATGAAAAGGCAATTGATGCCTACCAGTATGCTGTTGCTATTGATGAAAAATTTGATTATGCCCTTCGTAATATGGGGGATGCTTATATACGCCTGCGCAGGTATAAAGAGGCTGTTGAGGTTTTAGAAAAGGTATTGGAACTGGCCAGGCCGGAAGATGTTATTTATGAGGCCATCGGGCATTGTTACGACAAGATGGGTAATTATGCTCAGGCCAGGTTTAATTACAGGAAAGCCAGCCACCTGAATCAGGAAGATAGTCAGTTGAACTACAAAATTGCCTGTACCTACATGAATGAAGGTATTTGGGACAGTGCTATTAAAAACCTGGAAATAGCTATGCGGGTTCACCGAATGCAACCTGAATATAACCTGGCCATGGGTCAATGTTATATGGAACTTGATAAATTAGAAGATGCCATCACTTATTTTGGAAATGTAGTGAGGGTAAGACCAAAAAATATTAATAGCTGGATTGAATTATTAAAATGCCTGATTAAAGCAGAAATGATGGAAGAAGCCCTGGAATATGCGGGTTTTGCCTATGAACAAACAGATGGAAAACCCATTTTCCTTTTTTATAAAAGTGCTGTATTATATGCGATGGGTAAATCCAAAGAAGCTTTATTGCACCTTGAATCAGGAATGAGCAGAAATCCTAAACTCATTAAAAAATTTATTGAAATAAATCCTTCTATTCTACAAAATCAACAGGTGGTAGATATTATTGCACGGTTTAAAAAAAAGAATTCTCTTTAGAAAACCCATTATTTGCCGGTTTACATAAATCATTATTTTCATAATTATCAATATTAAAGTTCTACAGTAGTTATCTTTGCAGTCCATAAATTAAGCAATATGAACTTTAAACTTTCGCAGATACCTGAACGTAATATAAAGCCACGTGAGCATGGCATTACCATGGTTATGGATAAGGGCCTCAGTGTTGAAGAAGTGAAAAACTTTATGAGTGCAACACATCCACATGTTGATGTAGTGAAGCTTGGATTTGGAACATCATATGTTACCCCTAATCTGAAGGAAAAGCTGGAAGTTTACCGTTCTTTTGGTATGCCTATTTATTTTGGCGGCACACTCTTTGAAGCTTTTCTTATAAGAAATCAATTTGAAGATTATATCCGGGTTTGTAAAGAATTCGGGGTTAGTTATATGGAGGTCAGTGACGGCTCTATCGATATTCCGCATGCTGAAAAATGTGGCTATATCGAAAAACTTTCTAAAATCGGCGTGGTCTTAAGCGAAGTGGGAAGTAAAGATGCCGCACATATTATACCTCCTTATAAATGGATAGAATTAATGAAAGCGGAACTGGAAGCGGGTTCAACCTATGTTATAGCAGAAGCGAGAGAAGCCGGTAATGTAGGTATATACCGGGGTACCGGTGAGGTGAGAGAAGGATTGGTTCAGGAAATCCTTACCCAGATACCCGAAGAGAAAATAATTTGGGAAGCACCGCAAAAAGCACAGCAGCTGTACTTTCTGGAATTGATCGGTTGCAATGTTAACCTTGGTAATATTGCACCTAACGAAGTAATTCCATTAGAAACAATGCGTATCGGATTACGCGGCGATACTTTTCATTTGTACCTGAATAAAGAAACGGTGTAATGAAAATTTACGGCACCATTGGATTTCCTTTAACTCACTCTTTCTCCAGGCAATACTTTACCGAAAAAATAGATAGAGAAGGAATAACCGGTTCCGTTTATTATTCTTTCCCTTTAGCAACTATTGAGGAATTCCCGGCATTTTTAAACAATAACCCTTCGCTTAAAGGACTGGCCGTAACAATTCCATATAAAGAACAGGTGCTAAAATATATTACTCATTTATCAGAAGAAGTAAAACAGATAGGTGCAGCAAACTGTATAAAAATAAGGGGGAATAAACTGACTGCTTATAATACAGACATTATCGGATTTGAAAGATCCTTTGTAAATCATTTGAAACCAATTCATAAAAAAGCGCTGGTATTGGGAACGGGGGGAGCTTCAAAGGCTGTACAATATGTGCTTAAAAAACTGGGCATCTCTTTTTTGGTTGTATCAAGAAATATAAATGATGCGGAAAATTTTATTCTATATGATCAGCTTACCGAAACGGTTATAAAGGAATACAATATCATTATTAACACTACACCATTGGGCATGTCGCCGGCAGAAGAAACCTGCCCTGATCTGCCTTATGCCTTTTTAACCGCCGATCATTATTTATTCGACCTTGTTTATAAGCCCGCAAAAACGTTATTCCTGCAAAAAGGAGAGGAGCAGAAAGCGTTCATAATTAATGGTTTCGAAATGTTGATCATCCAGGCCGAAGAAAACTGGACGAGATGGAATGAAGAATAATTTTTTATCCGGTCAGAACAATATTTAATTTCCCCGGAATGGCGGCTACTTTTTTAGCCACATAATCATAACAAACCATCCCTGTTTTAGCCTTTGCCAGTAAAATGATTTCATTATTTCTTTTTGCAGATACTTGATAGTACAGGTCAAAACTTACCCTGGCTATATTGCCAGCAACAAGCTTAAGTTCCAGCACATCACCATAAAAGGATTCGTTTATAAATTCAATGACCAGGTCACTCATAATTAACCCGATCCCTTCAATATTTAACTCGGTGTAACCATACCGCTGTAACCATTGCATCCGTGCTTCATGAAGGATACCGGCAAAAGCATCATTACCTACATGATTCCCGTAATTAATATCAGTGATACGTATTGGTATATTAAATGTTGCCGTAAACGGCTGTGGTATTTCAATTTTAATTCTCGCCATTTTTTATAAAAATGATTTTTTATTTAGAAACGCTATCAGTTTTTGCACGGCTTTTTTTCGATGACTGAATTTATTTTTTTCATCCATATCCATTTCAGCAAAAGTTTTATCACTGCCATCAGGTATAAATACCGGGTCGTAGCCAAAACCATTCTCTCCGCATTTGGTGGTTGTAATCTTCCCGGGGCAGATACCTTCAAATAAGTATTCGTTGCCATCCACTATCAGGGAAATGACCGTTCTGAAACGTGCCTTCCTGTTAATACTATTATTTAAACCGGATAAAAGTTTTTCTAAATTCTTTTCGGAGTCGCTGCCTGTTCCGGCATACCGGGCACTTTTTACACCGGGCTCACCATTCAGTGCTTCTACTTCCAGGCCGGTATCTTCACTAAAACAGTTTTTTTGGGTTAGTTTAAAAACAGTTTTTGATTTTTCTGTCGCATTTGCTTCCAATGTATCATACGGTTCCGGAATTTCAATATTTATCCCGGCTTCTTTTAAAGTTATTATATCAAAATTTTTTCCGGACATAGAACGAATCTCATCTGTCTTATTTTGGTTATTGGTTGCAAATATCAGGGTATTCATTCCTTCTTAAAAATATTTAGGTAGTAATTATATTGAAAAGATCTTTTTTAAACAGTTCCATAATTTTGTTTTCTCTGCTTTATCATTTTGCAGGTCAGTTAAAGAAGCTGATGAAAGATACAGCTGGTTGTTAAATGGCTGAATTTGATAAAGCGGGAACTGTAAAGGCAACCCCAATACTTCAGGAACAACACCAAACAGGAATATTTTCTCAGCCTTAAATTGTTCAGCCAGATCTTTATATAAAAGGGTTGAATCTGTTGAACGATTTACTAAAGCAATATCTTCCATACTGAGTTTACAGGCAGATAAGATTCCCAATAAAAATGGTAACTCATCGTCGGGTAAATAAATGGCTTCAGGATACATTACGATGATAACAATCCTTTTTTTATTATTGCCTAAACTGGCCGTTGTGTTTACCTTGGATACCGTAATGTCTGATCTGCCAGTTTTCAGGTCAAACATTGATTTGGCATACAGGTTCTGCAGAACTATTGCCGGAAACTCTATATGATCTAAACTCATTAAAGGATAATTTGTGATCTTGTTTTTTCGTTTCTTTGTTGTAAAATTAACGTTTATGATTGCAGCTGAAGATATTAATATTACAAAGACCGGGCAAAGTAAATTAAAAGATATTAACCTTGAAAATATTCCTTTCGGAAAATATTTTACAGATCATATGCTGGTAGCCGATTACGAAGATGGCGAATGGAAGACAGCAGAAATAAAACCCTATCAGTCCCTGTTATTAGAACCATCGCTTGCTGCCCTGCATTATGGGCAGGCCATTTTTGAAGGCGTTAAAGCATACCGGAATGTAAATGGCCAAACCTATATTTTTCGTCCCATAGACAATTTTAAGCGCTTTAATATATCTGCTGAACGGATGCAGATGCCGCAAATACCGGAAGAAATTTTTATGGAGGGCATGCATATGTTAATAGAATTAGACAAAAACTGGATACCTCCTCAGGAAGATCATGCTTTATACATCCGTCCGTTTATGTTCAGTTGTGATGAAATGATAGGTGTTAGACCTAGTGATAAGTATAAATTCATTATCATATTGAGCCCTACCGGGCCATATTATACAGCCCCCATGCGTATTTATGTAGAAGAAAAATATGTGAGGGCAGTACCCGGTGGTATTGGATATGCAAAAGCTGCAGGTAATTATGGCGGCGCTATGTATGCCACGGCACAGGCGAAACTTAAAGGATATGACCAGGTTTTATGGACGGATGCCTTTGAACACAAATATGTGCAGGAATGTGGCACCATGAATGTTTTTTTTATCATTGGTAATAAAGCTATTACACCTGATTTAAAAGAAGGCACAATACTGGCTGGTGTTACCAGGGATAGTACAATGGTATTGTTAAGAGAAATGGGTTTTGAGGTTGAGGAAAGAGAATTAAGTATTGATGATGTTATTTCGGCACATAAAGCGGGCATCTTGTATGAAGTTTTTGGAACCGGTACTGCCGCTACCATTACGCTGATCAAAGAATTAAGGTATAAAGATTATGTGATGGAATTTGATGTTGATAAATGGAAGACGGCCCCGGAGTTAAAGAGAAAATTGAATGCCATCCGCTATGGACAGGAACCTGATACGCATGGCTGGATGTACAAAGTATGACCCGGGACAACCAATTATTAAGGTAAAACTGCCTCCTGTAAGAGGCTTTTTTATTAAATGTGAATAAAAAAGTGGTTTTTCGGGTATTAATTTTCCATTTTCAAATGATAAATCCTACCTTTGCCGTCCGAAAAATAAAAGGTACATAATGCCCACCATTCAACAATTAGTAAGAAAAGGAAGAGAAGTAATTAAAGCGAAAAGCAAGTCAAGGGCTTTGGATAGCTGCCCGCAGCGCCGTGGTGTTTGTACCAGAGTGTACACAACTACACCTAAAAAGCCAAACTCTGCTTTGCGTAAAGTAGCTAAAGTACGTTTAACCAATAAAATTGAGGTTATTGCCTACATTCCGGGCGAAGGTCATAATTT
>JANOGE010000107.1:0-12222 GCA_031414035.1 Chitinophagaceae bacterium | reverse complement strand
GTCAGAACTGGACGGAAATCTCGCAGCCCAATGGCCCGGTGCGCTTCGGCTTTGCGATTGCGGCAGATGAAAAGAATCCTGATGTCGCATGGGTCGTCCCGGCGATCAGCGACGAAATCCGGCTGGCGGTGGATAAAGCGCTGTGCGTCAGCCGCACCGACGACGGCGGCAAAACGTGGACGGACTTCCGCGCGGGCCTGCCCCAGAAGAACTGCTACGATGTCACCTTCCGTCACGCGCTGGATTTGCGCGGCGACCGGCTCGTATTCGGCACGACCACCGGCAGCGTGTACTCCTGCCGATGTCCGGCTGAGTGAAGCTGTACATTTAAAAGTGAACGAATCATCGCTGACCGGTGAATCCCATGCTGTTGAAAAGCAAACCCAAACTTTAACTTCGCCTGATCTTCCCTTAGGTGATTACAGTAATATTGCTTTTAAAGGTACCCATATTACTTTTGGCCGTGGTAAAGGAATTGTGGTTGCCACAGGAATGGAAACAGAGTTAGGAAGGATCGCCCGGTTACTGCAGGTGCCGGGCATTCAAACTCCCCTGCAAAAAAGACTGGCCGCATTTGGAAAAACCCTTGCCTATATCATTCTTTTTATTTGTTCCATTGTATTTATTGTGGGTTATCTGCGGGGCGAAGAATTGGTATTAATGTTGCTTACATCCTTATCACTTGCTGTTGCTGCTATTCCCGAAGCTTTACCTGCGGTTATCACTGTTGCCCTTGCCCTTGGTGCAAAGAAAATGGTTAAAAAAAATGCATTGATAAGAAAACTGCATGCTGTGGAAACACTGGGTTCGGTTACTTATATCTGCACCGATAAAACCGGAACACTTACCCTTAATAAAATGACCGTAGAAGAGGTCGTTGGGAAGGATTTTTCAGCCAATAATAAAAATGAAAATACAACAGCTGAAAAAAACAATGAGTATACATGGCTGATGCAGGCAATGGCACTGAACAATGATGTTTACAAAGATGAAATAAATAATACTATTGGCCACCCGACCGAAACCGCCTTGTATGAATTTGCATTGGCCGGGGGTTTTGATAAATCAGCCATTGAAAATCAATTTCCCCGTGTGGCCGAAATTCCTTTTGATTCTGACAGAAAATGCATGACGACCATTCACCGAAATGGTAATAAATATATTGCTTTTGTTAAAGGCGCCATGGAAATGCTGATGCAAAAATCTGAAGATTCTATATCAGTAAAGAAATGGGAAGACCCTTTAAATAAAATGCTGTTAAACGGGTTACGGGTAATTGGTTTTGCTTCGAGGGAGTTTGATACATTACCTGAAGTTATTACGCCGGCTGCTATAGAAACCAATTTGCAATTATTAGGCATTGCCGGTATCATTGATCCACCAAGGGATGAAGCCAGGCAGGCTGTGCTTGAATGCAGGACGGCCGGAATAAAACCGGTTATGATAACCGGGGACCACCCTGTTACAGCAGCTACTATTGCCAAACGCCTTGATATCATTGAAACAAAAGAAGACCGGATAATCACAGGCACGGAATTGAAAGCGATGAGTGAACAGGAACTCCTGGAAGTAGTGGATCATATAAAAGTATATGCCAGGGTTTCGCCCGAACAAAAACTGAATATTGTAAAGGCATTGCAGAAAAGAGGGGAATATGTGGCCATGACCGGTGATGGTGTGAATGATGCACCGGCATTAAAACATGCCGATATCGGCGTGGCTATGGGCATTACCGGTACAGATGTTTCAAAAGAAGCAGCCCATATGATCTTACTGGATGATAATTTTGCCACGATAGTAAAAGCGGTGAAAGAAGGGCGGCGTATATTTGATAATATCCGGAAATTTATCAGGTATATCCTTACCGGAAATTCTGCTGAGATATGGACGATCTTTTTAGCCCCTTTTTTTGGATTACCCATTCCCCTGTTGCCCATCCATATTTTATGGATAAACCTGGTTACCGATGGTTTACCAGGCTTGGCTTTGGCACTGGAACCGGCTGAAAAGAATATTATGCAGCGCCCTCCCCGCAATCCGGGGCAAAGTATTTTTGCGAATGGCCTGGGTATTCATGTACTATGGGTAGGATTATTATTAGCTGCTTTAACAATCGGTACACAAGCCTATGCCATACACATTGAGGATACACATTGGCAAACGATGGTATTTACGGTTCTATCGCTCGGGCAGTTAACACACGTAATGGCCATCCGGTCAGAAACCGTTTCTTTATTCCGGCAGGGTATTTTTTCTAATCCGGTATTACTTTTTACAGTAGTTTTTACTTTCCTGTTGCAAATGTCCATAATCTATCTCCCTTTCCTGAATACGCTATTCAAAACACAACCATTAACTTTAACTGAATTGGCTTTTTGCATAGGTATCTCTTTCGTAATTTTTATTACCGTAGAAATTGAGAAAATAATCCGCAGATTCAGAAAATACAAATAATGATAATAATCATGATTTGTCATTATCACCATCAGTAAAAACAGGTTATCCAATATCTTACCTTTATCATATCAACCCCCATCTCAATGATTCAACCCTTAACACCTTCTTACAGAGAATGCCTGGTTTATCCGGGCGAATATATTCCCTTGCCGGGTATAGAGGCTCTGCTGAATGAGTTAAAACTTTCCGGTAAAGAATCTGCCATAAAACTCTCTGTAAATATGGATGAAAATAAGGGCTGTTATAAAATAGAAATAGTGCTCCCCGGTATAAAACGGGAAGATATATTTATTGATGTAGTTGAGAATATTTTATCTGTAATTGTATTGTACAAGAATAGTGACGAACTTAAGAGAAAATTGCAGATACACGAGTTTGATACTGATTTTCTGGAGCGTCATTTACTTTTACCTGATGATGCAGATACTGAATTTGTATGTGCAGAATACAAACAGGGCATACTTTGCCTTCACATTCCTAAAAGTAAAGCTCATCTACAAACCATTTCTAACCAGATCGTGGTGTATTAAAGATTTGTTTTCACGAATCTTACAGTCAATTTACCTTACAAACCAGATCCAGCCTTTAAAAATAAAGTGGGATATGAAATGAAATTATCCAAACTGCTGAAACGGGGTGCAGATGTATGGCTGAATGTTCCCCGGATGACACACGAAGCATCAGGCACCAGTGCTATGACCGCTGCCATGAACGGGACAGTAAATGTTTCTATCCCTGATGGATGGTTCCCGGAATTTGCCATGGATTAAGAAAATAGTTTTATTGTTCCCGGTTCGGATCCCGGGTTACCCCTTCATCAACAGGATGAATCAGGTGCCAATCATTTGTATGATGTATTGAAAAATGAAGTGATACCCATGTATTATGATTCCCCATATGCCTGGTTATCATTTGTAAAAAAAAGGAATTAAGGATAACATTCCACAGTTTGGCAGTAACTGGATGGCGAAAGAATAATATGAAAAACCGTATCTTGTTGTATAGATATATTTATGTTGGTGTAGTGAAAAGGATACATAATAATTAAATACCCTTTTAGCAGATGTATACCGGAAACAGAAAAGCTACAGCAAATTTTACCTTCCGTAATAAAACTAAATTGATCCGGGGCGGTAAACCGTATTTTGATCTGCTGCTGCAATTAATTAACCGGGCTGAGGAAACTATTCACCTGCAAACCTATATTTTTGATGATGATGAAACCGGAAACCTGGTAGCGGAAGCATTAAAAGCTGCTGCCCGAAGAAAGGTATCCGTTCATTTACTGGCAGATGGTTATGCTTCACAGGTAATGTCAAATAATTTTATTGATGAGTTAATTGCTTCCGGGATTAATTTCCGCTTTTTTGAACCCTTCTTTAAAAGTAAAACCTATTATTTCGGCAGGAGGCTACATCATAAAGTATTTGTTGCCGATACAAAGTATGCACTGGTTGGTGGTATAAATATTACCAACCGGTATAACGATATGCCCGGAGATCCTGCCTGGCTCGATTTTGCCCTTTATGCAGAAGGGGATATTGCCGTAGATCTGTGTATACTTTGCTGGAAAACATGGAAAGGGTATCCCGAAAAAATGGGTATAACTCCCTGCGAAGAAAAGGAGATATTGTTTGAATTTCCTGAAGCAGAAAATAGCCTGTTAAGAATGCGGCGTAACGATTGGGTACGACGAAAAAATGAAATTTCAGCATCCTATATTGAAATGTTCCGTCATGCCCGGTCTCACATCTCTATTATGTGCAGTTATTTTTTACCCGGAAAAACAATCCGAAGGTTATTAAAAAATGCAGCCAAACGGGGAGTGAAAATAAAAGTGATCACTGCCGGGACTTCGGATGTTTTAGTTTCAAAATATGCCGAACGCTGGATGTATGACTGGCTGCTGAGGAATAAAATAGAATTATACGAATATCAACCGGTTGTTTTACATGCTAAAATAGCCGTATGCGATAGTGAGTGGTTAACCATAGGTTCTTACAATGTAAACAATATAAGTGCTTATGCCAGCATTGAACTGAACATAGATGTTCAAAATGCAGGTTTGGCCTCAGAAACTGAACGAACCCTGGAAAGTATTATTCATAAGGACTGTATTGCCATTACCAAAGAAAAACATGCCCTCTCTAAAAATATATTCAAACAGTTTGTTCGTTGGTGCTCCTACCAGTTTATACGTATTGTTTTTTACCTGCTCACTTTTTATTTTAAACGCAGAGCTTAATTTTTGAACATTCGGTAAAGTATTTAACAGCCTGGCTTAAATTATATACTTCTTAAAAATGCAGTTGACAGGAGCCGGAAATTAATATGGCTCACACCCTTTTTACACTGACCAAGCTCATCGATTTCATTGACCATCGTCTTTGTTATCCGTTAATCAGTATAGTATATTTGAGTTGTAAATAATAATTCAATAACTAAAATAAAAAGGAGGTTATTATGGGAACGCAATCATTAATAAAAGTAAACGAAAGAACACCATTTGTATTTGATGAGTTTTTAAAACCCTGGAACGAATGGTTTGATGCCGGATTTACTGGTCGTACCATGAACATACCAGCCGTAAATATTACGGAACATAAAGATGAATACATGGTATCACTGGCCGTACCTGGCATGAAAAAAGATGACTTCAAAATTGATGTGGATCGTAATTTACTGACCATCAGCAGCGAAAAGGAAGAAAAAACCGAAGAAAAAGGTAAAAAGTTTACCCGTAAAGAGTATAACTATTCAACTTTCACCCGCACATTTACACTTCCTGAAGAGATCAACAAAGAAAAAATAGAAGCGAAGTATGAAGATGGTATATTGAAAATTGCACTACCACGCAAAGAAGAAGCTAAATTGCTTACAGCAAAACACATTGCTGTTAAATAAGTCAGCTCCTGATTGGCTTAAGGCCCTGCCATAAAATATGGCAGGGCTTTGTTTTTCATCCCTTTAAAACCCTTTTTTGATTATAATTATTGACCAATATCAGGATTACCGATGATGAAAATACTTATTAAAGCCTTATGATAATAATATCTTTATAGCAGTAAATCAAAAAAATTACACTATGCAAAACATACTCAAAAACTCCATGTATTTAAAAAGATATTATATGCCGGAGATGAAATTAAAACAACTGCATCATGAGAAGAATACATGGAAACGATTACTGGAATTCATGATGGAAGAAAATATTCACCAGAAAAACAGGGTCGCAGAAATTCTTCAGGACAGGTTCGATAAAAATTTACTGGAAGAAGTGGATCATTTTCAAACCCGGTTCATCAGGCAGGACGATTTGATCAGAATACTCCGGGATGAAGTTAATGAAATGGAAAAATTAATTGCCCCGGAAATATCAACAGACGGAAAAATCATTAAAGAAATTGATCAAAGATGGAAGCGGCTCAGAAACCATATGAAAACTGCGGAGAAGCAGTTTGGAGAATTAAGAACAGCATTTAACCATTTCCTTTCAGAAAATATCCTCTAAGCAGTGAAAAACAGTTCACAGAAATTCAGTTTAAACCTTGTATTTGTCATTGCTCTGGGGCTTACAACTTTTTCCCAAATTACTCCTGACCAACTGCAACGTTTTCTTTTGGAGAACAGGTATACCGGTAATGCGGAGATAAAAGAATTTTATTCCCTGTTGAATTATAAAACGGCCTGGATACAAAAAGAAAACACAGGCAACCGTGATATACTTTTATATACCCTTAAACTTTCTCCTGTTATGGCGCTCCGGGAAAGTGATTACCAGTTTGATTTTATCGGATCTTTCCGCGATGGTACACTGCGCCTCAAAAATACTGATGATTCCCTGGCGGCAGAAATTCATTTTACTGAAGCAGCCCTGCACTTTTATAATGACCTGGCCTATGGCAATACAAAGCCTGCATTTGATTACTATGGACTTAAATATATACCCGATTGCCACAACATCCCTGCTTTACTGGCAGATCATACCGTTAAAAACAAGTTGCAGCTGCTTTTTATGAAGCTTACCCCTGAATTACCGGAAATCACGGCAATGGAAAATAAAATAAAATCATACCTGATTGTTTTAGCCGATAGTAATTTCAGGGAGGTAACTATCACTTCAGGCAAAGTTTCTGAAAACAACAAATCACTGATTTTAAAATTATATCAACTGGGCATTATTGGTGCTGTCAATAAAAATTTACCCGATAGTACCCTGAAACAAAAAGTAAAAGAAGCGCAACGGCAATTCAGCCTGTTGCCCGATGGGGTACTTCGTTCAACCATCAGGCAGGAACTGGATATTCCATTGGCGGAAAGACTAAAGGAACTTAATCTTTCCATAAACTATTACCGGTGGTTATATTGTCTTATACAAAGCCGGTCAGTGATCGTAGTAAACATACCTGCTGCCTATTTGAAAGTATACAGGAGCAATGATATCCTTCTTGAAATGCGGATGGTGGTGGGTAAAATATCTACCCCAACAAATACATTGACAAGTGAAGTGAATGAAGTGATCTTATACCCTTACTGGCATGTGCCTTATAGCATCGCAACCAAAGAATTACTGCCTGATATTAAAAGAAACCCGGGTTATATTAATGCAAACAATTATCAGGTAATGAATATGTCGGGAAAAATTGTGGATCCATATTCTGTTAACTGGAATAAACTCAGCCGATCCTATTTTCCATACATCATCCGCCAGAGTACCGGATGTGATAATGCATTGGGATTATTAAAATTGAATTTCTATAACCCGTTTGGTGCATACCTGCATGATACCCCGGGTAAAAATCTGTTTATGCTTAACAAGCGTTACTTCAGCCATGGCTGTATGCGGATGGAAAAACCAATGGAAATGGGCCATCTTATTTTAAAGAATAATCATATAGCCATAGATACACTTGAACAAAAAGGATGCCTGCGAAACCAATCACCCATAACGGTTCAAGCAGATGAACACATGCCCGTTATAATATGGTATATTCCTGCAGGCATTGATTCAACAGGGAGGGTCCTGTTTTATGAAGATATTTATAAAAAATTTGACCGGATCAGGATGAAATAAAAAATGAAATGCCGGTAAATCCCGGGGTTATTTTTTGCCATTTCACACTTCTTTTTAATATTATATTGAAAACCCTGTTATGATAATGATCTCTGTTTACATTGACAGTCATCATTCTTATTCAATGTATTTTCAGATACTTTACAATTAAATAATAAATCTGAAAAAATGAAAAAGATAAATTGGATCGTAATCAGCTTTTTTTTACTGGCAGCCGGATGTTCCTCGTCAAGAATTACTACATCGTGGAAAGCAGATAATACAATCCCCAAAAAATATAATAAGATAATGGTGCTGGGTCTTATACGGGAAGTTGACAGAAGACTGCAGCAAAATATGGAAACCCATTTAGTTGGCGACCTGAAGGACCTGGGTTATAATGCCATTTCTTCACTGAATGAGTTTGGTCCAAAAGCATTTGATAATATAGAAGAAGAAGCCGCAATTGCTAAATTAAAAAACAGTGGTGTTGAAGCGGTTGTTACAATTGTATTGCTGGACAAACAAAAAGAGCAGAAATATGTTCCGGGTAATATTAATTATTCTCCCTATGGCTATTATTATAACCGGTTTTGGGGTTACCGCACTACTTTATACAGGCGTATTTATGAACCGGGGTATTATGTTACCGAAACAAAATATTTTTGGGAAAGTAACCTTTATGATATGAGTACTCAAAAACTGGTTTACTCCGTGCAAACTGAATCTTTTGATCCGGTAAATTCTGAAAGCATGGGTCATGAATACGGATTGCTGATTGTAAAAGACCTGTTGAAACAAAATGTACTGAAACAATAAGCAGTCACATTGAAAGATGACCATGAATGACTGTGCCGTACTTTATAATTTCATAAAGTTAATCAACTCTTTGAGTTGTCATTCTGTTACCTGTAAAAGAGGGGATACAATAAAACAGCAAATCCGGGAAACCAAGCCTGGCTTTGTAAACCTAATAGGTTGTTTTTTGTATTTATGTTTTCAGTTAACCAGGTGCTCCAGTTTATGCTGATTGATAATGAAGATATTCCCGTCTTCGATATCGATCATTTTTTCGTTCCTGAAATCTCCAAGTGTACGGATGAGTGACTCTTTAGCAGTACCGGCAATAGATGCCAGGATGTCCCTGTTAAGATCGATACTGAATTTTTGATCACCATTTTGTCTGTATTTTTTTAGCAGCAAAAGAAGGGCCTCTGCCACTTTTTTTCGCAGTGAATTATAAGCTATACCCAAAAGCTGTTTTTCTTTTTCAGATATATTTTTAGCCAGCAGCCTGATAAACTTATGTGTTACTTCTTTATTGTTATTTATCAGTTCTTCAAAATCTTCTCTTGGTATAACTGCCAGTTCGGACTCTTCCAGAGCTTTTGCATTATCCCTGTACACCGTTTCTTCCAGGAGGGCCACATAGCCAAGAAAATCTCCGGGGCAGAAGAGTTCTGTTATTAACTCTTTACCGTCATCGTTGCTTACACTCACTTTTACTTTACCTTTTATTACATAATACAAACAGTTGGGATGGTTGCCTTCGGAGTAAATCACCTGCTTTTTTTTATACCTGTTAATATTACGTCCTTCAGTAAATAATAAAAGATCATTTGATCCACCGCTGGCCAGCATTAACTCCTGCAACCCAGCCAGGCCGGCGGACAGGTCTTTCTTAAGTATATCAAATTTTTTTAAACGGCTGTCAACAGCATTCAGTAATTCGGTCCCTGAAAAAGGCTTGGTAATATAGTCATCGGCACCCAGTTCCATACCTTTCCTAAGATCACTCCGTTCGGTTAAGGCAGTTAAGAAAATAAAGGGTGTATTTTTTATAGCCTCATTTTTATGAACGGCATGAAACACACCATAACCATCCAGCACCGGCATCATGATATCACAAATGATCAGATCCGGAACATGCTTAATGGCCTGTTCAACGCCCATTTTTCCATTGGCTGCCAGAATTACCTGGTAGTTGGATAACTCCAGAATTTCTGCCGTATTATTACGTATATCATCATTGTCCTCAATTAACAGTATCTTTTTCATGAACGTTCGCATTTATTTCAAATGTTATGATAAACTCAGTTCCTTTTTCAAGTTCGCTGCAACAGGCAACACTTCCATTCATCAGTTCTGCATATTTAGAAATAATATGCAGCCCCAGGCCGGTGCCCTGTATATTCCCTGCATTGGCGCCCCTGTAAAAACGTTCCATTAAATGTTTCTGATCATCTTTGGAAATGCCAATACCCAGGTCTTTTACGGAAAGAATCAAACAGTTTTTCCGGTTTACCGTTTTAATCTCTATCGGGCTCTTTACCGGCGAAAACTTACTGGCATTGGAAACAAGGTTTAAAATGATATGTTTAAGCAATGACTGATCCAATTCCACTTCAGCCGGGCCTGTATGCCTGTAAAAGATCTTTTGTTGCTTTAGAAATGTACCCTTAATTTCATCAGCAATTTTCTTAACCACCTGCGCTACATTAAAAGTTGTAAACCTTACCGGTATCTTTCCTTCTTCAATTTTTCCGAGACTTAAAAAATCGTTCAGGATATCTGTAAGCATACTTACTGAAGATGTGATACGCTGTAAATGTTTTTCCCGTTGAGGCTGATCAACGGTTTTAGTATACTTTTCAATCAGATAAGCCGAGGAAAGCACGGTGCTGAGCGGTGTCCGGAATTCATGCGAAGCCATTGTTAGAAATCTTGATTTCAATTCACTCAGATCCTTTTCCTTATCAAGCATTTTATGTAATGCTGCATCCGCCTTTATCCGTTCAGTAATATCAAACGATACGCCCATATATCCGATAATTTTTCCTTTTTTATCATAAACTGCCGTAATGGTTAATGATACGGGAAAGGTTGACCCATTTTTTCTGAGGTAATTATATTGCTGTTCCTCATGAATATTTCTCCGGGGTTTTTCCACCATTACGTCAAAATCTTCCCTGATATTTATTCCAAACTCCTGAAAGATCTCTTTTCTTTTTTTGTCAATTTCGGCTTTAACATGAAATACCATTGGTGACCTTTTATCAATCACTTCGGATTCACTGTACCCGAGATTTAGTGAAGCTTCCGGGTTAAAATATTTTATGCTACCCTTTTTATCTGTGGCAATGATCATGGCTCCTGCATTATCCAGTATTGCTTTCTGAAATAAAATAGATTTTTCAAGAGCTATTTGAGATATTTTTAATTTTTTAAGTGTTCCCTTTAACTCTTTGGTACGTTTCTCAATGGTAGCCTCCAGTTCATTATTCAGCTTTTCAATTTTTGCTTCCGCTTTTTTACGTAAAGTAACATTATTGATAAAAGCGATAACATAATTTTCCTCTTCTATTTTATAATTGCTTAAGCTGATCTCTACCGCTATTTCAGTTCCGTCTTTTTTTTTAGCAACCAGGTCCACATCCATACCTTCACCCATCTGCCTGGTTACCGGTTTTAAATGATATGCCTGGTGGTGTTGGGCATGGCTTTTATGAAAACGGTATGGGATCAGTATTTCAACTTTTTCACCAATCAGTTCATGTTGCTCATAACCAAACTCTTTTAATGCATATGGATTAATAGCAGTTATGCTGCCCTGCATATCGGTTATCAATATACCCATACTGGCATATTCAAAAAATATTTCAAAGTGATTTGTATGCTGAATCTTATTTTGGGTTGAACCAGACATAAGGATTATTTAACTGAATTCACTTTAACTACTGCTAAATTGGTCAAAGGTTTAGTTGATTCGGCTGATAATTGTCAGGAAACAGTATGATTATACACAGGAAACAGTTCAACGTCTGCCTGTTTTCAGTTTTTGCAGGTAGAACCTTTATGTTGCAAAACAAAAAAGCACAACAACTATTACCATCTGCAAAAGATGTTGTGCCTTTGTGCTTGTTCATCCAATACTAAATCTATCTCGTAAATTGATAATACATAACTTATGCTTAGGATACCGTAATATTAATTTTCTTTGGCCGTATCATTCTTAAATAGCTTACCCAGTTTAATGCCTGTCTTATCAACAAATTTTTTTGCCAGCAGGGTAACCCCATAAGTGAATGCACTTTTTATAAACCCATTCCCATACAGATTTTCTTCCGTTTTACCTTTTAGTATATTACTGAACGTTTCTTTTACAATATTAACAGGCTTTAAACTTTCCTTCAGTTCTTTCCAGTTTTTACCAATATTCTCCTCCAGGTCTTCCTGGCGTTGTCTTATCCTTTTTTTTTCAGCTTTTAATTGCTTTATGCTTTTAATCTTCTTCATCTTCTTCCCTGAATAATTGTTTAATTAATGCATTCATAACCGGTAACTGTATAATTCTTTCTCTTGTTGTCCAAACCACTATTCCAATCAACAGGTATAAACCGGCCACGATAAGAAAACCGGCCCAGGTTTTACCGATCCATTCACCCAGCCCAAATGACAAAGCCACGCTGGCAAAAACGATAAAAAAGAGAAACACAACTGCAACAACCATTCCTGCTATAAGATTAGCAATAACAATGGAACTTTTTTCAGCCGCATTTAATTTTACTGAATCAATCCTGGCATTAACATAAGCTTTAATGTTACCGGCCAGTTCTTCTGTTTTTGCAAACACCTTTTCCATTATGATTTTTTTAAATAATCATTCATTACCTATTTCCTTTCAGGATCCTTATGCAAATTCGTCAACCTTC
>JANOGE010000106.1:0-16331 GCA_031414035.1 Chitinophagaceae bacterium | reverse complement strand
TTCATAAAGCATATAGTCCATTATATCTGATAACCGCATAATTACTTCGGGCGTTTTGTTCGATTTTATTAAAGCCAACCCGTATAAATTATTCAGCGTATTAAAAAGAAAATGCGGATTTATTTGTGCCCGTAAATATTTTAACTCAGTGCTTAACTGGTCAACCTTTATTTGACTTATTTTTTTTTCTTGTTCAAACCAATCTTTTATAAATTTAAACGTAAAAGAATAAATCAATGCCCGGATGGCAATAAATAGCCTGTTAAAAAACGTATCAATGGTTGGAGGTATATATACCTCCCTGACTTCATTGGAAGTCATGAAATATACAGGCTTGTATATCATAATAAAAATGTAAATAGTAAGTACAAGCAATGTCCAATATGCTAATCTGCTTTTTGGATAGATTTTTGGAATTAAAATGACAAGATTGATGTACATTAATGAAGCCTGTAACCCAATTCTTATAAAAACACTGCTTACATACCCCTTTAAATCGTAAGGTGCATATTCCCTTAAATCCCAGGCAAAAGTAAAAGTGATAAAGAGCCAAAAAATTATATGATAAAATATCCAGTTTTTTGCCCACTTATTGAGTGTACTATTCATGAAGGAGATGTTGTATTGAAGGCAAATGTAGGTGATAAATAACCGTCGAATTCGGAGTAAATACAATTATTTCAATGTGGTTCATCTATTTTATTAACGTTTCCTCTACTTTATACAAACATTAGCTTACAACAGAGATAATTTGCTTGTCTATAGAATTTGCTTGTCTATAGAAAATGAAAATATAAAAACTAAATTTATGAAACTTAAAGCAATCTTTAAAATGGCACTTTTATTTTTAACAGCATTTATTTTACAAATGTGCAGTAAAGACCCTGCTCCGCTACCGCCACCACCTCCTCCTCCCATCATAAAATGGAATAAGCAAACAAGTGGTACTACGGATGTATTGTTGGGTGTATCTTTTCCTACTACAACTACAGGCTATGCTTGCGGCATTAACGGTAAAATTTTAAAAACCATAAATGCAGGTATTTTATGGTCACCTTTAGCTACAGGTGTTACCGGTTTTATAAGAGATATAAATTTTTCTGCAGAAAATAAAGGAACTGCCATAGGTGAAAGTGGATTAATCCTCCGCAGTACCAATGGAACTTCCTGGGTGCCGCAAACAAGTGGTACCACTCAGCATTTGGTGCATCTGCATTTTATTGATGCTAATAGCGGAATGATCTCAGGGCAAGGTGGTGTTTTATTAAAAACTATAAATGGAGGTACAGACTGGACACCAACTGCCAGTGGTACAACGGTTGAATTGCCGGGTGTATTTATGCTAAGCAGCACTGTTGCTTATGCTGTTGGTTTTGGCGGCACCATTTTAACCACAACAAACGGAGGCACTGCGTGGGTGCCACAAACAAGCGGAGTAACCACAGATTTACGAAGTGTTTATTTTACCAGTCCAACTTCAGGTTGGGCTGTGGGTATTGGCGGTACTGTTTTAAAAACTGTAAATGGAGGAACCACCTGGCAAAAAATTACTGGTATTACTACAACAGATTTATACAGTGTTTCATTTGCTGATGCCAGTAATGGAATGATGGCTGGTACCGGAAAAATATTTTATACTACGGATGCTGGCATTACATGGATAAGTGAAGCTCCGGTTTTTTCCGGGGATTTATATGCAACAGCCAGTAATGGTGTTGGTAACAGTTGGGCCGTAGGGCAAAATGGGTTAATTTTTAAAAGATAAATTGATGCTGATAAAAACTCTGGTCTCTGTTTTTCTGGGTATTGCAATTAGTTGTGGCAAATCTTCTATCTATTCAGTAAACGATGCCCGGCCGGCTGAAGATATTGGCAAGGATATTGTGTTTCTGCACGCCAACGTAATTACAATGGAAAATGGTGTTGTGTTAAAAGACTATTCTGTTTTTGCCCATAATGGAATTATAACAAAACTTGAACCCACATCATCCGTTACCATACCGGATTCTGTTTTTAAAATAGATGCAACCGGGAAATACCTGATGCCCGGTCTGGCAGACATGCATACGCATATCTGGTACAAAGAAGACATACTGCCTTATGTGGCCAATGGCATTACTACAGTATTGCACATGGGTGGCCCTTCCGCTATTTTGCAATTCAGAACGGAAGCAGCCAACAAGGAAATTATTGCACCAACAATTTTTGCAAGTGGATTTGTAGATGGCCACGGCAGCCGTGGCTGGTTGGCTACTACTCCTGCGGAAGCAGAGCAGGCAGTGGAAGAAATAAAAACCGCAGGATGGGATTTTGTAAAAGTATACAACAGTATTCCATCAGATGCTTATGCAGCAATAATGAATAAAGTAAGAGAAAAAAAGATTGCTGTTATAGGGCATGGAGTAAGGGCGCCGGGAATAAGAGGTGTGCTTACAAACGGACAGGTAATGATAGCACATGCAGAAGAATACCTGTATGCCTATTTTAATAACCAAACAGATGAATCTTTAATACCCTCTGCTGTTGCCGATACGAAAAATGCAGGGGCTTATGTTACTCCTAACCTGGTTACTTACGAAACTATAGCAAAGCAATGGGGCAAACCTGCCGCATTACAACAAATGCTTTCTAAACCCGAAATGAGGTATGTAAGCCCTAAATGGAAAAATACCAACTGGCAACAGTTTGATTTTACACAACGACCCGGAAATATTGATGTGCAATATAATTTTCTGAAACTATTTACAAAAAAATTAAGTGATGCCGGTGTACCACTGTTATTAGGAACGGATACACCTTTTATGATTGGCGAAGTAAATGGATTTGCTATACACGATGATTTAAGAAATATGGTTGACTGCGGCCTTACACCTAACCAGGCTTTAATGGCAGGCACAAAAACGGCGGGAGAGTTCATAAATAAATATGTTGCCACAAGCAAGTCTTTTGGATTATTAAAAGAAGGCTACAAGGCAGATTTGATTTTGCTAAATGCTAACCCATTATTAAAAGTTGAAAATGTAAGGCAAAGAATTGGAGTGATGATAAATGGCCGTTGGTTATCTGAAACAAAATTGCAGGAAGAGATGGAGAAGTTGGCGAGATCCTTTTAAATTCTACTCTAAAATATGACTGATGTAAAGATTGAGAATTTGATTACGAATTTGCCTGTTAAATTATTTTTATTTTTGAAATTGTAAATAATATTTAATTCAAAATAAATTTGAACCCCAAAAAAATAACATGAAAAAAAGTTTTTTTCTTATTGGTATGCTGTTATTTTATTCAGCCTTTGCAATTACAAAAAGGCATGACAGAACTGATAAACAGTATCTGGATAAAGCAAGTAGTTTTAAGCAGGTTTGTAAATTGGCAAATGCCGGCGATGCTACACTTATTGCCAAGCAATGGTTGATTACCGCTGCACATGTGGCCAATTCAGTTAAAGGGAGATTAAATTGTTTAACAGTAGAATTTGCAGGTAAGCAATACAAAGCGGATAAAATATTTATTCATCCCCAATGGGTGGATATGGGGCCGCATGATATTGCATTAATACATCTTACCGCACCTGTTATAGGTGTAACACCTGTTGCCATATATAAAAAGATGGATGAAAAGGGCAAAAATATTTTATTAGTTGGGCATGGTGATACAAGAACAGGCCAGGGCGGTGAATGGACAACTGGTTTTAGGTTAAGAGCCGCTACAAACATTGTGGATGGAACTGATGAAAAGTTTATTATGATGAGTTTTACAGAACCACCCGGCGGCACATATCTTGAAGGCATTTCCGGAAGAGGGGATAGCGGCGGCCCTGCTTTTATAGAAGCAAATAAGAAAATTTATATAGCCGGTGTAAGTTCTGTTGGAGAAGATGGTAAAAACGGCCCTGCTACTTACGGGGCTAAGGATTATTATACAAGGGTTTCCAGGCATAAAGACTGGATTAATAAAATACTTGCAGCAAAAGTTGTACTTGATATTGAAAAACCAAATAGAAATGTATCTGGAAATTTAAAAGATACAATACCAGGTACTCCTGCAGGCAAAAGAATGAAAAGCTATATTACTGCAATTGAAAAAAATAAAGAACAGGCTCTTTTGGATTTCATTAATAGTAATTTTTCACCAAAAGACCTTGAAGGCAGGCCGGTAAAAGAACGAAGAGCTATAAATACTAATATTCCCAATGCTATAAGAGGTGCAAAGATTATCACAGTTATTGAATCAAGACCCACATTTATCATTGTAAAATTTAAAACGAAAAATAATGAAGAGGTGAATATTGGAATGGAATGTGAAACGGCTGCACCATTTTGGCTAGCGGATGTTTTTAGGAATTAGGTATTACAATTGAGAATACCACTGTAATTACGTACTGATATCAAAAAATGATATCAAAAAAGATGTGCAGCCTATCACCGGTAAAAGTGGAGGCTACTCACTATTTGTCTTCTCATAGTTTTTTTCTAAAATAATTTGGTCTGACGATTCTATTAACGGAAAAGACACAAATTGAACTAAAAATCAATAAAATAAAGTTTGTAATTGGGGAGTTTGAAAATGAATAAATGTATGCTTCAATACAGCTGCATGTTTTGCAATATGATTCGATTCCCTGCAGCTCCACGATAGCCGGTGAATATGAGTTCACCGGCTGTTTTTTATGAACTTGTCAAAAAATAAATAATAAAAAGGAGGTTAATCTGCAGATTAACCTCCTTTTTATTTTGTGTAGTAATCTTTAATAACTATTTGTTGACCAGATAACCTTTTTGCCTGGCTTTCCGGTATCAGATTTTTCTTCCTCAGTAATAAATACTTTGGTAGGCTTAAATGCTGACACGGCTTCAAAGGAAGCTTTTGATTTGTCTGAAAGCCAGCCTGAATTGCTGTTTATCTGGCCAAGATTTTTTGTCATTTCATTGTCAGTATTTATCCATACGATATATGCTTTTTTTGATGTTGCTTCCAGTTTATTAACCTCTTCCAGTTCCCTTAATTTTATCTGCACAATATAATTTCCGGTGGCATCCCTTTTAATCTGTACCTGGCCTTTGTTTTCTACCGGAACAACTATTGCTTCAGGTGTTTCGGTTGGTGACGGAGCTTCTGTTTTAGCTACTGCTACAGATTTCTTTGCGCAAGAATAAAACGTAAAAAGTATCATGGTGGCTATAATGCCAGAAAGAATCTTTTTTGTTTGAGTACTATTTGTAATGATTGTCATTATTTATTATTTTAGGATTAATTAAATTCTGTTAAAACAAAGATGGCTTTGTTTTAACGTTGCATTATTACACAATTGCAGAAATAGCTTACAACATTCACAGTTCCATCAATATTTTTATTATGATTTTGCCAACGCCAACGTTTAAAACTGATATTTTTGAAATATTCAGTTCAGGTACCTTCTCAATGTCCACGCAATAGTTTCATGCTGTTCCATCAGGCCTGTAAAAAAATCGGCCGTGCCTGCATCTTTATTTTTTTCACCGGCATCATCAATGTCTTTGCGTAGCAGTATGATGATGGTTTCATGATCTTTCAGTAATTCAACCAGTAAATCTTTTGAAGAACCATTTTTGCCGGGACTTTCTTTTATAGAAGAAAGTTTTGAAAACTCCTGCATGGTACCAATGGCCTTGTGGCCCAGCTTTCCTATGCGTTCTGCTATTTCATCAATGGAAGATTCCAGTTGTGTGTACTGGTTTTCAAATAATTTATGTAACTCCATAAAACTATCGCCCGATACATTCCAGTGAAATTTCCTTGTTTTAATATACAGCGTCATTTCGTTTGCCAATGCGCCTGAAAGCAGCTCTGCACTGTATTTTAAATTCTTTTCTGGTATGCCAATGTTTATTTTCATAATTTATGTATTTACTGTTGATTTATTTTTTCGCTTAATAAAAGAAAATTTTGAATTAGTAGGTACAATATTCCCCAGCAGAAATCCCCATGGTTTTAAAGAGTCGATGTGATCGAAAATAACTTTGAGGATGGCGATTAATGGTATGGAAAGAAACATCCCGGAAAGACCCCACAATGCACCGCCAATTAAAACACCAATAACTGAGATCAGCCCATTTATCTGTACCCTGGAAGCTACAATTTTAGGTACGATATAATTGTTGTCAATGAACTGAATAAATATGGTTACAATAAAAACCAATACCGGATACCATAAAGAATCTTTTGTAACAAAAGCTACAAACATGGGAAGCAGGGTAGCAATGATGCCGCCTATATAGGGAATGATATTGAGAATGGCTGCCAGTATGCCCAGAATAAAGGCATAGTCTATACCCAGTAATAAAAACGCTGTAGTATTTAAGGCAGCCATAATAATCATTTCAAAAAAAAGTCCGACCAGATAACTCTGAATGATAATTTTTGAATTGGATAACACCTCAACTACTGCAAAATGATGTATTGAATTAAAAAGTTTACGGATAAATTCCAGCAAGAGTGATTTATAAAAGAGAATCATAAACAGGTAAACCGGTATTAATAACAGGGTCACACTGGCTTTTCCCAATTGCGACAAAGTGTCGCCATTGGCAAAATTACTTATTGTATCCGTCCTGGCTTCTGCTAACCATTTATTTACTTTAGATCTTCCATAACCAAATTCATGTGCTACCCATTTAACCAACTGATCATTTGTTTTATCAATTTTTATTTTAAACTGTGGATACGATTCACTGAAAATACTTATTTGCGAAAACAACAGATACAATACGGCCATCACTGCAATTAATGCAATGGACACAATAATTGTTATGGCTGTTATTTTACCCATTTTTTTGTTGATCAGCAAATTTACAAACGGGTTCAGCAGAATGGCAAATATGGTTGCATATACAAGCGGTACAATAATATCCTGGCCAATATACAGGGTATATACAAAAGCAAAAACGCTGATAAATATCAGCGCCACCTGGGCATAAAAAGGTATTTTGAATTTTAATTCCATTAAACTTTTTCTGCCTTGTCTTTGTGGCTGAATAATTTATTTATAATCACACTGCCTGTTGACCTGATCTGGACTGCATTTTTTGATACTTTATTGGCTACAAACATTTCCAGTGCCACGCCTAATAATTTTGATAATGGGTTGAGTGTTTTTCCGATGATTAATTTTTTGGCCACAATACCGGTTGTTAAACCAATGGCTGCATTTACAATATCTGTTTTTAAATCGGGCACATCAACAGTTGCTTTAAAAGTACTTTTAATGATATTGATGAGTTTAAAATTTTCCTGTGTTCTGCTTAACTCTTCCTTCAGTGCTATAAAATTTTCTTTTTGCTCAAGCTCCAGCAGGTAAATGGCGGCTTTAAGATCTGCAGATGTTGTTATTGGGTTCATAATAATATCAATTGAACAATTGACGGATGATGGTATTATTAGCCCGGGATTTAATAAACGGATGCAGGATGAGCAAAATAATTCCTGCAAGTGCATAGCAGGATGCTACAATCAAAAATCCATAATACGCTTTCCCCAACAGATCGCCAAGCCACAGGGCAACGGCTATGTTTAACGTAAAAGCTAAGAATGAAATAGCAATTACAAATAATGAACGGGAGATAAGGGTAGCAGTAACATCGGCGGTTTTATCCTGGGCTTTAAGTTTCAACAGTTCAAAGCTGGTTTTTACGTAAGCTTCGGTTTTATCAAAAAGCGGCTCTATAAAATTTATTTTTGCTTCCATATTTCTGATTTTAAAAACAGCCGGATAATTTTATCCGGCTGTACGTTTTAGTTTCCGGTTAATTTAATTAGCGCATGCTTAGCTTTTTTTAATATCATCAACCACCGATTTTCCATTTTCTGCAAAATCATTGGCCTGGTCTTTTATGGCTTCCACTTCTTTTCTGAATTTGTCAACTATCATACTGAATTTATCTTTTACAGCATCGGTAAGATCATTGCCCTTTGATGATATCTTCTTTCTTGTTTCGCTTCCTTTATCAGGTGCAAAAAGAATTCCTAAAGCGCCCCCTATGGCTGCACCTATCAGTATAGCGCCCATTAATTTTCCTGCGTTGTTTGCGTTTCCCATTTTATTTAATTTTTTAAGTTTACGATGTTGTTTAATTTTCAGAGCACCTTACGCCCCTGGATAAGTCTTAGTAATACAGCTATTACAGCTATTACTAAAAGAATATGAATAAGGCCACCGGCAGCAAATCCTAAAAAGCCAATAGCCCAGATAATAACCAGTATTACGGCGATGGTGTACAGTAGATTTCCCATTGTGTTTTAATTTAAGTGTAAGTGAAAAATTATGTAAGAAAAATGTTTTGCCTTTTTGCTGTTACAGCTCTGAAATTATTTTATGTATCTCTGCTTTTGTTCTGCCCAGTTTGGTTTGCAACCTGCCCAGCATTTCATCCTGCTTGCCTTCTGCAAGTAACAAATCGCTATCTGTAAGCATGCCAAATTTTTGTTTCAGTTTACCTTTAATTTCATTCCAGTTTCCTTTTAATTCTGTTAAGTTTTTCATGTTTTTAAAATTTAAATTTATTGTTTTATTACAATACAAAGATGAGCTCTAATTAGTTTTAAAGTATTACACAATCAGCAGAATATGTTATATCATTCACACATTTTATTGTGAGAACCAAAATGCACATTCATTTCTTTTGCTTCCGGATTCCGGATAAAATATTTTTCAGCCGTTAATCTTGCCATCATATAGCTTACAGTCGACTCTGCGCCCTGGTTGAGGTTTACGCAATTTTCTTCCAATCCGTCATAACATCCGCCTGTACAGGGATTGTAAATGACCTGTTGCAGGTGATTGTTCCCTAAAAACCAGTTAAAGGATATTTTTAGTTTATTCAGATAATGATTTTCTTTAAAAGCGATAAAGAATTTACTTAAAGTCAGTATGGTATAGGCTACATCTATGGGCTGCTGACCGCCTGCTGGGGTTATGTTATCTGAACTGTGTTTTTTATGCAGCCAGCCATTGTTTGAAATTACTTTTATGCTTTCTTTTCTGAAAGTTTTAGACAACAAAAAATCAAAGGATGATTTACCAATCTCTTTATATGATAATTCCCCTGTAGCCAGCCAGGCACATAACATAGCTTCGGGTAAAATGCTGTTGGCATACGTGAGGTAACTTTCAAACCATTGCCAGTTCTCATCCATTTCATGCCTGTACATCTGAACCAGCCTGTCTGCAAATTTTTTAATTAAGGATTTATTAAATGCTGAACTGTTCTTTGTATCATAGTAATATAATCCCTTTATAACAAATGCCATTGCCCTTGTTGAATAAATATTGCTGATATTCAATAAGACAGTTTTCAATATCAGGTCTGCTTTATCTGTAATTTCTTTTGGCAAAAAACGGCTTAACGATATAAGGTATCCCAAAGCCCAAACAGCTCTTCCGTTTGAATCAGCAAGATTGACTGTATTATTTTGTTCTGTAAACATTTTTTGTTCGTCCACATAATTCAAAAAATTGCCGGTTGGCTGAAGACAATGTTTAATAAAGTTTAAATAGATATTAATGAACACTAAATCTGCTATATCTCCTGTAAGTTCAATATGCTGGCACATGGCAATCAGGGCCCGGGCATTATCGTCTAAAGTATATCCAGAACTGATATCGGGTTGATTGATTTTGGAGAACTGGATCATCCCAAAATCTGTGGTAAGCTTTTTTACGTGATCAAGTTTCATGGGAGGCAATTTATAATTCAATGAAACAGGTACATTTCCTGTTTTTTTAAATAATAATCCATGCGCAATGGCTGCATTTTCCCATGCCGTAGGAGCCATCCGGTGGATTCCGTTTAAACTTATATTATTTCGTAGCTCGTCGTCATCTAATAAACGTATTACCGAAACGGCTAATTGTTCCGGATTTTCAAAATCAAAAATAATGCCTGCATCATTTTTCAAAACTTCAAGTGCATGTGGAATGGGAGTGGAGATAACCGGGCAACCACAACTGGCTGCATACGAAAATGTACCGCTTACCGCCTGGTTCTGATCCCTGGAAGTGAATAAATAAATATCAGTAAGTTGTAAATATTCCAGCAGATGGGGCAGGGGTAAGAATACGTTGATGAATTGAACATGTTGCTCAAGCTTTAATGCAGCTACTTTTGCAATAAGCATATTACGGTATTTTTCCCCTTCCTGTTTTACTACAGAAGGGTGTGTTTTGCCAATTATAAGAAAAAGTACATCTGGCTGGTTCTTAATAATGTTCGGTAAAGCATCTAAAGTTGTTTCAATGCTTTTACCGGAGCTGAGTAAACCAAATGTTGACAATACTTTTTTACCTGTCAGGTTGTACTTCTTCTTCAGTACTTCTTTATCTGAATGAGGTACCAGGTGTGTGCCGTGCGGAATTAAGGTGATTTTTGCGGATGTTATGTTGTAATCTCTGATTAAAATATTGGCAGAAGAATTGGTCATCACAATAATCGAATCAGAAAGGCCGGCTATTTGTTGCACATTTTCTTTTAAAGTTTCACCGGGGCCTGGTAAAACAGTGTGAAAAACGGTTATAACCGGTTTTATAAGTGTCTCTAAAAAATGTATAAGAGCATCCTCGTTTTTATTAAATAATCCAAACTCGTGTTGAATGAGCACCATGCTGATATTGGTATTATCGTTAATGATTTTTGCCAGCCGTTCAAATGCAGCCGCCTCATCAGTATTAAGTCTATATTTTATTTTGTCTGTGTATGTATGTATTTCATGTTCCGATTCGAGTGCACAGATATTTATTTTAAATGAATGGTTGAATTTGTTATTTAATGATGTTATTAGATCCTGTGAGTAAGTTGCAATACCGCATTCACGGGGTGGATAAGAGGTAATAAATAAAATTTCCGGTAATAGTCTGCTGTTCATCTGTATGTCCTGCCCGCCTGCCACAACCTGAAGCAAATATTTGTATTCAGCTGCTGCAACGCTTTTATGCTGTTTTAACAAGGGTTGATTTGTCATCTTCTTTTTTATTAAGTAATAATTCTTTTAATAATGCAGATAAGCTTACAACCGCATAGGCAATTTGCTCATCAGCTGCGCCATAATAGATATAGAGGTTATCATTAAAAAGTACTGCACCTGTTGGAAAACATACATTATTTACTTCGCCTCTTAATTCCCACGAAAACTCAGGTTTAAACAACGCATAAGGTAACCGGGCAATTTCTTTTTGCGGATTATTAATGTCAAGCAATGCTGCACATGCTGAATAGATATATCCTTTTGCCGAATCGTGCACACCATGATAGATCAATAACCAGCCATGTTCAGTTTCAATGGGTGGGCAGCCTCCTCCGATATAACTTTGTTCATGTTCATATTTTGGAGCAAGTACAATGCAATCATCAAGATTAAGTAAATAATTTTGCCAGAATGCAGTGGTTAGTTCTTCTAAATGATTAACAGACACTACAATCTGTATATCAGGCTTTATCCGGTGAAGGAAACAGAACTTACTATTTATTTTTTTTGGGAAGAAAATAACATTCTTATCCCACAGAAATACATCGGCTACCTGGTTTTCCAGCATGCGGTTATGTTCATTATAATACAGGTATTTTTCATTAATGGCTATTTCTGAGCTTGCCAGGCGGTTAAATTCTTCATACGTTACCCTGGGTACGATGAGGCCAAATTTCTCCCACACTACCAGGTCTTTTGAAATTGCTAATGCACCCAATGCATTAACCCCGTTGTATGCAGTATAGGTGAGATAATACAGGTCTTCAATCTTAACAATACGGGGGTCTTCCACACCATGCAGTTCATATTCAAATTCAGGATAAATAACCGGGTGGTCAAATCGTTCAGTAAGTGTATAAGGACCGTTTAATCTGCAATAACCAATGCTGGAGAAATTGCCTTTACTAACTGCCCTGTAAAAAAGATGAACATCATGCCCAATGCGTATTGCCGCCGGATTTAATACGCCTTCGTTTTCAAAATCAAGCGTGGTTTTCATCAACAGGATACCTTCCTTTTTTACGTTTATCATATTAAGGTTCTGAAAAGCTTATTGGAAAATTATCCAGGTAATATGAAGTGATTAATTAACGAAACTGATTTTCAGTATGTAAAGGTGGTTAAGTATGAAGGAATAAATGTTATAGAATACAGCGGATAAGTTGCAATATTCACACATGCTGTGTGTTTTGGTATGCTGAATATGAATAACAGTCCATTGTTTTAATACAGCTGAAAGCCAATACCAGTAATTGTATTTTATGCTTTCGGGATTATTTTTAAGGATAAATGAGGATATGATCAACATCAATTAAAAGATGATAAACATCATGGATTGGTATGCTTCGTAACTATAAATTTGTATCTTACTCAGATAATATGATGTATGGTGAAATCAATATTCGTTTTAAGTTTAGCTATTCTTTTTGGCTCCTGTAAAAGCAAACAGGAAAAACTGCAGCCGGTTAAAGAGAAGATAACTGAATCTGTTTATGCTTCCGGTATTATCAAAAGTAAAAATCAATACCAGGTTTTTTCTTCTTTAAACGGTCTGGTATCTGTGATACATGTGGCTGAAGGCGGTATCGTAAAAAAGGGCGATGCGATCATAAGCCTTACCAATATAACTGCTCAATTAAATACCGAGAATGCAGCGATATCTGCAGATTATGCTTCAGTAGCCGCCAATGCCGAAAAAATAAATGAAGTGCAGATGTCTATCAATCTTGCAAAAGAGAAAATGGATAACGATGCTTTGTTACTGCAACGGCAAAAAAATCTTTGGGCCGAGCAGATTGGCACCCGCAATGAACTGGATCAGCGTGAACTGGCTTACAAAAATTCTGTAAATGCTTTTCAAACGGCAAAGCTGCGCCTGACCGAACTGCAAAAGCAGATCAGCTTCCAGGCGAAACAGTCGCAGAAGAGTTTACAGATTTCGAAAGTGATTGCAGGCGATTACATTATCAGGAGTGGGTACAATGGAAAAATATACAGTTTGTTAAGAGAGAAAGGAGAAATGGTTAGTGTACAGAGCCCTGTAGCCATTATAGGAGATGCTGCTGATTTTTACCTGGAATTGCAGGTTGATGAATATGATATTGCACGAATTAAACCAGGACAGAAAATTATGTTAAGCCTTGATAGTTATAAAGGTCAGGTGTTTGAAGCAACAGTGCGAAAAATAAATCCGATTATGAATGAGCGTTCAAAAACATTTACTATAGAAGCTGATTTTACAAAACAGCCCACTGCTTTATATCCCAATTTAACCTGCGAAGCAAATATTATTATACAGCAAAAAGAATCTGCGTTAACCATTCCAAGAAATTATTTACTTGCTGGTAATAATGTGATGCTTGAAAATAAAGAACTCAGAAAAGTTGTGGTTGGTTTAAAAGATTATGAAAAGGTGGAAATATTGGGAGGGTTAACTGAACAGGATTTTATACTTAAGCCTGCACAATGAACTACAAATTACTCATCAATATAGCCAAATCTCTTTTGCTGGCAAGGTGGAAACAAACCCTGGTTGCCGCCATTGGTGTTACTTTCAGTATTTCTATGTTTATTACCCTCTTGAGTTTTATGACGGGTTTAAATGACCTGCTGGATGGATTGATTCTGAACCGTACTCCCCACATAAGATTGTACAACGAAATAAAGCCCAATAAAGACCAACCTGTTAACAGCACTGCTGAATACAAGGATCATTATAATTTTATCCGGTCACTTAAATCCGGCGGCAGCCGCCAGGAAATTTACAACAACGCAGCAGTTTTACAGGCTTTAAAAAATGATCAAAGGGTATTGGGCTATGCACCTAAAATATTTGCACCTGTATTTTTTAATGATGGCAGCATCAATATTGCCGGAGTATTAAACGGGATAGAGGTGGATGCCGAAAGCAGTTATTTTCATTTTAATGATTATATTATTGAAGGGGCTGCTGCAGATTTGAAAAAAGTTTCAAACAGTATCATATTGGGTAAGGGCCTGGCTATAAACCTGCTGGCTGATGTGGGCGATATTGTGCAGGTTACCACTTCGCAGGGAGAACAGTTTCCGCTGAAAGTAGTGGGAGTTTTTCAAACGGGGATACAGGATTTTGATAAAGCGCAATCTTATGCATCCATTGTTTCTGTGCAAAAGGTCTTAGGCAAAACCGGTACTTATATAACGGATATACAGGTAAAATTGAAAGATGTTAAAACGGCGCCGGCTGTGGCTATGGTGTATGCAGATCTGTTTCACTTAGATGCGTTGGATATACAAACTGCCAATTCGCAATTTGAAACCGGGAGTTTTATACGAACGCTTATTTCTTATGCAGTTGGTATTACTTTATTGATAGTGGCGGGCTTTGGCATTTACAATATCCTGAACATGATGATATTTGAAAAAATGGATTCAATTGCCATTTTAAAAGCTACGGGATTTTCCGGGAGAGATGTAAAACGGATTTTCCTGCTGATCGCTTTAAGCATTGGTTTTTTTGGCGGACTGATTGGATTGTTGGCGGGCTTTGGCCTTTCGGCAGTTATTGACCAGATACCTTTTACTACGGTTTCATTACCTACGGTTAAAACCTATCCCATTCATTATAACCCTTTGTTTTATCTGATAGGAGCCGCCTTTTCGTTAATAACTACTTACCTGGCTGGTTGGTTCCCGTCAAGAAAGGCCGGTAAAATAGACCCTGTAATCATTATAAGAGGAAAATAACATGAGTGAAAAAATTCTGGAAGCCATCAATATTTATAAAGAATTTCATGATCCGGTAACGGTGCCTGTGTTGCAGGATATCAGTTTTTCAATCAATAAAGGTGAGTTTGTTGCAGTTACAGGTAAATCGGGCTGTGGTAAATCAACCCTGTTATACATATTGAGTACGATGGATACTGATTACAAAGGAGAATTGTTTATTGACCATGAGCCCATGAAAAATAAAAAGGAAGCCCAACTGGCAGCAATCAGAAACCAGAAAATAGGTTTTGTTTTTCAGTTTCATTATTTACTCAATGAATTTACTGTACTGCAAAACGTAATGTTGCCCGGATTAAAATTAAATAAATATTCAGCAAAGGAAGTTGAACACCGGGCATTGGAAAAATTAACCATGCTGGGTATTGAAAAACTGGCACTTAAGAGTGCAAACCGGGTATCGGGCGGTGAGAAGCAGCGTGTGGCAATTGCCCGTGCTTTAATTAACGACCCGGTAATTATTATGGGAGATGAGCCCACAGGCAACCTGGATAAAAAGAACAGCGAAATTGTATTTGATATATTTAAACAGCTTGCTGAGGAGTTTCAGCAAACTTTATTGATAGTAACCCACGATGAGAGTTTTGCAAAAAAAACAAACCGTATCATTGAAATGGAAGATGGCAGAATTATTAATTAATTGTATCTACCTTCCTTTATCTTCATCCAGGTCATTGTGGTTATCGCCACTTATACTGTAATGATTATTTTCTTCACCTTCATTGCCAATGGCTTCATTGTCGTCATCCAGTTCGGCTCCCGTTATATCCAGATCTTCACCTGATATATTATCATCAAATTCTTTTTCGTTGTTGCTTTCTTCGGCTTCATTCAATAATTTTTGTTTTAGAATGTCTTCCGGATCTATGTTTTCCTCATTTTTATTTTTATTCTAAATATCATCACTGGCAGGATACACCGGTAAGGGGTTGCTGATGTCTTTTTCTTTACCTGCTGCACGGGCTGCCTGTTGATTAAAATTGTCTTTATTTTCTTTCATAAATACTTTTTAACTTTTATTTTTTACTGTTTACCCGGTTAAATATTACCGGTCATTATTGCTGAATACTGTCTATTGCATTTAGATTTGAATCATTTCCTTCATTTTTGTTCTTTAAATGAACGCCTTGCTTTAAACCGGTTTTCTTTTTTGCATCAGCCGTTTTTTTCAAGTCAGCAATCTTTTTTGCATCCGCTTTTTTCTGCTTTTTAAAATATCCTCTTAACAAAAAACTATTTTTTACGGCATCCATATTATCGCTTAAACCTTTTGTGCCAGACTGCAGGTTGCTCATGGTAGAATCAAGTTTACCTGATAAAGCACCGTTATTCAGATTTTGAGTGAATTGTGCAAACTCATTTGAGCTTGTCTGCAGATTTGTTAATGTGCCTTTAAGACTGTTCGAAAATCCTTCATCGGAAATCATCCTGGCCAAAGGCCCATTGCCATTATTAATTTTATAACTCACCTGTGCAAGTTGTGCCGTAATGATACCGGCATTATCCACACTGTTTTTTAAACTGCTCATCACATCAGATATCTCCACGGCATTTTTTGAAGAAATGAGTCC
>JANOGE010000105.1:0-21223 GCA_031414035.1 Chitinophagaceae bacterium | reverse complement strand
GGTCGGGTGCGTCCATTTCCATTCTTCCATAACTTCCCTTTTCTGTGTTTTATTTTCATTTTGCTTTTCGCCAAACATTAAATTCAAAGGGATATAATACATTTCGGTGCTTCCATCTTTAAAAGTTAACTGAAGATCAACCGGCATGGGCATATGCCCTATTCTTTTTAAACGGATCTTTGAAATACCGTTTTCTTCCCACAAACTGTCTATCTTATAGTCAATGGTCTTGGTTGTATTCACCCAGTATTCTTTGTACCAATCTAATTGAACGGCACTAACCTCTTCAGCAACACGTATCAGATCTGTAACATTAGGATGCTTAAAACGCCATTGTTTATAATATTCCAGCAAAATCTTATCTCTTGTTTCAGCTCCAAGAATATATCCCAACTGTTCCATAAACACTTCACCCTTTGAATAAGCGGCTACACTATACCCATAATTTGAATTGTAATGATCACTATGGGTTGTCATAGGTTCTTCAAAACCGCTTTTTACCAAACCATAATAACTTGAATAAGCGCTGCCGTGATCTTCCGGTGCAATATCAACAAGCTCTTTTAAAGTTTTACTGGCAGGATTTTTTTCCAGTAAATCCCTGAATCCCTGTAAGGTTGATTTTTTATTATAAAATTTTGAAACCAGGTCTTCTGCATAACCGGTAAACCCTTCATCCATCCAGGCATACAGGCTTTCATTGGTACCCAGCATCATTTGATACCAGCTGTGCAGCCACTCATGAAAAACCGTACCCAGCCCAGGTCCAATCAGAAGGGTGGCCATAGGGTATTCCATTCCGCCATCACCTCCATGTATAAATGAATATTGAGGATAAGGGTATTTTCCAAAATTGCTTTCAATAAAAGGCAATACCGTTACTGCCGCAGACAGTACCTTTTCCCATGCTGTATCATTTTTAGCATCATTGGGCTTATAATTATACAGCACATGCAGGGTTGGTCCGTTTGGTACTTTTTGAGTCAGGTGTTTATAATCCGGATCGGCTGCCCATACAAAGTCATGGATATTAGTGCCTGCAAAATGCCAGCTCCGTTTTTCTTTAACCGTTGGTTTTAATTCTGTTCCCGGAGAATCATACCCCCATCCAATTTCATTGGCATTTACCAGCACCCCTGTGCCGCCTAATTTGTATGTTTTATCAATACTGATGGTTACATCAAAATCGCCCCAAACTCCATAAAACTCACGGGCTACATAAGGCGTAGGGTGCCAGCCTTCATGATCATATTCACACATCTTTGGATACCACTGGCTCATACTGTACCGAACCCCTGTTATAGAATTATCCCTTCCGCTCCGGCGAACCTGTAAAGGAACCTGTGCTTCAAATTCCATTTCAAAAACGACCCTGCTTTTAGCTGCAATAGCCTTTGTCAGGTTTACTTCCAGGATGGTCTCATGATATTTAAATGGCTGTGCAACCCCGTTCATTTTGAGTGATATTATTTTTTGATACCCGATCTCATCCTCTTTCAGTTTTGAAATACGGTCTTTTACCCTTCCATCCCAGTCAGGCCTGCCATTTACTAAAACTTTGCCCAGTTCCTGGCTTCTCACATCCATACTGCTGTTTGGTTGAAATGCATTCCAATACAAATGGTAAAAAACTTTATTTAAAACAACCGGTGAATTATTCTGGTATTCAAGTTTTTGTCTACCTGTAAATTTGTTGGTATTTACATTTACATCAATATTCATATAATATTTAACCTTTTGCTGCCAGCGATCGGGCTGGGCGCTGGTAAAATGCTGAATACTTAAAACCAAAACCAGTAATAAAAATAATTTCTTCATATAAAATAATTTATATGGAGTAAATTTCGGTAAAATAAGTCTATGAAAAATATAAAACTGATAAATGGCCACCCTTTTATAAAATATACCCGGGAAACGTATGTTCAGGATGAAATGACCAGGAGGACTGCATCTTTTACAAAATGGATGGATACCAGGAGGACCTGCCGTGATTTTTCTGATAAACCAATACCAAAAGAAGTTATTGAACATATTATCCTGTCGGCCTCAACAGCCCCAAGCGGGGCTCATAAACAACCCTGGACATTTTGTGTGGTAAGTGATCCTGAAATAAAAAAACTGATAAGGGTTGCTGCCGAAAAAGAAGAGAAAGAAAGTTATGCCGGAAGAATGTCCGAAGAATGGTTAAAAGACCTGGCCCCCATCGGAACCGGCTGGCAAAAACCTTTTTTAGAAATTGCACCTTACCTGATCATTGTTTTTAAAAGGAGTTATGAATTTGAAGATAACGGGCACAAGCATCAGAATTATTATGTTACAGAAAGTGTTGGCCTGGCCTGTGGCTTTTTATTGGCAGCCATTCACAATGCAGGTTTAGTTGCACTCACCCATACCCCATCACCAATGAATTTTTTAAGCAGGGTTTTAAAGCGGCCCGAAAATGAAAAACCCTTTTTGTTGATCCCTGTAGGTTATCCTGCAGAAGAATGCTGGGTGCCGGATATTAAAAGGAAAGAATTGGATGAAGTAGCACAGTTTTATTAAGAAAAAACACTCATTTTTTTCCTTCCACCACAATCACCATCTCTCCTTTCACTGTTTTTGTATTGAAATGATCATGCACTACCTGTAAAGTACCCCTTTTGTTTTCTTCAAATTTTTTAGTGAGTTCACGGCTTACACAACAGGGCCTATCGGGTCCAAAATAACGGATAAATTCATTTAATGTTTTTACCAGGCGCATCGGGCTCTCATAAAAAATCATGGTCCGTTCTTCCTCAGTTAATTTTTTCAGCATGGTTTGCCTTCCTTTTTTTAGAGGAAGAAAGCCTTCAAAGCAGAAACTGTTCATTGGCAAACCACTGTTTACCAGGGCCGGCACAAAGGCCGTAGCACCGGGCAAACACTCAACGGTGATATTATTTTTTATGCATCCCCTCACCAGTAAAAAAGCGGGGTCACTGATACCCGGTGTACCCGCATCAGTAATTAAAGCCATTGTTTTGCCCGCTGCCAGCTGTTCTGTTAAATGGGCAAGGATCTTATGTTCATTGTGCTGATGATAAGGAGTAATGGGCTTTTTAACCTGGTAATGATGTAATAAAACAGATGATGTCCTGGTATCTTCGGCAAGTATCAGATCAACCGTTTTTAAAATCTCAATGGCCCTGAAAGTTATATCAGCAAGATTGCCTATGGGAGATGGAACGATGTAGAGCATACCCCCTAACCCCCTGAAGGGGGAACCTGGAGTATTATTATTCTGAGATTGTTTATCACTCAAACTTTTGTATGAATTTATTTCATTGAATTTTTTGTTGAAAAAGCCCCTTTAAGGGTTTGGGGTTACTGTAATTTCAAATACTTCCATTACCGGATTTGCCAGTAATTTTTTTGCTGCATCCTCGCCTATAGTCAACGCTTCTTCTTTACTGCCGGCTTCAATTTGCAGGTCAATATGTTTGCCTATCCGAACATCAGAAATATTATTTAAGCCTAAATTTTGTAATCCGCCCATTACCGCTTTGCCTTGCGGATCCAACAAATCTTTAAGTGGCATTACTTTAATCTGTACGGTAAATATCATGAGGAAGTTTGTTTAAAAAGCAAAGATAAAATAATGTAAACGATAAAAATAATGGGAACAGCCAGCCATTGAAAAACAAATGCTGCTATAATAGCAACAACCAGTAAAAGTAATTTAGGAATATTATTTTTAATACTGTAATCATTAAACTTAAGGGCCATCATTGGCAGGTTACTTATCATCAGCCAACTTAACAGAATAATGATCCCATATAAAAACCACTTGTTAAAAAATATATCAACTATCACCTGGCTGTGATTATTCCAGTAAATAAGCGGGAATGAAGCAACCAGTAAGCCAACTGCCGGTATTGGCACACCTTTAAATCCATGTGCCTGTGAATCATCTAAATTAAATTTTGCCAAACGCCAGGCGCCTGCACAGGCCAGTACAAATACAGGAATTAACCAAAAGAAAGAAACATTCAATCCATCCTCGTCCCGGGCCAGGCTCATTCTTAAAAACTGGTAAATGATCATCGAAGGTGCCACACCAAAACTTACTACATCTGCCAGTGAATCCAACTGCTTACCCATTGGTGAACTTGCCTTGAATAACCTGGCAATAAAACCATCTAAAAAATCTACCGCCGCCGCCATACCTATAAATAAAGATGCCAGCCCTGCTTTTTCGGGTATATCAATCAGTTGAGTGCCATCTTCCGCGTATTGAATGATAATGCCATTTTGCAAAGTAACGACGATAGCAAGACAACCAAATATTAAATTCAGGAGGGTAAATAAATTAGGAATATGTTTGGTCATTACTCATTCTATTTTTTCATCAATGCCTCTATATCTTCAACGGTTACCGGAATATTTTTCATAAGGTCCTTATTACCGTTCCGTGTTATCCAGAAATTATTTTCGATACGAACCCCCATCTTTTCTTCTTCAATATAAATTCCAGGTTCAATGGTAAATACCATTCCTGCTTTGATGGGTTCTGTTCTTGTACCTAAATCATGTACATCAATACCCAGGTGATGTGATATGCCGTGATAAAGGTATTTTCTATAGGCCCTGTTTTCGGGGTCTTCATTTTTAATGTCTGATTTTTTCAGCAATCCTATTTTTTGAAAAACAACCGTTGCTTCATCACCCACTTTTTCGGTGTAATCAACAATGCTGATACCGGGTTTTAAAATACTGGCTGCATAATGGTGCAAATGCAGACAGGCATTGTAAACCGTTTTTTGCCTGCGCCCGAATTTTCCATTTACCGGAACAGTCCTGGTAAGATCAGCACAGTAGTTACCATACGCTGCTCCAAAGTCCATTAAAATTAATTCACCGTCTTTACATTCACGGCTGTTTTCAACATAATGCAGTGTGCGTGCACGGTCACCGCTGGCAATGATAGATCCGTAAGCTGGTCCTGTGGCTCGCTGAGATAAGAAGGAATGAAAGATCTCCGCCTCAATTTCATACTCCATAATACCGGGCTTGATAATCTGCATTACCCTTCTAAAAGTAATATCTGTAATATCTATTGCCTTTTGTAAAACGTCAACTTCCAATGCCGTTTTAATGGCACGAAGGTCCTTCATTATTTTTGCACTTCGTTTGTAATTATGCATGGGAAAACGTTCTTTCAACATTTCGGCATACCGGTAATCTCTTACATATACCTTATTTGCTTTGCGGTCATTTTCATTTGTGTTTAAATAAATGGTTTCTGCCAAATGAATCCATGTCTGTAATAAAGCATCAGCCGTATCTAACCAAATAATTGTTTTGATTCCCGAAATAGCCGTGCCCTCATGAGCTCTTAATAAGTGGCCGTTCCATTTTTCTTTCAATTCGTTTGGCCTAAGCAGAATCAACACTTCCCGGTTTTTTACATCCGGGTTATCAGGGAATAATATCAGCATGGTATCTTCCTGCTCTACCCCTGTTAACCAATACAGATCAGAATTTTGCGTAAACCGATGCAGCTGGTCGCCATTGGTAGGCAGTTCATCATTGCTGTTAAAAATAGCAATGGAATTTTTTTCCATTTTTTCAACAAAACGCCTGCGGTTTTGAATAAAAATTTCGGGGTTAAGGGGAAGATATTTCATATCGTTTTATTTATACTGCAATATACATTTTAAAAGCATTTCATTTTTTTGCAATTCATTAATCAAAAAAGGTATCGTTATAAAAAAACAATTAAACTAAAAAACAAACATTTTTAAACCTCACAGGAAGATTAAACATGGAATTATTCAGGAAATCATGTTTTTCAAAAATTATTCAGTATCGTTTAAACTTATTTAATAAAATCATTTATTTTTTAATATTTATAAAAATCTGACTGGTTTTTGGGTATTTTTTTTAAATATACATCAGTTTACTAACTTTTTTAAACACACTTAACTTAACTTTGCAGTAACGATTGCATGAACCTAAACATTACCTGCTATGTCAATTCCAACTATGTTTACTACACCCAAAAATGGACTAAAAACACTGGGACTATCAACTTCGGAAGATGTTCATTACCAGTTAAATCCCGATAAATTAACAGAACAGGCAGTTCAGAGAGGTGAGGGAGTTTTAAATGATACCGGGGCCCTGTTGATCAAGACCGGAAAATTTACCGGTCGCAGCCCAAAAGATAAATTTACCGTAAAAGATGCCCTTACAGAAAACACGGTTCACTGGAACGATTTTAATATCCCCTTTGAAGAAAAAAACTTCTTTGGGTTAAAAGAAAAGATGTTGGCTTACCTGGCTGATAAAGAGATCTGGGTACGTGATTGTTATGCCTGCGCAGAAGAAGCATACAGGCTGAAATTGAGAGTGATCAACGAAAACCCATGGAGCAATTTATTTTGCTACAATATGTTTATCAGGCCCGAAGAAAAAGATTTAGAAAACTTTGAACCACATTGGCATATTATACAGGCGCCCGGTTTTATGGCCAATCCTGCTGTGGATGGTACCCGTGCCGAAAACTTTGCCGTAATCAGTTTTACACACAAAACTATTTTAATTGGTGGTACCGGTTACACCGGCGAAATGAAAAAAGGCATTTTTACCATACTGAATTTTGTATTGCCAACAAAAGCCAATGTACTAAGTATGCATTGCAGTGCTAATATGGGTGATGCTGGTGATACGGCTGTATTTTTTGGATTGAGCGGTACCGGTAAAACAACATTAAGCGCAGACCCCAACCGTAAACTGATCGGTGATGATGAACATGGCTGGACAAAAGACAGTGTATTTAATTTTGAAGGTGGTTGCTATGCAAAATGTATTGATCTTAGTGAAGAAAAAGAGCCTGAAATTTATCACGCCATCAGGCCCGGAGCTTTAGTAGAGAATGTAACTTTTATTGAAGGCTCCAATAAAATAGATTTCAGCAGTAAAAAAATCACTGAAAATACAAGGGTTAGTTATCCATTAACATTTATCAGTAATGCGTTGGAGCCATCAATCGGCAAAACGCCTAAAAATATTTTCTTTTTAACCTGCGATGCATATGGTGTACTGCCTCCTATAAGCAAGTTAACTGCTGGGCAGGCTATGTATCAATTCATCAGTGGTTATACTGCAAAGGTTGCAGGTACCGAAGCCGGAGTTACTGAGCCAAAATCTACTTTTAGTGCCTGCTTTGGCGCTCCTTTTTTACCATTGCACCCGGCACAGTATGCCGAAATGTTGGGTAACAAGATGAAAGAGCATAGCGTAAATGTATGGATGATCAATACAGGTTGGAGCGGTGGTGCTTATGGTATCGGCAACCGTATGAAGTTGAGTTATACCAGGGCTATGATCACTGCTGCACTGGATGGTAAACTCGATAATGTTTCTTACGAAACACATCCTGTATTTGGAATGATGATGCCAACAACTTGCCCGAATGTGCCTGCAGAAATTTTAAACCCACGCAACACCTGGGCCGATAAAGCTGCTTATGATGCGATGGCCAAAAACCTGGCTGGGCAATTTGTGAAAAATTTTGAAAAATATGCCAGTGGTGCAAATGCAGAAATTTTAGCAGCTGCGCCGAAAATCTAATTAATAATATACAATTTCAGCTGATTATGAAAACTCCTCCTCAAAAAATGGAGGAATTTTTTTATGATAAAATTTAAGCGAAATGCATTTCCGGTATCTCCCCCTCCACAATCAACTTCCCCGCAGTTTTAGAAACAATTTCCTCAACAGAAACGCCGGGTGCTCTTTCCAATAATTTAAAACCATGAGCAGTAATATCCAGCACAGCCAGTTCAGTAACAATTTTTTTTATGCACTTTGTTCCTGTAAGTGGTAATGTGCATTGGGGCAGCAGCTTACTCTCCCCTTTGGGATTGGTATGCATCATGGCCACAATAATATTTTTTGCACTGGCAACTAAATCCATCGCCCCACCCATACCCTTCACCATTTTACCCGGTATTTTCCAATTGGCAATATCACCGTGTTCACTTACTTCCATGGCGCCTAAAACAGTAAGGTCAACCTTGCCGGCACGTATCATTCCAAAGCTGAGGGCGCTGTCAAAAATTGAGGAGCCGGGTAAAGTAGTAATGGTTTGTTTTCCGGCATTAATAAGGTCAGCATCTTCTTTTCCTTCAAAAGGAAATGGCCCCATGCCCAGTAAACCATTTTCACTTTGCAATACTACATTTATCCCCCCGGGAATATAATTGGCAACCAGTGTTGGTATGCCAATGCCCAGGTTAACATAGTAACCGTCTTTCAGTTCTTTTGCAATGCGTTGTGCTATTTGTTCTTTTGATAGAGCCATATTAACCCCGTCTCCGCCACGGCAGAGAACTTAAATTTAAAGTTTAGAATTTTTCTCAATCAGTATTCAATAAAAACTGACTGAAAATTTAATACTGTAATTAATTACATACTCCCAGGTTCCCCCTTTCCTTCGACTATCGCTCAGGACTGCCGGAGGGGGAGGTTCTTACTGTCCGCTGCTCAATCCGTTTCTCATAATCCTTTCCCTGAAAAATACGATGCACATAAATACCGGGTGTATGAATATGGTTGGGATCCAGTTCTCCCGGCTGTACCAATTCTTCAACCTCAGCAATGGTTATCTTACCAGCCATTGCCATCAATGGATTAAAATTGCGGGCAGTGTCTTTATAAATCAAATTACCATCTGTATCTCCTTTCCACGCTTTTACTATGGCAAAATCTGCATCAAATGCATATTCCAGTAAATATTCCTTATCATTAAATATCCGTGTTTCTTTTCCATTGGCCACTTCGGTACCCACACCTGCCGGTGTAAAAATGGCCGGCATACCATACCCAGCCGCCATGCACCTGGTAGCCAGTGTTCCCTGTGGTATCAATTCAACTTCCAGTTCACCACTTAATAACTGTCTTTCAAACTCTGCATTTTCGCCCACGTAAGATGATACCATTTTTTTTACCTGCTTTTGTTGCAGCATCAGTCCAATTCCAAAATCATCTACACCTGCATTATTGGAAATGCAGGTAAGATTTTTTGGGGCTTTTTTAACCAATGCAGAAATACAATTTTCGGGAATACCACACAAGCCAAATCCCCCAAGCATTAAAATTACTCCGTCAGTAATATCAAAAAGTGCTTCATCAGCATTATTAAATATTTTATTCATATTAAATTTCTGCTGTTGTTTTCATTATAAGAATTTTAGGTCTGTTTCTTTCTGCCTGAATTATAATACTATCCATGATTATTTTAAGTTGTCCCGGGTTCGTTTTATAATAATCATAACTTTTAAAAAAAGCAGCTTTAGTAATTTGATGAATAGCAAAAATTTCCTTTTGCAGCTTCAGGTTCTCGGTTGTTCCGTTTTTAGAAGAATCTTTTTTAATGATCTCTGCAGTGTATGCATCGGCCTTAATCACATCCCACAGCACCGCCTGCATTTTATCAGGCATTAAAACACCTTTTGGAATTTTATTATTGTTTCCGCAGGAAATAAAAGTAATCAAATAAAAAAACACTAACCAAATCCTGATCATTTCAATTCATCTTTATATTTGGGAGCATTAGTGATGTCCATTTTTTGTAAAAGTTCCGAGGCCCTTGTTTTGTCCTGTTGCAGTGCTTTAGAAAATATTTTAATCAGTTCTGTTGATTTTCCCTGGAAAAAAAACTGGTTGATCATTGTATTTGGGTTATCGGTATTAAAATTATTTAACAGGTTCAGTACATTGAGCACTTCAACCCTTGCGGCATTTTCATCTTCATATAATTTATCCATTCCCAAACGGTAATAATTATAGTACACATCATGCATAATGGTATTCCGACTGTTTAGCATATTAGTTACCAGCCAATAACGGTTTCGAATACCGTCAAAGGCCCTCCATCCTGAAATATTCCTGCCATCCGGGGCATTATTTACAATATTTTGTGCCTTCTGAAAATATGGATCTCCCCCGCGTGGTGAAAAGGAATCATAGTCAAAAGCCAAAATCATATAAGCGTAATACGCCATAACAGCAGTAAGATTGGAAGCTAATGCATCTGAACCGGAAACCCTGTTTTCGTTAAATTCCAGTTGTTGAAATTCAATATACTTAAATGTTACATTTTCATCTTTATAATTAATAATTGGAGAAAGATAAGATGTATTATAAACGGGCCTGGCTGACTGAACAGTTAATGAGGCATTGTAAACATTAAGATCATCAGTTGGCTGAAGGTTCAAAAAGAACTGGCAATTTATACGCTCATTAGGCTGAAAATTATCTGTTGTCCATTTACGGGTATTGATAAAAATATTTAAAGCTGACTGAAGAGTACGAAACACATTTTGATTTACATTATTACCTACCTGGTTACTCACAACTGTTACCTTGGCTTTTAATTCCTGGGCAGAACAAAAATGAAAAGCAATAACAAGAATTAATAAAAAATTAAATTTTAGCATGGAAAAATTGAATGATAGTATTTACAATATCTATAGCCACTTCTTTTTTAGATTTGGTTTCAAAAGGATAAGTTTTACCTGTTTTGTCAAAAATAGTGATTTTGTTGGTATCCAGTCCAAATCCGGCACCGGTATCATTTAATGAATTCAGAACGATCAAATCGGCATTTTTAGAATGTAGTTTTTTTAACGCATTCTCTTTTTCATTGTTTGTCTCCAACGCAAAACCTACAAGCAATTGATCTTTCTTTTTTATGCCTCCAAGATATTTTAAAATATCCTTTGTTTTGGTCAGTTCTACAGAAAGATCATTTTCAGTTTTCTTAATTTTTTCTTTGGCAGTGTTTACCGGCGTATAATCAGCAACCGCAGCACTCATTACCGCAATATCTGTAGCCGGAAATATTTTTTCACAGACATTAAACATTTCATCGGCCGATCTGATATTCAATACTTGAATACCCCCATTCACATTTATAGCAGAGGGCCCAAGCACCAGTGTTACATCAGCTCCCCTTTTTTGCATTTCTTCAGCAATGGCAACCCCCATTTTACCTGATGAATGATTACCAATAAAACGAACCGGGTCGATAGATTCATAAGTTGGCCCGGCCGTAATTAAAACCTTCTTCCCCTTCAATTCAGATGCACTTAAAAAAAAATCATTCAGCCATGCTAAAATAGATTCCGGTTCTGCCATCCTTCCATCACCAACCAGCCCACTTGCCAAATCACCATTTTCCACGGGGATTATATAATTTCCAAATTTACTTATGGTTTTAAGATTTTTTTTAGTAGTTGCATGATGCCACATGTCTTCATCCATTGCCGGAGCTACCACCAAAGGGCAGGTAGCTGAAAGATAAACAGCCATCAGTAAATTATCACAAGAACCGTTAGCCATTTTAGATAATGTATTGCAGCTTAAAGGGGCAATCAACATAATATCGGCCCAACGGCCCAGCATAACGTGATTAGACCATGAATCATTTTCAGCAAGATCAATAAGTACCTGATTTTTAGATAAGGTTGATAAGGAAAGCGGGGTTACAAAATCCTTAGCTGCAGCAGTCATTACAATCTTAACTTCTGCACCTGCTTTAACCAAAAGCCGGGTTAATACGGCTGATTTATAAGCCGCAATACTTCCACATACTCCTAATAAGACCTTTTTCCCTTTTAACATAAAAAAACCGCTCACCTGAAGTAGAGCGGGATAAAATTATGATTTCTAATCTAAATAAGAAGCTAAAATATTGGTGACTGTTAACTGAACAGATCTTCATCATTTTTACGGAAATAGACTTTATCTTCCATAAATTCTGTTGTTGCCAGCAAAGCAGGATTGGGCATACGTTCGTATGCTTTTGAAATTTCAATCTGCTCTTTATTTTCATGAATTTCTTCCAAACTATCGGTATGGCTGGCAAATTCTTCCAACTTATTATGCAGCTCTTCTTTCAAAGTAATATTGATCTGGTTGGCTCTTTTGGCTATAATAGCTATAGATTCATAAAGATTCCCTGTCTTTTCCTTAATATCGGATAATTTTTTGGGTTCTACTACACTGCTTGTATTAGCGCTTAGCTGACGTCTGAGTTTGCTCATTTTTTATAACTTTAATTTGATTTTTACTTAGGTTACTATAATTTTCCGCCTCTTTCAATAGTTTGCTTTCGGGAAAACGATCAATAAAATCCTCATACTCATCTATTACTTTTTCAAACCGTTCAATTTGCTTGTCAGGGATACTTAATTTTGCAAACTTATAATAAGATTTTACTATTTTTAACTTATACTCTTCCCCTTTTAATGATTCAGGATAATTATTGGTTAAACCGGCAAAAGCAATTGCTGCTGCCCTGTACTGCCCAATGTTATAATACAATTCTGCTGCCCTATATTCCTTTTGCTCCAATTTAGCCCTGCACTTATCAATAATAACTGATGCTTCCTTATTTCTTTCGGAACCAGGGTGTGTATTAATAAAGGTCTGCATCATACCCATCGCCCTGGTGGTATTTACCTGTTCCAACTCAAGTTTAGGAGATTGCTTGTAAAAACAAAAGGAACGCATATAATCAACTTCTTCTGCTTTAATGCTGTTAGGAAATACTTCCAGAAATCCTTTAAACAGATTTTCAGCATCTGAATACATTTTCATGTGGTAAAAACAAAAAGCATCCTTATAATACAATTCTTCAAACTTAATTGTTCCCTTGAAAACCGGAAATAAATCTTCATATAATTGCTGGGCAATTTTATATTTTTTATCTGCAAAATACTGATCAGCCATTTTAAGTTTATAGTCATAATCCTTGCTTTTGGTTACCTTATTGTATTTATTACAGGAGGTTACCAGCGTACTGATTAAAACAAAAGCTAAAAAAAGTTTTAGTGATCGCATAAAGAAGTGCAAAATTAATGTAATTAACTCAAAAATGCCAGTAAATAAACTATTGTCCAAAAAAGCAGAGTTAAGGATTTGATAAAGAAAGGTTTTTTGCCTTTTACCAAAAAACAAACCCCCTTAATAAGGGGGTTGTTTAAGTGTAAACTGAGATTATTAATTAATTACATTTAACATCAACTGTATTTTTATCCCCACCTCCAACTTCACAATTTGTGGTGATTCTGTCAGCACTAATCCCTTCTTTTTCAATTAGATAAATCTTAACTAAATCTAATCTCTTTTGGCAATTAGCCTGAGATGCTTTAGAAGCTTCCGGATATCCATTGATGGTTATCATACAATTTGGATTGGCTTTAAGCTTTGAAGCGACTGTAGCCAACATGGCTTTATTATCACCACTTAATACCAAGCTGTTCCCTTTGAAAGAAAGACTAGGATAATCGCAAGGGCAAGTCTGCTCTTTAACAACAGCCAATGCTGTTTTGCAACACTCAGGATCAGGACATTTACCAACACCATCAGCATCAACAGGTTGACATTCTGTCGGAGTTATCAATTGCTTATCCTTACAATCAGGAACACCATCACCATCAGTATCTTTAGTTACTCCATGAGTATCTACAGGGCATCCGGCCGGTGTGTTTGGTTCTCTGTCCAGGTGGTCACATATTCCATCACCGTCTGCGTCGTTACAATCATTTTTCGGAATTTTTACGTTACGGTGGTTTCTTAACTCATCATAAGCATAATCGAGTGGATTAACCCACCATAGTGGTTCAACTGATTTACCACCAAGGTTTACATTTATTCCTATAGATGCATAATTATAGGAGTCAAAATCGCTCGTTAATACAGCATCACCCCAGGCATGTTCCTGCCAACGTTGGCCATCTAAAAGATCAGATTTAACAAAGGTCCACCTGTCTTCAATGGCTAAATTTATTCTCTTACTCAATTTAATAGCAATACCTGCCAATACTGTAGCAGATGGTTTCAACGTATTGTCACCCAATTTTGGGCGACGGTTACCTTCATTATCAGCCTCTGTTTCATACGTTTTATCCATTCCGGCCTTTAAAGTCTTCAAAACATTTTTTCTGTCACTATAACTACCACTGGCAGTAGAATTAAACAAAGTTCTGTATGGGTTTCCACTGGCATCTAATGCATTAACCTTGGTTTTAAACCACGACATACCAATACCACCACCACCATAAATGATCATACCTGTCTTTTGCTTATGAAACCGGATATTATTCAAAGTAATTATACCCTGTAAACCAATATCCTGCATATGGACTTTGTAATTATAAAAAACGCGGTCGTCTATAGCAGAAGTATTACCGCTACGGTCAGTATTCAATATTACACCGTTGTTTGCCCGCTCAGGCGAGAAATAACGATTTCCGGCAGGTAAATTAGTATTCCAGGCAGGATTTTTTCCAAAGTTATCACTAGCCAGCCAGTTCATTCCCTTACCCGTTCCATTAAGGTATTGCAATCTCAGAGAAAAAACATATCCAAATGCCCTTCTTACATGGGCTGTAAAACCTATTGTTGGCAATTTAGCTGCAACATCTCCACTTACAGAGAACATGCCTCCCGAAATACCTATTTCCCACATATTGCGGGGCTTTGCAGGAAAATTATATGATCCATTCCAAAATTCATTTTGCTGAGGCATCCTTTTGGGAGGGATCACGGAAGAGTCATAGACACTCCCTTTTCCTCCAACCTGGGCGAAAGCCCCTGTTGAAAGAACTAAAAAAAAGACCCCTAATAAGAATTTGTACTTTTTGCTTATCATAAGTTATTAATTAATGGTTTTATTTAATAGGTATTTGTTAATTTAATGCAAAAATATCGATTACAAGCTAATAATCAAATTTTTTTATAATTTATTTAGTCTGCCCATTAAAATTCGGTTATTTACATTTGGGGGCAAGACACAGATATCTGTAGTTTCGTTGCACCAAAGTTAGTGTTTTTTAGGTTAAATTTCAATTTTATTAAATATCTAAACGCAAAACTACCAAATAAATTACTTTTGATAAAAAAGTTTTATACTGTGTTTTTTTACCGGGGTTTTACTCATGAACTTTATTAATGACATCATTGGAGAAGAATTAAATACTTTTGAAAAAAGGTTTGCTGACGCCGTTAAAAGTGAAACGGCTTTGCTGGATACGATCATGAAATACGTAATTAAACGTAAGGGCAAGCAGTTAAGGCCTAAATTTGTTTTATTAAGTGCTAAACTTCATGGAGAAATAAATGAAAGTACTTACAGAGCTGCAGCCTTAGTGGAATTATTACATACTGCCACATTGGTACATGATGATGTAGTAGATGATTCTTTAGAACGCCGGGGTTTTTTTTCAATAAATGCACTTTGGAACAAAAAGATTGCAGTTCTTGTAGGAGACTATCTCCTTTCGAAAGGTTTATTGCTGGCTACCACCAATAATGATTTCAGGCATTTACATATACTTTCAGATGCCGTAAAACAAATGAGCGAAGGTGAATTGCTTCAAATTCAAAAAACCAGGAAATTAAACCTGAATGAGGCTATTTATTTTGAGATTATCCGTAATAAGACGGCTTCTTTACTTTCATCAGCCTGTGCAGTAGGTGCATTTAGCACAAGCCAAGATGAGGAGGTAACGGCCAAAATGAAACTATTTGGCGAAAAAGTTGGCATTGCTTTTCAGATTAAAGACGATCTTTTTGATTATGGAAAAGAAGATATTGGTAAACCTACGGGCAATGACATTAAGGAAAAAAAACTCACCCTTCCACTGATCTATACCTTAAATAATATTGATAGTTCAACCAAAAGATCAATTATTTATATAATCAAAAATGAAAATAATAAATCCAGTAAAGTAAAATTTGTAATTGATAAAGTGATTGAAACCGGAGGTATAAAATATGCTTCAGAAAAAATGAATATGTACCGGGATGAAGCGCTTGAAATATTATACAGTTTTCCGGACAACCCCGTAAGAAAAGCATTGGAAGACCTGGTTCGGTTTACCACCGACAGGAAATATTAAAATGGAGAAAAGATGGAAAATATTAACCGCTGATGAAAGTAAGGTAATTGCTTTACAGGAATCGCTGAAAATAAACCACGCCATATGCCGTATTATTTTTCAAAGAAGCTTTGATACGTATGAAAAAGCGAGACGATATTTCAGGCCTCAATTAAATGAATTACACGATCCCTGGCTGATGAAGGACATGGACAAAGCGGTACAACATATCATTAACGCTTTTGAAAAAAAAGAAAAAATACTGGTTTTTGGTGATTATGATGTTGATGGTACTACATCCGTTGCCTGCATGTACAGTTTTCTCTGTAAAATTTACGATCCTGCCCTTTTAGACTATTATATTCCACACAGGTACAGGGAAGGATATGGGATTAGCAAAATGGGTATTGATTTTGCAAAAGAAAATAATTTTACACTTATTATAAGTCTGGATTGCGGCATTAAATCGGTAGACTTAATTGCTTATGCAAAAGAGTTAAACATTGATTTTATTGTTTGTGACCACCATTTACCCGATGAGAAAATTCCGGATGCCGTTGCTGTTCTTGATCCAAAACAAAAAGATTGTAATTATCCTTATAAAGAACTTTGTGGATGTGGTGTGGGTTTTAAATTGATTACAGCCCTGGCACAGCATTTTGGCATAGATGAAGAACATTATCATTGTTATTTGGACCTGCTGGCAACAGCCATTGCTGCTGATATTGTACCCATGACTGGTGAAAACAGAATTCTGGCTTATCATGGATTGGAAAAAATTAATACAAACCCTAATCCGGGCATTAAAGCCCTGATCCTTCTGGGAGGCATTCAAAAAAAACTTTCCATCAATAATGTGGTATTTGTTATAGCACCCAGAATAAATGCTGCCGGCCGGATGGATGATGCAAAAAAAGCAGTTCAGTTATTTATTGAAAAAGATGATGATAAAGCCATGTATTATGCAGAAATGCTGCACAGTGATAATACGGACAGGAAAGAGGCAGACAGCAATATAACACAGGAAGCCCTGGAGATCATACGTGCAGATGAAGTATTAAAAAATAAAAAAACAACGGTAGTATTCAGGGATCATTGGCATAAAGGAGTTGTAGGCATTGTAGCCAGCAGGTTGATTGAAAGCTACTACCGGCCTACAGTTGTACTTACTCAAAGCGGAGATGTGGCAACCGGAAGTGCCAGAAGTGTGCCCGGTTTTAATTTATATGAAGCAATTCATGCCTGCAGGGAATTCCTGTTGGGCTATGGTGGCCACTTTGCCGCCGCCGGATTGTCATTATTGCCTGAAAATATAGAAGCCTTTACGAATAAATTTGAAGAAGTTGTAGCTAATACTATACCCGAACTTCTACTGATACCTGAAATTATTATTGACGCTGAAATTTCTTTTGCGGCCTTAAACCAGAATTTTTATAATATCATTTGCCAGATGGAACCTTTTGGCCCTGAAAATATGCGGCCTGTTTTTATTGCAAAAAGTGTTACGGATACCGGCCATTCAAAAATTGTAAAAGAACAACATATTCGTTTTGTTGTAAAGCAGGATAAGTATTCTATTACCGGAATTGGTTTTAACCTGGCAGCTAAATTTGATCTGTTAAAAAAGCCAGTTGATATTGTTTTTACACTGGATGAAAATGAATGGAACGGCTCTACAAATTTACAATTAAAAGTCATTGACCTCCGAAGCAGTGAATAATGAAATTATATTCCTACTTAAAATATTTTTTCTACATCGCATATAACTGGAATATTGGCATCGCCTGGTATATTCTACGGCAGGAAATAAAAGGAGAAAAAAAATATGGTATCAATACCACCGGTGCCGATGAACTAAAAAAACTAAAGAAAAAGGGTATAGATATTACGCATGCCACTATCTACATGCCGGTAAGTTATGAACTGCTGGAAGAAACCTTTAAACATGTAAACGATGTAAACAGTAAACCCTTAAATCCTGCTTTACCGGCAGGCCGTCATTTCCTGGATATGGGCTGCGGTAAAGGCAGGGCCCTGTGTGTTGCCGCCAATAAGGGTTTTAAACAGGTAACCGGTATTGATTTTTCAAAAGAGCTTTGTGATACAGCCAACCAAAATCTTATCCTTACCAAACAAAATTTTCACTCACTAAAATATAAAGTTATCTATAATGATGCTTTTTATTTCAAAATACCCGATGATGTGGATTGTATTTTTTTCTTTAACCCTTTTGATGAAATAATAATGAGTGGTGTAGTAGAAAATATTATGACCAGCCTTGAAAAAAGTCCACGTAAAATTTCAATTATTTATATAAACCCTTTACATAAAAATTTGTTCAGCTCAGCAGGATTTACCGAAACCTGGTACAACAAAAAAATGAAATACCTCGAAGCGGTCATTCTTGAAAACAAATAAAAAGGATTACAGTAAATGTAATCCCTGAACTCCTAAACCAGCGTACTTAACTCATTAGCTCTACACTTCGGTTTATAAAACTCGTTAAACTGTTTCCTTTTAATAACCCCTGCGAAAGCAAAGCAAGATCTGCCAGGTTATGAACCACTTTTTCCTGTTTTTCTTTTTCCACTTCTGCCAATACCGTTTTATAAATAGCATGATTACCATTTACGGTTAGGGTCACTTCATCAGGCATATTGGCATAAAATGCACCCATACCGCCCTGCATGGCCGCCATATCTTTCATACGACGCATGAACTCGGGCCTTGTTGCCACCACGGGCGGGGTTTCAGCACTTAACCCTTTTATTTCTACCGAAACATTTAATTCAGGAATTTTTACGGCAAACAGGTCTTTTAGTTTTGCTTCATCATCTTTACTTAAAATACTGTCCCCACCCTCCTGCTTATCGATCAGGTTATCGGCCGTATCACTGTCAACCCTTACAAATTGTACATTCTCCCATTTCATTTCCATCTGGTTTAAAAAGCCATTGTCAATGATGGTTTCCAGTTTTACAACGATATAACCCTTTGATGAAGCTTGTTGTATATAAGCATCCTGTTGTACCGGGTTGTTGGTGTATAAAATAACCAGTTTACCATCTTTATTTTTTTGCAGGGTTTCCGTTGCTAATCTATACTCTTCTAAAGTATAAAACTTCGCTTCAGTCAGCCCTGCACCACCAGGTATAACAGAAGGGGCTTCCTGTAAAATATGAAACTTATTTGCCTTCTCTAAAAATTTATCATCTGTCATCATACCATACTTAACAAACAGGCCCAGGCTCTCCCATTTTTCTTCAAACTGCTTCCTGTCTGTTTTAAATATCTCTTCTAATTTATCCGCCACTTTTTTTGTGATATGCGAATTTATTTTCCGCACATTGGGGTCACCCTGTAAATAACTGCGACTCACATTCAGCGGAATATCCGGGCTGTCAATTACGCCATGCATCAGCATTAAAAACTCCGGCACAATATCTTTAACCTCATCGGTCACAAAAACCTGGTTACAGTAAAGCTGTATCTTATCTTTCTGTATTTCGTAGCTCTGTTTTATTTTAGGAAAATATAAAATACCGGAAAGGTTGAAAGGATAATCCACATTCAGGTGTATCCAGAACAATGGTGGTTCTCCAAACGGGTATAATTCTTTATAAAAATTCTGGTAATCTTCGGTTCTTAATTCAGATGGCTTTTTAGTCCAGGCAGGTGTGGGGTTATTGATCTGTTTGTCCACGCCATCGGCACCTGCGGCAAAGAAAATAGGAATGGGTAAAAACCGGCAGAATTTTTCCAATACGGATTCAATTCTTGATGCCTCCAAAAACTCCTGGCTTTCTTCATTCAGATGTAAAACAATATGAGTGCCTCTGGAGTTCTCCCCTTTGCCGGCAGGCAGGTTTTCCACTTCTTCCAAACTAAATTCCGGGCTGCCATCACATTCCCATTTCACCGCTTTACTATCTTCTTTAAAGCTTTTAGAGAACACTTCTACTTTATCACTCACCATAAAAGAACTGTAAAAACCCAGTCCAAAATGGCCTATGATATTCGCTTCATTCTGGCCTTTGTATTTTTCCAAAAACTCTTCTGCCCCGCTGAAGGCTACCTGGTTCAGGTATTTATCAATTTCTTCCCCCGTCATGCCAATACCGGTATCCGAAATGGTCAATGTCTTTTTCTCCCTGTCGATCTTAATATCAATCCTCAATTCACCCAATTCACCCTTTACCTCACCGATCGAAGAAAGTGTTTTCAGTTTTTGATTGGCATCAACCGCATTACTTACCAGTTCACGTAAAAAAATGTCATGTTCACTGTATAAGAATTTTTTAATGATAGGGAAAATGTTTTCCGTTTGTACACGTATGTTTCCTTTTTGCATAGTTTGTTTTTTTTGATGGTTGCAAACTTAATACCAATCAACATTTGCTGTCAGCTTGGCATTTTTAGAAGATATAATTTGAAAATATTGGTCAAGTCGAGATTAAAATTATAAACAGAGGTTTCCAAAAGGAAAACCTCTGTTTAAATAAATTCTGTTAACCCGGTTACCAGATCATAAATCTCTTCTTATCCCTGAAATCAGGACTTACAATAAGTAAACTGTAAGGACCAATTGCTAAATTACCGGGTATGGTAAAATTATCATCGATAAAGTTTACCTGGATGATGAGTTCATGCTGGTAAACCAGTTGCCCTATGCTGTTAATCAGCTGTATTTCATAATGGCCAGGTTTTATTCCCTTGTAGGAATAATGCAGGTTACCTCCCCTTTTTACCGGGATGGAATAAATTACAAAACCGTTGGGGATAGCTTTGGTAGTGAATGATTTTTCGGGGCCATATGAAATGCCGCCATTATTAATGGCATATGCTTTATAATAGTATGTACCTCCCTGCACCAGGCCATTTAATGCAACAGAAAAATTACCCCCGTTTATATTAGATGATGCAACCTGGGTACCAAGACCATTGGCCAGTCCGCTGATACCGGTATATTCCATGCCGTACAAAGTAACCGGGCTGCATCCGATGTTGGTCACACTGCCATCTAAGTTCACCGCATTTGGAGAAAGCACATTTGCGTTTTCTGTAGTAACAGCAGGTGTGGTATTTACACCGTTGCCACTTGCCGTTATATTGATGGCCGCAGCACCGCCGCCGCTTACAGAAATATTGCCGTTATAAGATTGTGCAGCTACAGGTACGAATTTAACATAAATGGTTTGTGTATATGGCCCGGCAGGATGAGCAAGGCTTAATGAAGCCGTGTACGTTCCTCCTGCAGAAGTTGAAAAACTATACCCATTCAAAGGACCAACATTTACATTAGCAACAAG
>JANOGE010000104.1:0-9810 GCA_031414035.1 Chitinophagaceae bacterium | reverse complement strand
AATAAAATCGAACAAAACGCCCGAAGTAATTATGCGGTTATCAGATATAATGGACTATATGCTTTATGAATCTTCCGATGCAAAAGTGCCTTTAAGAAAAGATGTTGGGAATCTTATTAACTACGTTGAAATAGAAAAGCTAAGACAGGGAAATAATGCAAGGATTAATTTTACTATCAGTGGTGATATTAAAATGCAAAAAATTATTCCATTACTGATGCTTCCTTTACTGGAAAATGGATTTAAACATGGTGTAAACAAAGAGCCGGAGAATGCTTATTTGGATGCCACCCTGAATATCCACGAAAATTCATTGGAATTTCAAGTTACAAATAACAAATCAAATATTCTGCTAACAAGTAAAAGTGATCATGGAATAGGGATGCAAAACCTGATAAAAAGGCTTGATCTTTTTTATCCCAAAAAATATAAATTAAATATAATTGATAAGACTGATAGTTTTACTGTTGATCTAAAAATTGAATTAATATGAACTACCATTGCATAATAATAGATGATGAGCCAATTGCGCATGATATACTGATAACATATATCTTAAAAAACGATGCACTGGCTTTAAAGGGCCAATTTTATAATACGAATGATGCCACAGAGTATTTAAATAAAAACCATTGTGATATTTTATTTTTAGATATACAGATGCCCGGGACAGATGGAATACGTTTTTTACAAACACTACCCAACAAGAACATCACCATTATGACCACTGCCTACCGGGAATATGCGCTTGACGGATTTGATTTGGGTGTAATGGACTACTTAGTTAAACCCATAAAAGAAGAGCGGTTTAATCTGGCCGTCAAAAGGGCAATTGAATTTATTGAACTTCAAAAAAACAATGAAAACACAATTGAAAAAAATAACAATCCGAAGGACCAAAAATCTTTTATTATAAAATCAGGTACTAAACTAATTTCACTTGCCATTGATGCGGTTACACATGCACAGGGATTAAAAGATTATACCATCATTTTTGCAGGCAAAGAAAAATACGTTATCAAGGGCTATATAAAAACGGTTGAATCCATTCTGCCGAAAGGCTTTTTTACCAGGGTTCATAAATCTTTTATTGTCGCAAACAGTAAAATAAAAATTATTAACCGTGGAAGAATTGAGTTTGATGATTACCAGGTGCCAATTGGCAGAATGTATAAAAGTATCATAGAATCCTTATTATAAACATATGATTTACTAATCTGACCAGCAAGGGATTTATTTTTTATTATAGTTGAGTAATAAATTATTTCGGGCCCAAAACTTAACCTGATAAATAGACCATCTGCAATTAAAATAGATCATCGTCATCTTTTAAGATATGTATGCAGTAAATTAAATTGTAATTTTGTTTATACTTTTTTAATTTAATAACTCGTAAAATGAACATCCGAAAGTTTCAACGGTAAACTCAGGCTTGACAACTATTCCCCATTCATTTTAGTTATTAACTGACTTTGGTAAGGAGGGTACTCTTTTTAAATAGATCATGCCTGCGATTCTATAATCAGGATTAACTTTTTTTTATGAAAATCGGCAAATACAGTTTTTTTATATCATGTTTATTGTTTAAAATACCAGTGCTGTCGCAAACGGCACAAAGAAGTCTGAATGGTAATGAATCTAGTATTTTCTCCGAGGCAATGCACGTTCACTTTGATAAAGATATTTACCTGCCCGGCGAAACCATCTGGTTTAAGGCTTACATCTATAACACAAATATGCGCCCTACAATAAGCACAAATTTTTATACCATTATTTACGATGAAAATGGCAAACTATTGCAACAAAAATTATATCCTATAATAGACGGTGTATGTAATGGAGATTTTATGATAACAGATACCATATTATCAGGTAAAGTGCAGTTTACAGCATTTACTAAAGCGATGCTACTGTCAGATAGTAATGCTGTTTTTAAAAAAACTCTCTCCGTTTATAAAAAAGAAAATCAATCTCCAAGTAAATTTGCACTTGAAAATAATATTACTCTCCAGTTTTTCCCAGAAGGGGGAAATTGGGTAGCAGGCATAAATAATCACATCGCATATAAAGCCTGGTATAACGATGGTAGCCCGGCGCAGGTAAGCGGGAAACTATTGGATGAAGATACACATACTGAAATAGATTCTTTCAGTACTAATAAACTGGGGCTGGGCAAATTCCAAATAATTCCTGAATTAAAGTCTTATACGGCCTTATGGAAGGGAGAGGATGGAAAAACAATAAAAACCAAATTGCCTGTAGTTAACGCTGATGGAATTGTTCTACACGCTGAACTTGTGAATAATGAATTGTATTATGTAATCAATAAGAACAGTATGGGAGTCAATTTTAACACATTACACCTTCTTGCTCAAAAAGGGGGTGACGAATTATATAAAGCGGATATTTTTATTGGCGATAAGAAGGTTTTGGTAAACAAATTTTCCATTGATTCACTTCCCTCAGGTATCATACAACTTACTTTATTTGATAATGATTGGAATCCTTTACAAGAAAGGATAGTCTTTATTGATTCAGGCAAGAACAAGAATATAGTTACAGAAGAACCTGACAAAAACCGATCACCAAAAACTAAAAATACTATTGCATTCATGATGCCGGATACTTTGTCAACTAACTTATCTGTCTCCATAGCCGATATTAATTTTTATAACAACCTTTACAATCGGTCAATAAAGCAAGATCTTTGGTTTACTTCACAGTTAAGAGGGCTGAACAGTAATATCAATGAGGAAATTGAAAACAGAAATACTGCAGCCATAGATCTTATCATGCTAACCCATGGCTGGCGAAAATATAACTGGAAAAATATAATAAAGAATGAAGTAGAAGAAGCCCATGCAGTTGATAATTACCTATCTGTACATTTCAATTACAATGAAAAGAATTATGCACTACCCAAAGGCGAAAGCCTTTCCCTTATTATTGATGATAGTATAACCGGTAAACAATTTTACAAACTTAGCCCTAACAGTCAAACTTCCTTCATTCAGGATGGTATTGTCTTTTACGACTCAGCAAAAATATATTATCAGTTAACTAAGAATAAAGAGTTGATTGGTAATTTATTTGTGTATAAAAATGAAGAGGTAAAAGTACCAGGTACAATTGCAGCTTTGAAAGCAAATTCTGAGCAAGGCGTATTTGCCAGTTCAGCAACGAATATTCTTTTTGATACTATAACCAGTACCTATTCCAAAAAGTTTAATAATCTTCAAACACTTAAAGAAGTTATTGTTAAAGAAAAGTATGTAAATCCACTAACCAAAAGAATACTTCAGTTAGAGGAAAAATATACTTCAGGTTTATTTAGAGGTATTTCCCGAGGGTATCAATTGGATGTGATTAATGATAAAAGTGCTTCAGCTAATATCGATATTTATAGCTACCTAAAATACAGGATCCCGGCAATATTAACGGTGAAAGGAGGCCCGGGGTTTAGAAAATTTTATCCCTGTACAATGTTACCCTTTGATATATGTGATCCTGTCTTAGTTTTCATAAATGAAAGCGAAATGCCCGGAGAAATGCTTGAAACTGTTCCTTTATCAACAATTGCATATGTGAAATATACTCCAGGAATTGTAATAGGTTCTTCATTTACTACCAAAAATGGGGCTTTATATGTTTACACGAAGAAAGGCGATGAGGAATCCCCTGCTTCAAATTCTATACGCTCAGTAAGGATAAAAGGATATGACCTTCCTAAAGAATTCTTTAATCCAGACTATGCTGATAAAGCATCGTTACTTCAGCCCGACCTGCGTACCACTTTATACTGGAACCCATATATCATTACTGATAAAAAGAATAATAAAATAAAAATAGAATACTATAATAATGATATATCGAAGAAATTATTGCTAACGATTGAAGGTATTAATGAGGAAGGAAAATTAATTCATTTTGAAAAAATTATTGAATAAAGTTAAAAAGATTGCAAGAATACTTTGTTTCTGCAGCAGGAAGTATGGTGCTTTTATATCCAGATGTACCTTTTCCTAAAACATTAAATATAAATGGGCAATTCTTTAATGTAGCAGATGCTGCGGAACATTTATAAGTAAATCAAATTGATATTTTATTTCTAGATATTCAGATGCCGGGAACAGATGGTATAAGTTTTTTGCAACACCAGAACACAAGTCCATTACTAAAATGACAACGGCCTACCGGGATTATAATAATAGAGTAACGACAAAAGACAATTGATTGATTAAATTCCGCTATTAGTAAGCCTGATAGAAGTTTTTGATTGTGTGCCTAAGGTACAATTCTGATACAGCATAAATCCTTTGTAGTAGCACTCAAATATATACATCATTTAGAAGTACGCCAGGTTTCCATTGGTATATAAAATACCCATTGGCAGCAGTTACAGGGAGGAGTTGATGAAAAGAGTCAAATAAATAACTTCTTTGGTCGTTTTATTATTCAGCACTCGCTTTCATTTAGCAGGGCAAGCATGGACATTCGTCTATGATTCATGCAGTTCCTCTATTTCTCATAAAAATGTTTGAGTAGTTTTACTTTTAAAATCTATTTTTAAAAGATATTAACTAACTCTAAAATAACTAAAAATGATTTTTACTTCTATAAGTCGTGTACTTGCAATCTCTTTTTTAACTTGTTTATATATTTCAGCTTTTGCATCGGTCTCCGACACTTTAAATACCGCTTGTGATTGTTCAGATGAACCTCCACCAAAGAGGAAAGACCCTTTGAGTATTAACTATTTAACTCCAGAGGAATATAAAGATCCCCAATTACTTTTAGCACTATTTCACTCTCCCCTTGAGTATAAAAGAGCTTTATCTGTAAGAAAGATAGGTCAACTAAGGAGCCCTTCTTATCTCATGCCCATAAAAGAAATGTTGCTGGATAATTCCTGTCTTGTAAAAATTGAAGCTTTGAAAGCATGTGGCTATTTAACTGATGAAAGCCTTTTGAATGCAATGCTAAAATTGACGGAAGATAAATCCTGCCAGGTAAGGGAAGAATTAGCCTATCAGATAGCAAAGTACAATACAGAAGCGGCAAAAGTTGGTTTGACACGGCTATTGGATGACAAGGATTCAAGGATAGTTTACGTTGCATCGAAGTACATAGGCAGGTTTAAAGATAATAATATTATTCCGAGGCTTTTGGAAATATTGAAAAGTAAAAATAAGAACCTGAGAGAATCAGCTATTAATAGCTTAGCCTATTACAGGCATTCGTACATTGGTGTTGAACTTGTCAAAATGCTTTCAGATTCAAGTAAGCATGTAAGACAGGCTGCCGCCTATGCTTTAATGAACTTTAATAATGAGGAAGTAGTAAAGAGTCTTTTGAAAACACTTGACCAGGATACTGACGACCATGTAGTATTAGCGGCTATAGAATCTTTAACTACTATTGGAGATAAATCATGTATTGATGCCTTATTGAAAAAGCTGAAACATAAAGACCCTGTTATAAGGCAAATGACGGTAAAAGCTATTTCCGTACTGGGAGATGACCGGGTAAGCGAATACCTTCGTGAAGCCTTAAAAGATGACAGTAAGTTTGTAAGGGCCGAGGCTTCAAAAGGGTTGGTGAAAAGAAATTAACCCAATAAATCTAAAAATAAAACATGAGCTATCTATTTTCATTGTCACTTTTTCTATCATTGTCTTTTACCAAATGTAATTCAGACACAGATATGCATAGTTATATTCTGATAGAGAATGTTTCTATCATTTCAATGAATCCATCTGATAAGGATGTTACGCTGGGGTCCATACTAATAAAGGACAGTATCATCATTAATATTGGAGAAAAATTATCCTTTAATATACCTGGCAATACAAAAATTATCAATGGCCAGGGGAAATTTGTTATACCCGGCCTGTGGGATACCCATGTGCATTTATACAAAACCACCCGCCAATCAATTCCGTCTTTTTTAAAAAATGGAATAACCAGTGTGAGGGATATGGGTGGTGATGTAGATACACTTAAGGCAATAATAAATGATATTAAGAAAGGTAAAATAGCCGGCCCCAGGATTATTTTTTGCGGGCCTACTTTTGAAAGTCCGCAGTGGATGGATTGGGTTATAAAAAACAGGAACCCAAATGAAGTTGGTGGTGAAGACTATTCCCGGACACGGGTTGTTCTTAACAATAAAGCAGATGCCAAACGTTTGGTTGACTCGGTTGCCCGGCTGGGAGTTGACTTTATTAAGATACGGAATTATAAAGATACAGAAATTTATTATGCATTAGCAAAAGCAGTCCTGGAGAGCGGACTGAAATTTTATGGACATGCTCCTAATGACAGTTTTGACCCAATAGGCGTAGCAGACGCTGGTCAATCAACTTTTGAACATGGTTGGTACCCACCATTATCTGGCTTATCCGACAGTGCGGCAAATAAAGTGATTGCTGCATTTAAGAGAAATAAATGCGCCCTTGTTCCAACCATCACTACATGGGCTCATAATGGATTTATGTCTTTTGCAAAAATGGACTCTCTCTTTAATGGAGCTGTGGGAATAAGAGATAAGGAAGTTGATAATTTACCTCCAGCTTTACTTAGGGAGTGGAAATTGCAGTTTGAGATAAGGAAAGGGGAGAATAATATTAAGGGTTGGAATATGAAAGCTTTGATTGATATGGCGCTTGTAACCAAGCGTCTTTTTAAAGCAGGTGTTACGGTTATGCCAGGCTCAGATGTAACATCACTCTTGGTATTTCCCGGCCGTAGTCTTCACGAAGAACTGGCTTATTTTGTTGAATTGGTTGGTATGACAGCTCGTGAGGCACTTGAAAGTGCTACTAAAACACCAGCAGATTTTTTTGGCTTTAAAAATTCAAGAGGTACTATTGAAAAAGGGAAACTGGCAGACATCATACTTTTAGACCGCAATCCTTTGATTGATATACATAATTCCACTTCCATTAATATAGTGATAAAGAACGGTGAGATATTAAAGTTTTAATATTTCATTCAATATTTTAAAATCCCAAATCCTTTGTAGCGTTGCTCAAACATATCCACACATAGGAAGTGCACCAGCTATATGTTTGCAAATACCCAATACCTGCTTCCAGAAGGTATTGGGTGGAGTTGATGAAAATAAATCATCAACTCCAATAACCTTGCTCGAATAGCCTAATTACAAAGACAATATATAAATCAGCCACATTTTACAGAATATGCTGCCGAAAGTTATGAATTGAATGCTGTGGACTATCTTTTAAAACCCATACCCTTTAAACGATTTGTAAAGGCCGTTGATAAATTATTTGTAAAGACTCCTGAAAAAGAAAGTGCTTCTGCTACAAGTGAACCATATATCAATTTAAAAAGTGTCCCAAAACTTTACCGTGTAAAGCTAGCAGAAATTCTCATTCTTAAAAAAGATGGCAATTACTTTAATGTTCATACTGCTAAAATAAAAATCATCATTCGTGAAAACATGAATGACATTTTTAACCTTTTGCCTGAAGGGTTTTTATACGGGTACATAAAAGTTTTATCGTTGCAATAAATAAAATAGATATTCTGGATAATCAACAGGTAGTAATTGGTGAACATAAAAATACCTATTGGTCAATTGTATAAAGATGGATTGTTAAAAATAATAAATGGTAAACTAAGGTAAATAATACTGCCGATATTTTCCTTAAAATTATATAAATAAAAACCCAAAAAAACAATATTGTTAAACCAACCAATAGTTGAATATTTATTAGAATATTGTTGTTGACTATATTTTTGAAAATACAAAATAAGTGGAAGCAGAAGACATACATAAAATACATATCTGCACTTCAAAGGAAGCCCCTTGCTTTATCCATTTAAATATTTCCAGTATTCTAAGCCTGGAAGGATTTGCCACATCATCCTTTAAACCAAGTTTATTATTCAGGTATCCCGATTGCCAGATCGAGGTATTTATCCGTTCGGGCCAACCTGTATTTACATCAAGTAAAGGTTTTTTAATTCCATGGGAAGGAAGATGAATGACAAACTACTTCCATTTGATACCTATTATTATATTTTATAACCAGGCTTTGGCAGGAAACTTATTACAGGATATGTAACAATTATTAAATAAAATTAGTCCACCAATAGGTAAAGCAATTTTTATCCACTCTGATAACCCATTTAAATAATAAGTGGGTTAAAACACACCTGCCTTACCAAAATACTCATAAGTTTAAAAAATAATTTAAGAATTTTTCCTCTACTCATCTATTCATCAACAATAATTGGAGTTTATCTATTTTTCTTTATGAATGGTCCCTTAAAACAACGGAATTAAACTAATTTTATAACAACTCAAATAAATTTTTGCAATATGCTAGCACAAAACAAATTCAAATTATTAGCTCTCTTACTTCTTGGTATTATCTCGATAAATGTAGATGGTCAGAATCCCATAGAAATATTAGTTCCAAGAACTGCGAGTCCGGCAGCAAGTGTTTCACAAACCATCGGTATTTCAAAAATAACGGTTTCTTATTCCAGGCCATCAGTTAAAAAGAGAGAAATTTGGGGGAAACAAGTTCCATTTGGATGGAATAAACAAGCATTTGGATTAGGGAATGAAGCCCCGTGGCGGGCAGGCGCAAATGAAAATACTGTAATAGAATTTTCACACCCTGCTAAAGTAGAAGGCCAGATAGTAGCAGCAGGATCTTATGGTTTATTTTTTGTGGTTAACAATGATAACACCGGCGAAGTAATTTTATCAAAAGAATATCGGTCATGGGGAAGCTTCTTTTATGAAGCAAAAAAAGATCAGTTAAGGGCAAAGATTAGTTTACGAATTAATCCCTTTGTTGAAATTCTTACCTATGACTTTATCAATATTAAAAAAAATTCATCGGAGTTAGTCCTGAATTGGGAAATGAAGCAGATTCCAGTAAAAATTGAATTTAACGTTGATGAGATTATTATGGAGAATGCAGCTCAACAATTAAAAAGCGTAACAGGGTTTAACTGGCAGGGCTATTCAAGTGCTGCCAATTATGCTCTACAAAACAAAGTGAATCAAGAGAAAGCCATCGAATGGATAAATGTTGCAATTGCAAGAAATAAAAGTTTTGGAAATTATAGCACCAAAGCAGGATTACTGAGACAACTAGAGAAGAATGCAGAAGCCGATAAAATAATGGATGAAGCAATGAAACTTACGGGGATTACTGAAGCTGAGTTAAATCAGTATGGGTACCAATTACTCGGTGTTGGGCAAATAGATAAAGCCATTGAGATATTTTTATTAGCTACACAACGTTTTCCAAATAGCGCAAATATATGGGATAGCCTTGGTGAAGCTTATGTAGCTAAAGACGATAAGCCCAATGCAATCAAAAGCTTCCAAAAAGCTTTAACACTGAATCCTCCACAAGCCACAAAAGAAAATTCTGAAAAATTTTTAAAGCAATTAGGGGCATTATAATCGGCTAGCTTATTTGATTAACCTCATTAACTCCAAAGCATCTTTGCTTTGTTTATCGGCAGCCAGCAATTTATCCAAATATTTCTTTGCATCTTTAAACTTATTTAATTCAATAAAGTTTCTTGCTAATTCAATAAGCACATTATTATCTGCAGGAAAGTTTCTTTCAATAAAGAATAATACTTCATTAGACTTATCCAATCTTCTGCCACCCATCCGTAAAGATTTAGCCATAACCAGTAAGTCTGCAGGTGTAATTAGTACTTCGTAGTCTTTGTCATTCTTTACCTGCAAATAGATTTTCTCTGCTTCAGGTATGCCATAATAGATAATTATATGTGCAAGGTCATCCTCAT
>JANOGE010000103.1:0-4494 GCA_031414035.1 Chitinophagaceae bacterium | reverse complement strand
ACTAACCCTCATTGGATCAGCATATCCAGCATCCTGTATCCTGCATCCTGTATCCAGCATCCTGTATCCAGTATCCAGTATCCAGTATCCAGTATCCTGCATCCTGTATCCTGCATCCAGCATCCTGCATCCTGTATCCTGTATCTTGTATCAAAATTTCTTTCAGTAACTTTAAACCATGCCAAACAATCCCATTCAACATATTATTATCCAAAAGATCATTGCCGGTAAAAAAACCGAGACAGATGACAGGGTTGCTGTGGAAGAACCTCTTGAAATTCAATTGGCATATAGTACGCAAACCGGCCGCATACAAAAGAATATTGCCGTAACCATGCGTACCCCGGGCAATGATGAAGAACTGGCAGCGGGTTTTTTATTTACAGAAGGCATTATAAAAAAGGCCGGAGTCATAGAGAAAATAAAACAACAGTCATCAGAGGAGAACCGGGTATTGGTCACTTTATATGAAAATATAATTCCTGTTCTTGTAAATGCATCCAGGAATTTTTACAGTACATCCAGTTGCGGTGTTTGTGGCAAGGCAAGTATTGATGCGATAAGAACCGTTTCGCAATACGGAAAAGAAAAAGATAACATTTGCATCAACGCATCTGTATTTGATCATCTGCAGGATGATTTAAAAAAGCATCAAAAATTATTTGAAGATACCGGTGGTATTCATGCCAGTGCTTTATTTGATGTGGACGGTAACTTTATCATACTGCGGGAAGATGTGGGCAGGCACAATGCACTGGATAAAATTATTGGCGCTGCATTGATGAATAAGCAGTTGCCCCTAAGCCATTGTATTTTATTTTTAAGTGGCCGTGCCAGTTTTGAACTGGTACAAAAAGCCGTGATGGCCGGAATACGAATTATTGCTGCGGTTGGGGCACCGTCGAGCCTGGCGGTGGAAATGGCAAATGAATCAGGAGTAACACTGGTAGGCTTTTTACGGAATGACCGTTTCAATATCTATTCAGGAAAAGAAAGGATAAGGACCTCACCCCAATCCCCGCCTGAATGACTTAGTCGGGCAGGCCTCTCCAAGAGAGAGGGGCTTTAGGCGCTGCGGAATGCAGCGATAAATTCAACACAGCCGTTGCCTTATTTAGTGAAGACCTAATAAAGTAAATGCAAAGAAAGATAAAATGATGATGAGTCAATATAAAAGTTAAATCACTAAACAACAGCCAGGCTTCCCTCTCCTTTGGAGAGGGACAGAGGGTGAGGTAAACATATGAAACTACGCATAAAAGGAAATTCAATCAGGATAAGGCTTACAAAAACGGAAGTAAGCACTCTGGCTAACAGCGGGTACCTGCAGGAACAAACCACTTTTCCCACTAACAAATTTGAATACAGGCTGCAGGCTGATGATGCCGCAACGGAATTATCGGCCATACTGGATAACAATACGATAACCCTGCTGGTTCCTAAAACCTTTGTAAAAGATTGGCCCAATAATGCTGTGGTTGGAATGGATACAAAAATGCATCTGACAGCAACGGAATCTTTATACCTGTTGATTGAAAAGGATTTTGTGTGCCTGGATGAAACACATGAAGACCAAAGTGATCATTACGAAAACCCCAATAAAACCTGTTAAGCCTGTTCATTATTATTTTTCTCTTTATTCTTCCTGATGTTTCCCGCCATCACTTTATACTCCTGGCAATACCGCTGAGTTGAATATAGCTGAAGTAATGTTGCGCATCATATTCTCCGGAAAATGAAAGGTGCTGCTGAGAATACCTGACTTCACTTCGCCGGCAATATTCAATCATCTAACGACTTATACATTACTCCGGGTTTTGAAAATTTATTATTGGACTTCAGCAAATAAATTTTGTAACTTTCATTGAACAAAATTTAATATTATGAAAAAGCTATCTTTCTTTTTTATAGCCCTAATAGGTAACTGCATTGCTGTGTGCCAGGTGCAGACACCGACTTTATATGTTACGGGCACCGTATTGTCAGATGAAAAAATGCTGGTGTCCGTTCTTGGAACCAAAACTATTGAAGGAAATGTTGTAAGCGCCGAACTGAACGGAAAGAAAACAGAGGCAAAGACCGATAATAAGGGGCATGCTGTTCTTGATTTCCCGGCAATCGCCGGCGGACTGTCTAACCAATCAGTTGCTGTCATAAAAGTCCTTGATAAAAAGGGTAATGAGATCATCAGGTCAAATACAACTGTTCAGCCGGCCGTAGCAAGAGTCATCGCCCCACCGGTAATAGAACCATTACCAAAAAATCTGTCCAATGGTGAAGCCGTTACCATACGTGGTCAAAATTTAGGCGCCGATGCAAAACTGACCTGCGGCGAACAGCTACAGGAAACGCTTTCAGCATCTGATAAGGAAATGACCGTATTTACCAATACTAAACCCGGAGAGCAACGGGCTTACATTACCACTCCAAACGGGGTCAGTGAAAGTCAAATGGTTAATATATATTCTCTTGATTTTGCACTTACCCAAAATTCTATAAAGCCAAAAGAAAATGTACAGGCCATGGTGCACTATGAGAGCATACCTGTAGGAACGAAATTGATATTTACCAACAAGTCGCCGGAGACAGTTAAGATGACAATACCCGGTGCACAAAATGCAGCCAATGAATGTGTTTATACGGTTCCTGAACAAAACGGGACGATCCCGGTAAATATTACGGGTATTTTGAGAGGTAATTTTAAGATCGCATTGGATCTGGATTTCAAGTAGCAGCCCGGCATCTCTGCTACTCCTGTTTATTTAATTTATACTTTCCTTTACTCTTCCTGATGTTTACCGCCACCACTTTATACTCCGGGCACATGGCTTCTGTATCGGATATGTCGGAAGTAATGTTGTTCATCATGATCTCCGGAAAGTGGAAAGTGGAACTTAATATGCCGGGTTTTACCTCATCGGTTATTTTCGCTTTTACATCTACTTTTCCCCTTGCCGATTCTATACAAACCATATCCCCTTCTTTGATCAAATGTTTTTCAGCATCTGCGGGGTTAATAAGCAAATAATCTTCAGAAAGAATTTTATTATTATAGGTTCTTCGTGTCATGGTGCCGCAATTATAATGTACCAGTTCCCGGTTGGTGGTAATGATATACGGATATTCTTTTCCATGCTGAACGATCTCTTCTGATTCTTTAAAGCTGTTGTGTACAAATTTACCCAGGCCACGCTTGAATGTATCCACGTGCAACATATCTGCATCTGTTCCGTCTTTTGCAACGGGCCATTGCTTACCGTTATCGCCTAATTCATTCCATTTTACACCGGCAAAGAATGGAACGATCTGTGCAATTTCTTCCAGTAAAGTTTCGGGGTTATAATCAGGTTGTGCATATCCCATTTTATTCATGATATCCACAATGATCTGTCCGTCAACCCTGGTGCCTTCTACAGGTTCTACTACCTGGTTTACCCTTTGGATCCGTCTTTCGCCATTGGTAAATGTTCCGCTCTTTTCAAGGAACGATGCACCCGGCAAAATTACCGTTGCCAGCTTTGCCGTTTCTGTCATAAAGAGTTCCTGTACCACAAACAGTTCCAGGTTTTTTAATGCGGCAATCACTTTATGTGTATTGGGGTCTGTTTGTGCCATGTCTTCACCGATCACCCATACTGCTTTCAGTTTGTTATTGAGTGAAGCTTCATACATCTGTGGTATTTTATACCCGATATGAACAGGAAGTTTGGCGCTATAAAATGCTTCATACATTTTATGGTTTTCCGGATTGGTAACATCCAGGTATCCTGCCCCCTGGTGCGGCTGGCAGCCCATATCTGCCGTTCCCTGTACATTATTTTGTCCACGCAGCGGATTTACACCAACACCCCTGCGGCCAATGTTACCTGTTATCATGGCCAGGTCGGCAATGAGCATTACCGTAAATGTACCCTGTGAATGTTCTGTTACACCCAATCCATGAAAAGACATGGCATTGCCTGCAGTGGCATAAGCAATGGCAGCATCTCTTACAAGGCCTCTTTCTACACCGGTAATTTTTTCGAGTTCATCAATATCAAGCGCCAGAATTTGCTTTTTAAAATCTTCATAACCTTCGGTACGTTTGCTGATAAACTCTTTGTCTTCCCGTTTTTCTTTGATAATGTAGTACAACATCATATTCAGTAAGGCCACATTAGTGCCGGGGCGCAGCTGCAAATGATAATCAGCATACCTCGCTAATTCAATTTTTCGGGGATCGATCACAATAAGTGTTTTCCCCTTCATGGCCAGTTGTTTCATTTTGGCACCCGTTACGGGGTGTGCATCGGTGGGGTTAGCACCAATCACCATCATACAATCGGTGAACTGCAGGTCTTTGATGGAATTGGTTGCAGCACCGGTTCCAAAAGTACGTTGCATGCCAAGCGCAGTAGGCGAATGACAAACACGGGCACAACTGTCAATATTATTGGTACCGATCACTGCACGGATGAATTTCTGCATCAGGTAATTTTCTTCATTGGTGCAGCG
>JANOGE010000102.1:0-6398 GCA_031414035.1 Chitinophagaceae bacterium | reverse complement strand
TGTGTTTTGGCCGGGTCCTCGCAGGCCATATAAACCATAATGGCAGTAAGTACTGCATTGTTTCTAACATCATCAAAAACAACTTTATCATAAGTATCCCGGTTGGTATGCCAGGTATAGCTTCCATACAACCAGCTGTTGGAACCCAGGCTGAATGCGGGTACACCGGCAGCTACAAAAGAAGCATTGTCCGATCCACCACCGGCAGGAGAACCCGGGAATCGTGTTTCCAATGCCTGCTTATAATTAGCCGGTACTTTCGATAACCAGCGACTCAAATATTCATAGGAGTGTAAAAATCCTGCGCCTCCCAAATTTACTACCCTGCCCGTACCATTATCCTGGTTAAACAATGCCTGCATGTTCTTTATGATATCGGGATGGTCTTCTACAAATGCACGGGAACCATTCAAACCCTGCTCTTCACTTCCCCAATGCCCCACTAAAATGGTACGCTTTGGGTTGGGATATAATTTTTTAAGAATCCGCATGGCCTCCATCATCACCAATGTTCCGGTGCCGTTATCTGTAGCGCCGGTAGCCCCGTCCCATGAATCAAAATGTGCCGACATCATCACATACTCTTCCGGTTTTTCAGTTCCTTTTATTTCAGCAACGGTATTATACGTCGGCATCATGCCCAGTTCTTTTGAATCGGCACGAACACTGATCTTTGGATTTTTACCGGATTCAACCAAACTATATAACAAGCCATAATCTTCCAGAGCGATATCAACGGTCGGTATCTTTTTTGTTTTGGCATCAAAGATCTTATTTACACCAAAGCCCGCCGACCAGTTAGATCCAACGATTCCCACCGCTCCGGCTTTTTCCAACGCTAATGCAAGATTGGTATTATTTAATCCTGTTTTACTTATCCGTTTGCGCCAGGCATCCTGTTGGGCAGTTCGGTCCTTTTTCATTTTTTCAACCGATTCTTTTGTACCAAATTCATCCCAGTTATAATCCGGCCTGCCGGTTGGTTGTTTCATTGATATCATTACAAACTTTCCCTTTACACCGGGCAACCATTGCTGAAAAGACAGGGAGTCGGCCACATCAGCAAGGATGATCAGTTCGGCAGTTATGGTTTTGCCACCTGTATTCGGGCTCCATGCCAGTTGTGTTCCTTCCAATGATTTTATCCAGGGTGATACCATGTCGATATGGGAGATACCCCTTTCCCATCCACGCCATTCGCCCCATTTTTCGTTTCGGGCAGTAATACCCAGGGCAGTATAATTCGCCACGGCCCAGTCGTGAGCCTGCTGCATTTTGGGTGTGCCTACCAATCTGGGCCCGATGCCATTGAATAATTCATTGGCCAGGTTCTCCAGTTGCGAATTTTCATTGGCTTCTTTAATAAAGGCCGCTATAGCAAGGGAATCTTTGTTTTGAGCAAAACAAAAAGCAGGCGGCATCAGGCAAATAATGAGCAGCAGTTTTATTCTTTTTTTCATACAGTAATAATTTATGTGCAGGTTTTTGTTCATTGAAGATAAGAAATCATGGCAATAGTTGATTATCTTTCATGCGTTATCCATTCCTGTGTAATGCTACCAAAATTTTCAAAGCAAATTACTTTTAGATACATGAAAGCAAAAGATAAATTACAGGATCCCAACCGGGAAGAAAGTAATAACAAGCCTGAAAATAACAGAGATAAAAATACTGGTCATGAAGAAATAATTTCTGCTTAAGACAATCTTTTGCATGAAGCAGCAGCCATTACAGCAAACGAAGAACTTTCAAATACTAACCTGACTAGCGGACAGGCAGGCGCACAATTTTAAACTTAACAAGATATGGAAGTACAGCAACACAGTTTTCCCGCCCCAGGAGGGACCATCCCGATAGCCATCGGGACCAAAGAAAAAAACCGGAAAACTTATTTCTGGAAATTTATAAATAAAGAATATCACCTCAACTAACTGTTCATCATGAAAAAAATTATTACTCTACTGTTTGCCACTTTGTTTGTGTTCAACTGTTTTGCACAAACTAAAACCAATTCCTACCCGGCACTCCTGCAATTATGCAATGAGCTCCGGATACTCGAACGTGCTTCTTTCCCCAATGCTGTGTCCGATTACCGCAGCCAAACAATTGTAAAAAATCAACAAACATTATTGCAATACAAAGCCCGTCGTGCAAAGATGGATACTACGGGTTGGTCAACAGAACAAAAAGTAGATTATGTTTTGCTATTGGCAGAAATGAATGCCCTGGATTATAATAACCGCATTTTAAAACCCTGGGTGCGTGACCCTGCTTTTTATGCCATAGTATGGAATGAACAAAGTGATACACCCGAGCATGAAGGCCCCACCAGTTTTGCCGCGGTTGAATTATGGAAATATATTTTCCCATTAACAACAGAAGCTGAAAATAAATTAACGGCACAATTAAAGATCATTCCGCCATTATACGAGCAGGCAAAAATAAATCTCACCGGCAATGCCCGGGATTTATGGAGTGCAGGCATTGGTAATATGAAAGACCAGCTAACGATGCTGGAAGATTTGGAAAAGAAAACAACAACGAACAGCACAGTATTAAAAGCTGCCATTGCCAATGCAAAGCATGCAAGTGATCAATTGATTGTTTGGCTGGAAAAACAATTACCCAATAAAAACGGCCCATCGGGTATTGGTAAAGAAAATTATACCTGGCATTTACGCAATGTATTACTGGTTCCTTGTACATGGGAAGAAGAAGTGACTTTATTAAGCCGTGAGTTAACAAGGGCTTATGCTTCACTCCAATTAGAAAGAGAACGCAACAGTAAAATACCTGAATTAAAAGCCTACTCCAATGTTGCAGCGTTCAATGAAGGAACGGGTGCTTCAGTAAAAAAAATAATGAACTTTTTAAAGGAAAAAGAAATTTTACCCGTGAAAGATTATATGGAACCGGCGCTGCGTAATCATATTGGTAATTTTATTTCTGAGAACAACCGGAATTTCTTTGCTAATATAATTCACCGTGAACCGGGGGTTTTGTATTCTCATTCCACACATTGGTTTGAAATTGCAAGGTTAACAGAAGAACCACATACAAGTGAAATGCGCAAAGATGCACTGCCGTATAATATGTGGATGCAACGTTCAGAAGGATTGGCAACAAGTATGGAAGAAACTTTTATGCATGCCGGTTTGTGGGATGATAATCCACGTGCCCGTGAACTGGTTTGGATCATGCTGGCCCAGCGCTGTGCCCGTGGCCTGGCTTCTTTGTATGCGCAGGCCAATATGATCAATTACGAGCAGGCAAGAAAGTTCCAGGTGGAGTGGACGCCAAAAGGCTGGACGGGTGATGAAAGCCTGGTTGGGTTTGAACAACATTTGTATTTACGCCAGCCCGGCTATGGCACCAGTTATGTAACCGGCAAATATTTTATTGAGCGGTTGATGATGGATGTGGGCAGAAAGCAGGGTAATGAATTTAAACTCTATCATTTCTTTGATGCCCTTTATGGTGCAGGAGTAATACCTGTATCATTGGTTCGCTGGCAAATGACAGGCGATGATGATGAAATAAAAAGTATCCTTAATAAATAAATACGATCACCATGCAACAAACACTAACTGCACCAAAAAGAATTGAGTCCATCGACATCCTTCGTGGCCTAGCTATGGTCATTATGGCGCTGGACCATACCCGGGATTATTTTCATATTTCTGCCAATATAGATGATCCGTTGAATTTAGCAACTACTACCCCGCTGTTATATTTTACCCGGTGGATCACCCATTTTTGTGCTCCCATTTTTGTTTTCCTGTCGGGTACTTCTATTTATTTACAGAGCTTACGAAAAACAAAAAAAGAACTGAGCGCCTTTTTGATCAAACGGGGCCTGTGGTTGATATTTGCTGAGTTATTTATTATTTCACTGGCCTGGACCTTTGATCCCATGTATCATGTTCATCCCATGCAGGTGATCTGGGCCATCGGTATCAGCATGGTGATATTGGGTCTTGCTATACACCTGCCCTATCGTGCTATTTTAATATTGGGGTTGATCATCGTATTTGGCCACAACCTCCTCGATATTCCCGAATCGGCACCTGGCTTTAAAGCCGGTTTCTGGTGGGACCTGTTTCACTCCGGATTTTTCAAACTATACTCCTACGCACCTAACCATTTTGTAATGATGGTTTATCCTTTTGTGGCATGGACGGGTGTGATGATGCTGGGCTATTGTGCTGGCATCTTCTTCTCGGCAAAATATACGGAAGAGGAGCGGCGTAAAACATTAAGGTGGCTGGGGCTCGGACTTATCGTGTTATTTGTTGTTGTGCGTTTCATTAATATTTATGGTGACCCCTCGGCTTGGTCCACACAAAAGAACAACCTCTATACTTTCTTTTCTTTCATGAAAGTAACCAAGTATCCCCCTTCCTTACTTTACCTGTGTATTTTAATAGGGCCTGCCTTATTGCTGTTGTCATTTATGGAAAAAATAAAAAATGTCTTTACGAACATTATGGTCATTTTTGGAAGAACTGCCTTTTTCTATTATATCATTCACCTTTACCTGATACACCTGCTGGCCGTGGTCGCCTTTTTTATCAGGGGCAATCATTCCGTACAGGATGCCATTAACTCCATGCCGAACCTTCCATTCATGTTTGTCATTCCCGGTGAAGGATATGGACTTGCAATAGTGTATGCCGTTTGGGCTGCCGTCATCATTCTCTTATATCCATTGTGCAAATGGTACGATAAATATAAAACCAACCACAAAGAAAAATGGTGGCTGAGTTATTTGTAAAAACATTTTATCATGAAGAAATTTAAAACCAAAAATAAATTGTTGCTCCTCAGGAAACTATATTATAAAAAAATCATGAAAAAAATTGCTTTACTCCTGCTGGCTTGTTCAATATCATCCATGCTGATGGCACAGGAGCCGTTAACTGCAGATCAGCAGGCTGTACAGCAAACGGTTATACAAATGTTTGATGCATTATCCAACCGGGATTCGGTCAGCCTGAAAACTTATTGCACGGCCGGTATTGCATTATATGAATATGGCCAGGTATGGAATATGGATACGCTTATCCTGAAAGCCATTACCCAAAACCAGGCAGCAGGTTTTAAACGTACCAATACTTTTGATTTCATTAATACCACAGCAGATAAAACTATAGCATGGGTTACTTATCGTCTTCAGTCAGCAATAACCCGGGATGGAAAACAGGTGAATGTACATTGGCTGGAAACAGTAGTTTTAGTTAAAAAGAAAAAACAGTGGAAGGTAAAACACCTGCATTCAACACTTATCAAAAGAAGTTAAAAAAAACAGCATACATTTTAAAAAAAGAATCAACATAAAAAATGAAAAAAATTACCTTTATGGCATTCACAACACTCCTGCTGTTTGCCTGCAACTCAAATAAAGAAACCAACAAAACAGCGGCACAGTTAGATGAATACCTTACTGCCCAATCAAAATATTTTCGCTTTAACGGTAATGTGCTGGTGGCCGAAAAAGGGGAAATCGTTTTTCAAAAATCCTATGGCTATGCCAATTTTGATACTAAGCATTTGCTGAATGATTCATCCGTATTTGAACTGGCATCTCTAAGTAAGCAATTTACGGCTACCGCTATTTTATTGTTAAAAGATAATGGCAAATTAAAACTTACCGATTCGCTTCGGCAGTATTTTCCCCAACTGTCATACAGCGGCATCAGCATCTACCAGATGCTTACCCATACATCGGGCCTGCCCGATTATGAAAGCGCCATGAATGAAAAATGGGACCACAGTAAAATTGCTTTCAATAATGATATGATCGCCTTTCTGGCCAAAGAAAAGTTACCTGTTTTATTTGCACCGGGTAAAAAATGGGAATACAGCAATACTGCTTATGCAATACTTGCATCCATTGTAGAAAAGGTTTCTGGGCAAATTTTTAGTGAGTTTTTGGCAGCAAATATTTTTCAGCCATTACAAATGAACCATACCCGTATTTATAATACCCGCCGTTCATTAAAAGATACCATTGCCAATTATGCTTTTGGTTTTGTTTATAACGACAGTTTACAAAAACACTTTATGCCTGATAGTGTAACCGAGTTTAATTATGTAATCTATCTGGATGGTATACAGGGTGATGGTGTAGTGAATTCCACCACTGCAGATCTTTTAAAATGGGACAGGTCGGTAAAAAATCATACACTTTTAAGCGAAGCCACACAAAATGAAATGCTGAAAGAGCAGGCCATGGTGGATACAGCAAAGAAATCGCATTATGGTTTTGGTGTATTTATGGAAAAGACTGAAATGGGTTATGTTATTTCACACTCAGGTGGATGGCCGGGCTATACAACCTTCCTGGCAAGAAATGTTGATAAAGACCAAACCTATATTGTGCTGTCAAACAATTCATC
>JANOGE010000101.1:0-30890 GCA_031414035.1 Chitinophagaceae bacterium | reverse complement strand
CTCCCATAATATTATATTGATTTATGGCGGCGGTAATAAAGGCATTATGGGTACAATATCAAATACTGTTCTGGAAAAAGATGGAAAAGTAGTTGGCATCATTCCTGAAATGTTAAAAGACAGGGAGCATCATCATGAAGGCCTGACAGAATTAATTATTGTTAATGATATGCATACCCGTAAAAAAATGCTTTACGAAAAATGTGATGCCGCCATTATACTTCCCGGGGGCTATGGTACCATGGATGAATTTTTTGAAATGCTAACCTGGAACCAGTTAAATATTCATGATAAGAAAATCTTCATCCTGAATACGGCCGGATTTTATGACCATTTACTGGCCTTTGCAGAAACCATGCAGAATGAAGGTTTTTTATATGATAAAATAGAAGATAAACTGGTTGTACTTAGCTCACCGGAAGACTTACTAAAATTCCTGTGATGATCAATACCTGCCTCTCCTGCCCTGGAACAGGGCAATATTATAACCGGCCCGGAAAATAGGTATGGATCTTCCCAATCCATCTACATATGGTGATTGCGATGCCCCTCCCACATCCCACATTACCGAAATATAATAAAAGCTGCTTCCTTTACCCTGCCTGCCACCTGCAAACCCACCACCAACTAATAAGCTATTGGCATCAATATTATCTGATGATTCCAGGTACCCTGAATTATTTGCAGGAAGGTATTTAAAATTAATAAAATTATGTTCGTACTGAACCTGGGTAAATAAAAATTTAACAGGATAAACCCTGACAAAAGCCCCCGGTCCGAATTGTGTTTGTCTGATTTTATCTCCATAGATGATATAATCACGCTGAGATGTATAAATGAAATTGAAGGAAGCAGCTACATCTACATACTTATCAAAGATACTATACCCAAAATAAGGGCTGGCGCCCAAGGCTGTATATAAATTACTAAAAGCCAAAGTAATATCACCGCCTACAAACAGATTTTCTTTTTTAAATCCTCCTTTCTTTTCATCCCCGGAATTATTTTCATCCTGTGCTAAAGAGATAAAATACCCATTCATCATTACCAAAAGAATAATAATTTTTTTCATGTACCCTGGTTTTAATTTTAATTATAATTTAAAAAATCTTTGACCGCTTTATTCCTGTTCAATTTAATCAATTGTCGAATATTTTACCGCTGTTCAAAATATTATTGGGGTCAAATATTTTTTTTATTCCCCTCATTAACTGCAAATTCGCCGCATCAAAAACGATATCCATATATTCTTTTTGCACCAGGCCAATACCGTGTTCGCCACTGATGGTTCCGCCCAGTTTTTTAACCAGTTCAAATAAAGCCTTTAATGCCGGAATAACATCCGGGTTATTCAAACTGTAAATACAACCTTCTTTTTTAATACGGATATGCAGGTTACCATCGCCGGCATGCCCGTAACATACCACCTGAAAATCATATTGTTTGCCCAATGCTTTTACACCACGAATTAAAGCCGGCAATTCTGCCCTTGGCACAACGGTATCTTCTTCAATAGTATAGCCATCTATTTTTACGGCTTCGGCAACACGCCTGCGTAATTTCCATAACGCTGCTTTTTGCTGTGCATCATCGGCAAAAAACACATCCCCGCAATCATATTTGGTAAGCAGTTCTGAAATGGCCTCCATTTCGCTCATTAATGTTTCCGGATGATTCCCGTCTACTTCAATAATTAAATGGGCTTCCATATCATCGGTAACAGGAACTATAGTACTATCCACAAATTTGGCTACAATCTTTAACGCATTTATCTCTACCAATTCGAGGGCACTGGGTATAAAACCAGCCCTGAAAATGGCACTTACTGCTTCCCCTGCTTTTTCCAGTGAATTAAACGGCACGAGCATGAGCAGGTCATATTTTGGATAGGGTAAAAGTTTTAATACGATCTTTGTAACGATTCCTAAAGTTCCTTCGCTGCCCACAATCAATTGTGTTAAATTATAACCCGTCGAATTTTTTAACACATTTGCCCCGGTCCAGATGATCTCACCGGTAGGTAAAACCAATTCTAAATTCAACACATAATCTTTTACCACCCCATATTTAACTGCTTTTGGCCCTCCGCTGTTTTCAGCAATATTGCCGCCGATAAAACAACTTCCCCTGCTGCTGGGATCAGGTGGATAAAACAGGCCCTTTTCTTTTACTGCATTTTGCAGCAGTTCCGTAATTACCCCAGGTTCGGTTGTTACCTGCAGGTTTCGTTCATCAATGTCTAAAATTGAATTCATACGTTCCATTGAAAGTAGTACCCCTCCCAAATGTGGTAATGCCCCTCCGCTAAGGCCGGTACCGGCTCCACGGGGTGTAACCGGTATTTTATGCTCATTGCATAGTTTAATAATGGCACTGATCTCCCTGGCTGATCTTGGTTTAATAACAATATCAGGAAGAAAATGAAGATTCTCTGTTTCATCATGTGCATATTTGTTCAAATTCTCAGTATCGGTAAATACATAAGCCTCTCCCGATATTTTTTTGAACAGGTCTATATAAGTAACAGCATTACCCGTAAGTGCTTCAAAAGAAGGCATGTAACATTATTTGTGTAAAAATCGTATAAAATATTGAGTTGATAAAATGATGTTCGTTCGGGTATTATACCTGTGTAAATGTTAAATTTTATTAGCGGATAGAAAATAACAAAAGAGCTGACTACATTTGTTACGAATTCCTTCGTATTTATTTTTAAACCAACCAAAAGTATAGCCATGAAACAATTTATTTTAAAAAACAAAAAAGCCATTGCAGGTATGATCGCCGTTCTATTAATTGGCGGAATCACCATGTCCTTCCAGGACTCTCCTTTCAGTTACAATAAATTTAGTGTACAGGAGGATCTGGATTTAAATAAATGCCCTCAAGATACGGTACCGGAAAAAGAATTCAGTGGTTCAATGAAAATGAAAGATTTTGACAGGCTACAAAACCAACTCGACAGATCATTATTTCAGGCCGCTGAAGAAATGAAAAAGATCGATTTTTCGAAGATACAAAAGGAAGTAGAAGCATCACTGAAAAGTGTGGATATGGAAAAGATCATGAAGGATGTTGCGCTTTCCTTAAAAAGTATAGACCTTGACAAAATACTGGCAGAAGTAAAATCATCAATGAATGATATTAATTGGGAAGATAAAAATGAAGAGATTCAAAAGGCGATGACCGAAGCAAAAAAAGAAATAGAAAAAGCAAAACTTGAAATTAATGAAATAGACAGGGATGTCATTGAAAATGAACTGGAGAAAGCGAAAAAGGAAATAGAAAAAACCAACGTTGAAATGAACAGGATTGATATGGACAGGATCATGAATGAAGCAAGAGAAGGTATTGATAAAGCTAAAGAAGAACTTAAGCTAACCAAAGAAATGTTCACTGAAATGGAAAAAGAAGGACTGATCAATTCAAAAGAAAGGTTTACCATAGAGTATAAAAACAAGAGCCTTTATATTGATGGTAAAAAGCAACCAGATACTACAACGGTTAAGTACCGGAAATATTTTAAAAATGACCATTTCAAAATTAAGATCGAAAAGGAATAAACCGTCATTGAAGCAGGAAGAATAATACCAATATATCCGCCGGCCGGCGGATGTATTGGTATTGAGTGTTAAAATTTAGGACATAAAGATCGCCGGTCAACATTCTCAGGATAAAAACCCTTCTTAATAATACTGAATTCGCTGGCCCCACGGTAGTTATTAAATTTACTGAGTGGAGAAAGGGTTACATCATAACTGAAGGCAAACTGTATTTTTTTTAATTCAAAACCAACCATTGGAACTATGGCATCACCCAATCGGTAATACAGGCCTGCCAGTAATTGTTTTTCGCCAAACTCCGATACGTTATAATTTGCATTCATTCCAAACACCAGTTCTGTAGCCCTTGCCTGAGTGGAGAAATAGGCATTGGGATTAATGATCACCCTGTCGCTGACTTTTAATATGGCATTTACAAAACCGGTATGGCGCATGGGTATCCGGCCATTATTTGTGTTATCGTTAAAGAAAGTTTCTTTAGGCCTGTTTACATGTTGAATAGAATACCCGGCATTGATATAAATATCTTCCTCGGGAAAATAAGCATAATTCATTCCGGCATGAACATCCAGGTAACTTATGTTATTGGTATTCAGAATAACCGTAGTAGGTAATGAATTGTCAAAAAACTTTCCGTCAAACTGATCAGGAAATTTTAATTTGCTCTGGTCAATTCTTTTATTGGCCCAGCCAATATTAAAACCAGCGGAAACCAAACTGCTTAAGCCCAGCATCTGATGATAAGCCAGGGAACCATAAATCTTAGTACTGCGCAAACTACCACTGCCGGCTTCATCACTCAGTAATACAGCACCTAAACCGAGCCATCCATTTTCTAATTTATCCCTGAATAACTGTGCATCTCCAAAAACGCTTATCGTTTTATAAGGCACCGTCATTATAGAACTCCATTGATTACGGTAATGGGCTCCAATACGATAATCGGCATCAGGTATAAACCCCGTATTGGCAGGATTTGTAGTTAAGGGTGAATTAAAGAACTGGGAAAAATGGAGATCCTGTGCCTGCAAATTAATTGCAAATTGCAGGATACAAACCACAAGCAATACTATTTTTAATTTTCTGATCATTCTTTATTTATCATTGTTGATTCAAATAATATTCAATTTAACAAAATATGATCTTCGCCTTGATCTTCCGGCTCCCTCACCTTTGGGGAGGTGTTGGGGTGAGGCCGTTTTATCGCAACAAAGTTATATCCCCTGTCTTTCTTAATTTTTTTCCGTCTGTAAATTCAACATCTAACGTATAGGTATACACATCCAGTGGCTGCACTGCTCCTTTAAATGTTCCGTCCCAGCCCTGGTTTCTGTCAGAAGTTGAAAATACAACCTGCCCCCAGCGATTATATATTTTCCAGCTCATTACGCCAATGCCAAAGCCTTCTACTTTTATGACCGAATTTTTGCCAAATCGCCCAGGTGTAAATGCATTAGGAACATCCAGTAATGGTTTAATGATTATCGGAATATCCAGTGTAATGCTGTCCTCGCAGTCTGCAATATTAAAGGCATGCAATGTTGCTTTATAAACTCCGGTTGCATTATATAGATGTGTTGGATTTGCCAGGGTTGAATTTGCTCCATCTCCAAAATCCCACAAATAACGGTTAGCGCCTGTGGAAAGATTAATAAACCTGGTTATGGTGTTTTCAACGGGTGGATTTGGTGTCCAGCTGAAATTTGCTGTAGGTATTGGAAAAACAGTAATGGCAAAATAAGCTGAAGTATCTATTTTATTACAGGTACTTGTATCCGTTGCAATCAACCGGACATTATAAGTGCCCGTAGCACTATACGTATGTGTGGGTTCAAAATCGGTAGAAAAAGTGCCATCACCAAATTCCCAAAGCCAATCCGTACCACCAAGTGAATTATTTTTAAACTGGGCATCATAAGGTACACAGCCGCGGTTGGGTGTTATAAATATGGCTTTTACATTTGGACTTATCCGCAAGTTTTTTATTGCGGTATCAGGAGCATTACAAAATACCGTATCATCAACTATAAGAGTAATAATATAAGTACCCGTTGAAGGAAAAGTATGAATAACAGGTGCGATACCGGACCTGACCTTTGCTGAACCATCTCCAAAATCCCATAAAAAGGATTGATTGGTATATGTTGGAATAACAGCAGTAGTCAGATTAATAAACTGGTATCGCAGGCTGTTACAGGAATCCAATTTAAAAAATGAAAAATCCGGGTTGACTATATTGGCCCCGACTTTTACTTTTACATAAGCGGTATCTGAAATATTACAGGTTGTTGAATCAATTGCTATAAGCCTTAATGTATAAGTGCCTACCTGAGTATATGTATGTGATACAGAATTATTAGGAGCAAAAGTAGTATCATCTTTAGGTGTTCCGTCACCATAATTCCAGATATACATTTTACCTTTTGCCAGGGTATCTGTAAATGTTATAGTAAGTGGTACACAACCTACCGTGTCTATAACTCCGGCAATTGTAGCTTTCACACTGGCACCCACACCTGCAAAATTCATTTCAATTTTTACGGCTGCTTCATTACAATTGACCGAGTTATTGGTTCGGGACCAAACGCCGTTTGTTGTTGGGAATAATGTGCCACCGGAACCACAGCCACAAATAGCCTGGTAAATAACCCCATTGGCATCAAAACGGCTGGTACCACCGTCTACGTGATCCCCTACACTTCCATTTTGGCCGAAGTGTGTACCAAATAACTGGCTTTGGGCATTTTTTTCCAGAACAAAAAAGTAGAAATCGGCGCCATCGGCCGCGGGAATTCCCGGCAATGGATTAACCTCAGGTAAGCCCCCGGTACCTGAAGAAGGAAATAATTTCAAATTATTTATTCCTCCACCCCATCCTGAAACATAAACATTCTGGCATCGGTCAACTAAAAAAGCAATAGGTGAAAGATTAGGAACAGATGCACTGGTACCAAAAACAGTGGAATAAACATAGGCGGAGAGGTTGGGCTGCAGTTTACTGATGAACTGTTTACTCCCCGGATTACTGAATGCCGCATTTATAACCGGCCAGTTTCCTGTAGTGGTACCCATAATATAAGGAAAGCCCAGCTTATCAAACTGAATGCCATAAACCAGGTCTTCAGCCGTTGTGCCCTGGTAAGTTGTTTTTATAATTCCGGAGCCATCGTTCGGGATTTGCGTGATAAATCCATCTACACCTCCCTGGTTTGTTTGTTGTATGACCCCAAATTTATCCCCCAGCAAATTAGTACTGGTTGTACCTCCGGCAACATATATATTGCCCGATACCGGACTTTGTGATAGAACAAAACAGGCATCATCACCCGAACCGCCAAAAAATGTACTGAATATGACCGTACTAAGGTTAGAATTGAATTTAAGTATTACACCATCCTGTCTGCCGCCACCAAATGTTGCCTGAATGGGTGAGCCTGCGGTAACCGGAAAATTATTTGACTGGGTACAGGATGCTAAATAAATATTTCCGGCCAAATCTACTATTACTTCACTCCGGGCATCATCTCCATAATTTCTACGGGTTGCATCTGCTCCATCAGGAGCAATATATTTACCCCGTATATTCACGCCATCATTACCGGTACCCCCAATTCTTATGGAACCAAGTGACCCGGTACCGGTAACATTTAATTTTGTAAGCACTATATCATAATCATTGGTTGATCTTGTAGGTGTACCGGGATAGTTTGTTGAAGAAGTTCTTCCTGCAATAATTAAATTCCCCTGGGCGTCGCATATCATACTATGCGGTTGCTCATTTCCACTACCCCCAATATAAGTTGCGTATAAACGATTGGCGCCATTAGCCGAAAATTTGATGATCGCCATATCATATGGCCCGGTATTATCTTCATTAACCCCACCGCTGAAAATGGTTTGAAAGGCTCCCGGAGAAACAGGAAAGCCGGTACCAAATGCAATACCTCCGGCATAAAAGCTGCCATCAGGTGCTGGTGTAGCCGTATAACCCCAATTATCCTGGGTACTTCCGGTAAACGTTGAAAAAATTAAAGTAGGGTCAATAACCAATGTAGAATTACGGTCGTAATCATCTATTTTAAAACGAACCGTATTATCTCTTACCACATATTTGCAATCGATCTCCTGCCTTTTCCCATACTGTGCCTGGTAACTGTATGGATATAATTCCTTCACTGATCCAACAGATGTGTTCACCATCAGTTCCCTGTTCTTTACCTCTATTTTATCCACACCGGTATATTTCATGGCAATTGCATTCACATTACCCCCGGGATGAACTACAATATCATATTTCAGTTTTCCGCCATCACTGTAATACCGTACATCAATATTTGGATAAACATTCCGGTAAGTAATGGCCTGGGAAATTTTACAATCGTATGCCCATTTGGTTCTGTCATTACCTAAAAAATAATTATTATGATGAGCCTGTATTTTATCCGGTTCATTCTGAACAAATAAAGAACCTCCTATAAATTTCACTTTGTAAGCATGGGAATTTAATATGATCGGCTGGCCCGTGGTAGCCGTATTCGGATTATGCCCATGCATCTGGTCTGATACTTTTTTTAAATCACCGGGATTATGTAATAAAACCGTAAAACCCTGGTTTTCCAGGAAGAAAGAACCGGTAGAAAAATCACCCCTGAATTCAACCCTGTTGTCCCATTGGCCTTTATTTTGTATAAACTCCATTTGTGCTTTGGCATTCAGCATCATTAAAACTGCTGAAAATACAGAAATGATATGTAGTATTATCTTACGCAAATTTTCGGTTATTTTTTATACAATGTACTAAATAAAACAATTAAAAAACAGGTTTTGTTTATCATTAATGTGTCATTTTTAACTTACGAAATTTTGCTCCATGCTGTTTTGCCCTTTTGCTGTTGTAAAAAATTTTTAACCGGTAAATTCCCTTTTTCATTCATCTCAGGATCCTTATCCAGGAGACTTTCCGCTAAATGCCGGGCTACTTCCAGCATTACTTTATCATGGACTATATTTGCCAGCTTAAAGTTTAACAATCCGCTTTGTTTCGTGCCTTCTATATCGCCGGGCCCCCGAATTTCCAGGTCTTTTTCTGCAATCTTAAAACCATCATTCGTGGCCACCATTATCTTTAATCGCTCACGGGCATCATTTGATATTTTTTGGCCTGTTAATAATATGCAAAAACTCTTTTCGGCTCCTCTTCCTACTCTTCCCCGAAGCTGATGCAATTGTGATAAGCCGAATTTTTCTGCACTTTCAATTACCATTACACTGGCATTAGGTACATCAACCCCTACTTCAATAACGGTTGTACTTACCATGATCTGTGTATCTGCTTTTACAAACCGCTGCATATTTGTTTCTTTCTGTGCGGCCGGTTGTTTTCCATGAACCATACTTATCCAGTATTTGGGTTCCGGAAAAAAAGATTTTACTTCTTCAAATCCTTTCATCAGGTTTTCATAATCCACCCGATAGCTATCGGGTTTACTGCTTTCTTCGATCAATGGATAAACAATATATACCTGTCTTCCTTTTTTTATTTCTTCTTTTAAAAAACCCATGACCTGCGGCCTGGCACTTTCGGAACGGTGCAGTGTTTGAACGGGCTGCCTTCCCGGGGGTAATTCGTCTATTACACTATAATCCAGATCGCCATAAGCGGTAAGTGCCAGTGTTCGGGGTATGGGTGTCGCTGTCATCACCAACACATGCGGCGGAATACTGTTCTTCTTCCATAACTGCGCTCTTTGTGCAACCCCGAATTTGTGCTGTTCATCAATAACCGCAAAACCCAGGTTTTTAAAAATGACCTGGTCTTCAATAACCGCATGTGTACCAATCAGAATATTTAATGTTCCGTCTTCACATAATTTCAGCACTTCTTTTCTTTCTCTTCCTTTAGATGACCCGGTCAGCAATTTTACACAAACCGGCATATCCTTTAAAAGAGCGGAAACATTATTAAAATGTTGCTGTGCTAAAATTTCAGTGGGTGCCATAAAAACACTTTGAAAGCCCTCTCCGTCCGAATGGCGGGTATTATCTGCTGCAATTAACATCAACATTAATGCCACAATGGTTTTTCCGCTGCCCACATCTCCCTGTAAGAGCCGGTTCATTTGTTTGCCGTTGCCTGTATCTTTTCGTATCTCTTTAAGTACTCTTTTTTGCGCATTTGTCAACTCAAATGGCAAATACTGATTATAAAAAGTATTAAACAGGTTACCGACCCGGTCAAACAGCAAACCTTTGCTAAACCTGTGCCGCGTTGATTTTATCAAACCCAATCGCAATTGTGCAAAAAACAATTCTTCAAATTTTAAACGTCTTACTGCATGTTGATAATGTTTTTCGGTTACAGGAAAATGAATCTGACAGCAGGCTGCAAACCGGCTGATGAATTTATATTGCTTAATAACAGATTCAGGTAAATTTTCAGGAATATCTTTTTCACTTAAAATTTGCAGTAAGGCATAGGTTAATTTGCCGATAGACCTCCCATTTAGTCCTTTTGTTTTTAATTTTTCGGTAGACGGATAAACCGGTTCGAGGTAATATTTGTCGCCTGTCTTTTGTGAGGTAAAATGCTCTATCTCCGGATGTGCTATTTGCGGATGGCCCATAAAAAAGGTCAACCGGCCAAATACTAAATAGGGTTGCCCGATTTGAATTGCTTTTTGAATCCAGCTTATTCCCTGAAACCAAACCAATTCAATTTCACCAGTTTCATCTACCAGTGTTGCAACCAGTCGCCGGCCTCTTTTTTCGCCCAGCACTTCTATCTGTGTTAATTTACCGGCCAGCTGTGCATATTCATTATTCGGTGTTAAAGATGAAATTTTATCCAGCTTTGTTTTATCAACATGCCGGAACGGGTAATGTTCCAACAGATCTTTAAAGGTAAATATGCCAAGTTCTTTTTTGAGCAGATCTGCTTTTAAAGCAGTTACACCATTAATGTATTCAACAGGATTTGTTAATATGTTGGTACCCGAATTGATGGAGCTTGTTTTTACAAATATATTTCAGGTAAGGCAGAAAATTATGCCTGGGAAATGCTAAACCGGTAAAATATCATTTAACCGGCTTGAAAAAGAAACCCGAAATCAAAACATATAAAACTACCGGTTTGTTTTATCCTGGAAACGCCTGGGTTTATTAAATTTTCTATTGCCGGTGTTCCCTCTGGGGGAATTGGCATTAAATTCAGGAGTTTCGCCAAACTCTTCGGGTATTTTTGCTTTTTGTACAGGTTTACCCAATAGTTTTTCTATAGCTAAAAATTTGCGTTGTTCTTTTACACTTACAAAAGTATACGCCGTGCCATCCGCTTCTGCCCTTGCCGTTCTTCCAATCCGGTGTACATAATCTTCACCATCATGCGGCACATCATAATTTATTACCAGGTCAATATTATCAATATCAATACCCCGGCTTAAAATATCGGTCGCTACCAAAATCGGCAGCCTTCCACTCTTAAATTGCATTAGTACATCTTCTCTTTTAGACTGGTCAAGGTCACTGTGAATTTCATCTGCTAAAAACCTGGCCCGCTTTAGATCACGGGTCAATTGCTTAACGCTTATTTTACTGCTGCAAAAGATGAGTACCGATTTAAACGTTTTTTTGTTCAGCAGGTATTTTACCAAAGGGATCTTTTGGGTATCATAAACAATAAATGCTTCCTGTATAATTTTTTCAGGAGGTTTACTGATTGAGATATTTATTTCAGCAGGCTGGTGCAGTATTTTTCTTGCCATCTCTCTTATCTTTTGCGGCATGGTGGCAGAGAATAAAAGATTCTGCCGTTTTTTTGGCAGGCTGTTAATGATGAACATGATGTCGTCATAAAAGCCCATATCCAGCATCCGGTCTGCTTCATCCAATACCAGGTATTTAAGTCCGCCTAATTTTACATAGCCCATTTTTATATGTGCCATCATTTTGCCTGGTGTGCATATTACTATATCGGCACCATGACTCAAAGCTTTTTTTTCCTGCACAAAAGCATTGCCATCCCCACCTCCATAAACGGCAATGGAACTAACCGAAGTGAAATAGGATAGCCCTTCCATGTGCTGTGCTATTTGTACGGCCAACTCACGGGTTGGAACAATGACCAAAGCATTATTGGTATGATCCTCGTGGGGGTCTGTAATGATCTTGTTAATAAGGGGTAATAAAAAGGCTGCTGTTTTTCCTGTACCTGTTTGTGCAGATGCAATGACATCTTTGCCTGCCATGATAAGCGGAATGACCTGTTCCTGTACCGGGGTAGCTTCTTCATAACCTGAGGCATTTATACCTTCCATCAACCTCTCGTCAAAACCAAATTCTTTAAAATTCAAAATATCGTATTTGTTTAAAATTGCTGTGAAGATAATGCTTTTGGGGCTGTTGTTTATACTATACAGTATCTTTGAAGGATATAAAGATTATTATATTTAATACTAAACTATGATAAAGGTTGGGGAATACAATATGTTGAAAGTGATACGGGAAGTGGATTTTGGCCTTTACCTGGATGATGGTGCAGAAGGTATATTATTACCCCGGCGCTTTGTTCCGGCTGAAGTAAAAATCGGGGATGAAATAAAGGTTTTTTTATATCATGATGGCGAGGAGCGTCTTATTGCAACTACACAACAGCCTAAAGGAATTTTAGGTGATATTGTAAAACTAAGGGCAGTTACTGTAAATCCCCAGGGTGCTTTTTTAGATAATGGTTTGATGAAAGACCTTTTTGTGCCTAAATCAAAACAGCAGCAGGGCATGCTGCCCAATGGGGAATACCTGGTAAAAATTTACCTTGATGAACAAACCGGAAGACTGGCGGCCACAGAAAAGATCGATCTTTTTTTAAGTAATGAAGAATTAACCGTAAAAGAACTTGAGGTAGTTGACCTCGTTGTTTATCGCCGTACAGATATTGGTTATGTGGTTATCATCAACAACAAACATACCGGCGTATTACACCATAATGAAATTTACAGGGACATTACTGCCGGTGACCGGTTCACCGGTTTTATAAAAAAAATATATCCTGAGGATAAAAGTGCTGCTGACCGGTGGAGAATTGATGTATCTGCAGGCAAGCCGGGATACAGCCGTGTGGAAGATGAATCTGAAAAGATACTCCGCCTGTTAAAAGAAAATAATGGATACCTTCCTTACTATGATAAAAGTTCGCCTGAGGATATTTATTCTTTTTTTAGTATGAGCAAAAAGACATTTAAAATGACCACCGGTAATTTATACAAACAACGAAAAATAAGTTTTGAGAAAACGGGGATAAAACTGGTGGATGGTTGATGCTGGATAGCAGATTTTAGATCCGGGGGTTTAGCTTCAGGGAAGTAGCATATTATTTCATAAGAATTTTTACAATGCTCATATTCCAAACTTAAAACTTACCTCTTTTGGTTTGAAGCATGAAGATTTAATAAATCATTCCATGGCAAAAATAAAAGTTGACCTTCACGATATTTACAACAACAGCAAAGCCATTGATAAAGCTTTATTGCAGGCTTTTGAAGACGCCATTGACAAAAAGATCAGGGAAGTAGAAATTATCCCCGGCAAAGGCAGCGGGCAATTAAGAAAGAAGGTGGAACGTTTTTTACAATTACCACATATTAAACCATTGTATCACCGCATTGAAAACGACAGCAAAAATTTCGGCAGGCTGTTTGTTTATTTTAAGTTTTGATATTTATCGGGAGTTTTTCAATAGAAAATAAAAGATGTATCAAAATATTTTAACATAACTTTTCTGAAAATACCCCATACCCAGTACAATATTTGTATCCTAATTTCAGTTAGTAGTTATCAGAATTTATATAAACCGTAACCACTACCTAATTTACTCATTAAAATTTAATCTATGGAAACTAACCAATCAAATGCTCATTCAAAAGCTGCTGTACAGCAGGTTATTAATAATACCACCTCCTGGATAGGTAATCGGCATGGAGAAACAAAAAGCAGTACCAGCGGGCAAACCTTCACTTGTCCTACAGAAGGCGAATTAGACGCTATTGAAGTAGTTTTAACCCATATTACCAATAACGGACCGGTTGATCTGACCATACATTCATTTGATTCTGATAATAAGATATGGGGACCGGAATTAGGAACATCTACCGTTGAGTTTAAAAGAACCGATACCGGAAAATGGGTTTCCTTTCCACTTAAGGGATTGCCGCTTCAAAAAGGAATGACCTATGGTTTCCGTTTAAAATGTGAAACGGGTCTTATTGGTATTGGTGAAGCTGCGGGAAGTTTTGACCGCTTACCATTTATAGGCGGCCAGGAATGGGTTGCTACTTCAGATAACCAATCCGGTAATTATTTTTCATACTTAAGCCTTGCTTTTAAAGTAGAACTACGGGCATAATTTATTCCTGAAATATTGACATAAAAAAAGGTCTCAAAATTTTACTTTTGAGACCTTTTTTAATATCAGATTTAAAAACCCGGTTTTTAATTTATCGTTACTGTCTGCAGATTTTCATTCAGAATAATGGTGTAGGTGCCCGCTGTGGCAGGTGTTTTAAAATTAGGTCCATTGGCGTCCCAACTTATAGGCCTTGGTGTTCCGGTTGCCTGACTTTGGCCGCTATTATCTTCATAATCAAAAGCCCCCCAATTGTTACCTGCCAAAAACTTTATTTCTTCATTGGCATCCAATGCTAAAGTTAATGTCCATATTCCGTTACCGGTATAGGTCATTTGTGGTGATGACCCAGGATTCCAGTCAGGTACTCCTGTCATTCCATTTCCTACAACCCGCATTTCGGATGCTGGTGAAAGATCGAATTGCAGATTAGTTGTGTTTGACCCATTCCATATTGCACGCATCCTGCCACTTGCTCCGGTCCACTTAATATTATTAAGACCTGCTCCCGGATCAACAAAAAGTTTATTTGTGTTGTCAACAGAAAACCAACGGGATTTATCATTGCTGCCGTTATCCCAGGCATTACCATCATGAAACTTAAACTCATCATTTGTGTTCATATTGGTAAGAAAAATAAATTTATTTACATCAGCGTAATTCATTTTTACAGCCGGCTGAGTCCATCCCTGAAATTGACCGATCATACCCACGCCACCAATTCCATTTGAAATAGCCGTTTGAAGATAAAATTTATTATTTGCCAGATCAACAGTTACCCTATACACTCCGGCAACTGTAATATCAATATTATTTTCATTATTATCAGTTAACGTTCCGGCGGGTGAACCAGGGGCTTGTCCCCAATCTATAGCTCCCGGGAAAGGAGGCCAGTTTTGTCCATTAACAAATTTAATCTGATTACCTCCGGAAAGCTGAATGTAAGAGAAGTAAGTACCCGGAAAACGCGGATCTTCAATCATACGGGTTGATTTACCAATATCCCAACCTCCGGGGCTGGCACTGCCAACAATATAAACTTTTACTTCACGCACTACCGTAATGTTATTTGCATAATCACATAACTGGTTCCATGTTCCCGATGTGGCTATTACGGTCCATTTTAATTGCACAGGTGTTGGAAGGCTGGTAAATCCTTTACTGGTTAATGAATCACTAAACCTTTTATACGTTACATTCACAAAACTATCTACACCATTATTGTTAGAGATTATACTGAATAAAGGAGCAGACCAATTGGCAGGTAATTCAGAACCATTAGCATCAAATTTACGTTCTACAAATAAAACCTTATACGTAACAGATGCCCCCCCCGCTTTTGGGTTTGATTTTGTCCACCTGAATATAATATTTTCAGTTGTTGAATTCGGATTAATAGTTAAGGGATTATTTAATGATGATTCAACCGGGCCTAACAAAATGAAAGGTGTGGTTCCATCACCAAAACGTGTTATTTTAATTCCAAATACATCCACACTTCTTAGCGTCGTAGATCCGTTATCAGTAACCACGCTCCAAATTAAGTCTGCTTCAGCATTAGCTGCAATACCTTTAGATCCCAAAGCCTGGTCTATCTGGAGGAAGGTTAACGTTAATTTGGTATCCTTGCCCCCATTATTGGAAGGGATCTCTAAAATAGGTTCATCAATACTACCTGTTTTAAGTGCTGCTACCCATTTATAGGTGGGTATAGAATTTACTCCGGGTACAGATGCTGACCAGGTGATATTAACAGCTACTGCAGGAGTAGCTGCATTTAAAACCAGGTTGGTTCCTGTTGAAGGTGTCAGCAGCTTAAATATGCCATTGGATTCACCTTTGGCATCAAGGTCAAAATCAATTTTTTTACAGCCTGTAAATAAAAAGACCGCCATGGTAATTAATAGAGATAATTTTTTCATTTTTATTTTTTTTAAATGATATCCAAATTATTTTAAATCATCAAGTCCTTTTTCAAACACCGGACTTTCTGCCGGAATAGGGTTACCATTTATGTCTCTTCCTGTTCCTTTAAACTTGATTCGCAGTTTGTCAGCAACTGCATTAGGAGCCAGGCTGAATAAACCCGGGGGGAAAAATGTATAAGACCAAACTTTATTTCCTTCATTTATTAAAGTAACTGTTTGGGTTGTTCCTACCTGAGTATTACCATTATACAACGAAACTTCGGCTGTTGAAGGTAGCATACGTTGCGTAGCAACATCGGTAGCCAGGTTTTGATCAAGGTAGGCAGTAATGATCTCATTTTTGCCAATGAATTTAGGGAACGTTCTGAAAACCGATGGGGTATAAATCAATGGATCAACATTCAGTGCAATGTCATTTGTCTTCAAATCGCCTGTCGCATCTTTTGCCTTTACTAAAAATTCAATTTTGGTTATTTCTGCCGGAGCTTTCCCATAAAAATCAGTTGGTTTAAAGGTCACACTCCATTTATTAGGTGCTTCTTTTGTCATTCTGCGGGCCTCATTGGAGTTTGTCCAATCGCCATTTCCAGGAGCTGGATTTCCCGGATTCCATGTCCACATATACAAAGGTTCTTTACCTGCAAGGTTGCCTACGGCTGATACATCTACTATGATTTTTACCACATCTTCAGCTGTAAAGCTCGAAGGGATCGTAGTAACCACTGCACCTGAAGTTTGTGACCTGGCATTTAAAACCAGAGAAAACAAACATATTATTGAAAAGATGATTTTTTTCATTTTTTTGCAATTTTATAATTTAATTTTTTGAGAATTCATATTCGTAAGTAATCATTTTTGTACTGCTTAAAGACTTGATCTGTTTTAACAAAAGCTTATTATTGGCAAGCTGGCTGTATGCACCCAGTGTAAATTTTACGGTGTCAATACCATTGATCAGCCATAAATTACCCGGCTTGTTGATGTCATCCAGTTTCCAGGAACCGGAATTAATCTTAAATACCGGTGGGGCTGTACCATAATTAATAGTAAATGTACCAGGAGCTGCTGAGGCTATATTTAAATTAAGGACTATACTGGTTAAGTTTAATGAATTTGTAAGATCGAGTGTTTTATAAGGAAAAAGTTTCCTTTTTGAATCTTCATCACTTTGTGTAACCAAACTGATCTTCCATTGGCCCTGAAATGAATTCAGGTTTACAGAAGAATAAGATTCATAATCCTTTAGAGATTCCGGCTTACATGCTGCAAAAAACAGCAAGCCTAAGATGGCAATGATTAATGTTATTTTTTTCATTTTTATGATTTTAATAGTTTTATTATAAACAGCCTCCGGTTGGATTTGGTTGAAAATTAGTATTTACATTAAACTCCGATGCCGGAAACTGCAACACCATTCCATTACAGTTCCAGATGGCCCCGCCATGGCTGAAACTGGGTTCACCTTTAGCACCTATTCTTTTTATTTCCTGAAGGCGATCACCGGTTTCAAAGATCATTTCTAATTTTCTTTCTGTTCTTACTTTGTTTTTTATAGTTGCAGCCGATGCACCGGGTAATAGAAGAACAGCTGTTCCCCTGTAAGCCCGGATAATAATATCATTAATATCAGCAATGGCTATTGACAGATTAGCGTTTAATTCCGCTGCACTTTCTGCCCTTATCAGTTTCATTTCTGTAAGGTGCAAAACAGGTAATACAAACGGATTTGCTTTATACTTATTGATCCCGTAAACCCCGGCAGTGCTGGTATACCATTTTTTGCGAAGATCATTGCTGTTGGCAATACCGGCATTGTAAGTGGTAGAAGTTATTGGTAGCGCCATACCAATATCAGTAGCTCCGTCATTTCTTAAACCCCCGAAACGGGTATTATTGGGATCATTTACCAGGTAAAATATGGCTTCGGATGAAACCGTATTGTTAAACCGTTTTGTAACGAACAGTGTATCGCTTTCAAATACTGCTGAACTGCCGGTAATTACATCATTGGCATATTTATATGCACTATCAAACTTATTCATTTGAAAAAACACTTTGGCTAAATAACTTTTAGCCGCCCATTTGGTTGGATAAATGCCGTTTGAAGAAGGCAGTAAATTTTGTGCATCCCTTAAATCATTGAGCACTGCAGAGTAAACCTCAGCTACCGAATTTCTGGCTTTACCCAGTTCCAGTTCACTGCTTGTTTTTATGACTATTCCGGGTTGTGAATTGTCCGGTGTAAAACCAAAGGGCTGGGCAAACAGACGCACCAATTCAAAATGACCAACGGCTCTTAAGAATTTAGCCTGTCCAAGATAATTATCCATCATTGCTGTAGATGAAGTTACCAGGCCAATATTTTCCATCACTTTATTTGCTCTCTGAATAACATAATAAGGCTCTTTATAAATATCGCCGGTTCCGCCATTCGGGCTGCTTCTGTAATTTACAATATCCCCATCATAGCCTGTAATAGCTGCACCGTTGGCCGCATCAGCAAGGTATTCGCTGACTTTTTGAAATCGGCCACCAAAAAAGCTGCCCCCTGCTAATGGAGAATAAGCAGCATTGAGTACATCTTTAACATCGGATTCTTTGGCAATAGCCTGGCTTGTTTCTACCGTACCTTCGGGTTTAATTTCAATTTTTTTGCACGCTGTAAAGACGACAGCGGCAGTAGTAACTGAAAAAATTATTTTGCTAAATTTCATTTTATAAAAATTTAAAATTTTAGAATGTAATATTAAAACCAAAATTAAATGACCTTGCCTGCGGAGGATTTAAGAAATTGGCATTCGGCGACTGATTACGGGCCGCATTATCTTCACCATCTCTTCCCCCTTCGGGATCTCCAACAGGATACCTGGTAAATAAGAATAAATTATATCCGCTGAAATAGACTTTTGCAGAACTCATTTTAAATTTATTCATAAATTTTGCCGGCAGATAATAAGCAAATGTTAACTCTTTAAGCCGCATAAAGCTGGCATCATATACCTGGAGGGTTGTATTGTTATCCCAGGCATTGGTTACCCCCCCCTGGTTAGTAAGGGTAAGTCTGGGATATTTAGCATCATCACCCGGTTTACGCCAGTAATTGCCCTGCATAAATGAATATAACTGCCAATCGGTGATAAAGTTCATATTTCTTTTGCCACTGTTATCCCAAATACTTCCACCTTTTGTAAAAGTGAATAAAGTATTCAGTTCAAAATTTTTGTACCTGAAGTTATTTGTTAATCCCCCGGTAAAATCAGGAGTTACATTGGCCACCGGTACTTTATCGCCGGTACGGCTATCCACATTCAATATTTTTGTTTTGTTTCCATTTCTGTCCAAATAGATAGCTGAACCATCTGCAGGATCAACTCCAAAAAAACGTACGGTATAAATAGTACCTACAGAGTAACCGGGAATAATCCTGGTTTCATTGGTACCGCCACCAATAGCGTCTGGCAGTAAATTACCAACATCAAGTATTTCATTGTAATTGTGAGCTATATTAAAACTGGTTGTCCAGGTAAAATCTCCTTTTTTGATATTAACTGTGTTTAGGGTAAACTCAATACCTTCATTTAAAATACTACCCTGGTTTTGCCATTGATTATCACCTGCTCCATTGTATATTGACTGAGGAACATTTAACAAAATATCTTTAGAAGTTTTTCTGTAAATGGCTATTTCACCACTAACCCTGTTTTTAAGTATCCCGAATTCAAGCCCCAGGTCTAAGTTGGTAGACGTTTCCCATTTAAGATCAGGATTACCAAGGCTTGTTTGATAAATGGTAGGGTTTCCGCCATAATTATTTCCAATGCTGCGTGAGGTATCATATCTTGAGTATCCTGCATCCCAGGGTATACGATCGTTACCCGTTAAGCCCCAACCCCCTTTAAGTTTTAAGAAATTGAATATGGTTTGTTTCTGCATGAATTTTGCATCAGATATTACCCAGGCTCCGGATACCGTAGGGAAATATGCCACTTTATTATTGTCGCGGAAAACAGAAGACTGATCTCTCCTTAGGGAAGCCTGTAAATTGTATTTTCCTTCAAAAAAACTGAAATTGGTTCTGGCAAAAAAGCTTTGATACAGTTTATTAAATGAAGTGGTGTAGGGGGTGGCATCTTTCAGGTTATCATATTTTGTATTTTTTCCACCATCATACAACGGAGCATCGGTTGTATCAACTGTAAAATTCTGATTTTTTGTTTTTTGTTCCTGGTATTCTGCACCCAACAAACCAACAAATTTAATATTCTTTGTTATTTGTGTTACATAATTTAAAGTAGCACCCCAGTTGAAACTGGAATAGTCAGAAAGATTATAGTTTGCATTTCCCAAATCGGTAATGGTTGCTTTTGTACCGGTTTTGGTTACAAACTTATTATAACTTGTAAATAATCCACTGCTTTTTTCGTAACCTACTGTTGTTACAAGACTTAATTTTTTTGTTATATTATAAGAAGCCGAACCTCCAAACATATATCTTTTATCAACGTTGCGGAATTTACTGATATCTTTTTGTGCAATAAAATTATTGCCAGAGTTACCAAATTCCCATGTTGTTGGGCCATCAGCCCTGAAATAACTGCCGTCTGCATTGTAAACAGGGTAATAAGGTAATGCTGTGCTCATGGATAATCCAAGGCCGCCATTCCATGCATTATTTAATAAATTGTTTACTCCACTATTTAAAGCGCCCCTAATGCCTATAGTGAGATTCTTTATTTTTTTATATTCAAAATTACCATTCAACCCAAGGCGGGTATAATCATTATATTTAACATAGCTTTCCTGCTTTGAATACACTCCGGCCACATAAGCATTATAGTCTTTGTTGCCTTTGGAATAGGCTAAATTATATTCATGGCTGAACCCTGTTTGTGTAGCCAGATCCCACCAGTCTGTCTCCGGTGTTGCCTGTGCCTGTGCTAATGTTAAGCCACCAGGTAAATTTTGTTGAGGCCCTGTATTACCATCAGCTTCCCAGGCTTCCTGCCGCATAGCCAACCAGGTATCTTTATCAACAAATTTCGGTTTCAATGACGGTGTACTTAAACCCATCCTGGTACTGAACGTTATTTTACCTTTACCTCTTCCCTTTTTTGTGGTAATTAAAATAACCCCATTTGCACCTCTTGAACCATAAATACCCGCAGCAGATGCATCTTTCAGAATTTCAACTGATTCTATATCATTGGGATTGATATTAGCAAGTGGATTTCTGTCCTGTGCAACCGTATTTCGTGTGGGGCCACCTAATATACCGCCTTCAATATTTATTGGCAAGCCATCAATTACAAATAAAGGGTCCGCCTGCGTATTTACGGTACTGATACCACGTATACGAATAACGGCTCCAGATCCTGCAAGTCCGTTACTGGTAGTTATTTGTACGCCTGCGGCTTTACCAGCCAAAGCGCTTTCGAAACTTGGTGCAGGTACATTAGCTATTTTATCAGCTCCTATTTTAGCAATAGATCCTGTTAAATCTTTTTTTCGCTGTGTGCCATATCCAACTACAACCACTTCATTCATTTGCTGGTTAACCTGAACAAGGCTGACGTCTATTGAAAATGTACTTCCAATAACTACTTCCTGCTGACCAAAACCAATAGAAGTAAATACAAGTGTTGCACCTGCCGGAGCATTAATTTTAAAAGTACCATCCACCCCGGTTTGTGTGGCCATTTTTGTCCCTTTCACCAATACGGTTACTCCAGCAACAGGATTTCCGTCTTTGGAATCAGTTATTTTACCGGAAATCGCATTCTGCGAAAAGGCAGCTGGCGATAGCAACACCATTGAAAATAATACCAATAGTATTTTGGGAATTTTTCTCATATAACAAGCATTTCGTTTTTTAAAAAATTACAATCGTATTTATTAATGCGTATAAAGTACACAGTGTAGATGTGTAAAACATACACAAAGTAAAGCATTTTTTGTGAATACCAATTTTTTGTTAAAATATTTTTTCAAGAACCCCTCCCTTAATTTAACAAAAGTTTGCCCGGCTGGCCTTAAACCGCCCAAACCGGTCATTTTAACTGTAAAACCCGGCTATTAATTAAAAGTCAATACCCACCCATTTCTTCTTTTTTCTTGAATATTTATCAAAATTGAACTTATACAATTTGCCGGGGCGGTGCGGTACATCCTGCTCCATTTCACCGATATCGATCAGGAAATCCATGGCAAAAAACTTTTTTCGGAAATTACGCCGGTCCATTTTTATATTCAGTATGGCCTCGTAGAGATTCTGAAGGTCACGTAATGAAAATTTCTTTGGTAAAAGGTTAAACCCCAGTGGATGTTCCTGTATTCTTTTTTGTAACCATTTATAACAGGTTGAAAATATTTCCTGGTGGTCAAAAGCCAGTTCAAAAACATTCTGAACATCATGCCAGTGTAATTCGTTGTCAAGTATTTTTAATTTATGATGCTGAACATTTATCAGTGAGCAGTATGCTACAGTAACTACCCGGTCGGCAGGATGCCGGTTAACAGAACCAAAAGCATGAACCTGTTCCAGGTAAACATCATCCAGGCCGGTACGCTGTTTTAAAATACGGTAAGCGGCAGAATCCAGTTCTTCTTTAGGATCCACCAGGTCGCCTAATAAAGACCATTTACCCAGGAATTTTTTCAAGTCACTTTTTATCAGTAACACTTTAAGTTTGTTTTCATCAAATCCAAATATTACACAATCAACAGATATTGCGATCCGGTTGATCACCTTTACCTCTGACTGGATATCCTGCAGGCTTTTAACACTTTTTACCTGTTTGCCATTTACTAAAGTTTCCATATCCTAAAATTATTTTTATTTAGAAAGAATTTATTGTTTAATAAATCTGGTAAAATAGCCCTTATCCAATTGTTGTAATCGAAGAAAATAACAACCTTTAGGTAAGGCATTCAGTTGATTTGTTAATGCGATCTGATACTGGCCCATAAAATGATAGGCCTCATATAAGATCTCCAATCTTTGCCCAAAGGCATTAAATAGGGTAATAGTTACCGTTCCAAAACCGGGTACAACAAAATCAATGATCGCATTTCCTATTACCGGATTAGGCGAAATCTTTATTCCAAAACCATCATTTGTGTTTGCGATATAACCATTGTGAGAACTGGTTGTGAACTGTGCTGCACTATAATTATTATTGGAACTTACTGAACAGTTTGCACTTACCCGCCAATCATAAACCGTAGATTGACTCAGATTAGACATAGACAGTGTGCCTGTAGTTATTGCATTTGCAACATTTATCCAGGTACCGGAGGATGCTGCTTTATAATCAACAGAGTAAAAAACACCACCTGCTATGGTCCATTTTAAAACTGCAGAATTACTGGTTATTCCGGATACATTCAAACCTGACGGTGCTGCCGGAGTAGCCGTTATAATTACATTGATCACAGCTCTTGGTCCTTCTCCACAATTATTGGATTGACTTACATAAAAAGCGGTGTTGCCGGCTACAGTTGTTGATGGCGTAGGTGCAGTTACACTACCTGTTCCGCCGGTTGCTGAGGTATACCACAATAGGTTGGTACCCGTGGCCATTAAAGGTAAAACCGTTGACAGCTGACAGTACGTAACCGGTGAAGTTACAACCGGGGCAGAAGGTAATGCAGTTACATTTACGGTAATAATTGCCCGTTGGCTTTCGCAACCAGTAACGGTCTGTGTTACATAATAATTTGTACTGCCCGCTGTGGTAGTTGGAGGTGTTGGAGCTGTTACATTACCGGTTCCGCCGGTTGCAACCGTATACCATAATAATGTATTTCCTGTTGCTGTTAATTGAATAGCAACAGCATTTTGACAATAATTAACCGGTGTAGTTACTGTGGGTGCCGGTGGTGAGGCATTTATATTTACTGTTATAGCTGCTCTTGGACTTTCACAACCATTATTAGACTGACTTACATAATAAACAGTACTGCCAACAAATGCGGTTGAAGGTGTTGGAGCCGTTGTAACACCTATGCCGCCGGATGCAGCAGTATACCATAAAAGATTACTACCTGTTGCTGTTAATGGTACTGCCGTTGAATTCTGACAATAAGTAACAGGGCTGGTTATACCTGGTGAGGCAGGAACCGTTGACACATTTACAATAATCACTGCCCTTGGGCTTTCACCGCAATTCTGCGTTTGACTTACATAATATGATGTACTACCTATAATGGTTGTAGATGGCGTTGGAGCCGTGGAACTGCCGGTACCTCCGGTTGCTGTTGTGTACCACAATAAACCGGTACCCGTTGCAGTAAGTTGAAGAGCTACTGCATTCTGACAATAATTTACCGGACTTGTTACCGTTGGTGCAGGTGTACTGACCGTTATATTAACCACAACAGGCAAACGCGGACTTTCGCAACCTATGGTTTGGCTTACATAATAAGTTGTGATGCCAATTGTTGTTGTAGATGGTGTAGGGGCTGTTTGGCTGCCGGTACCGCCTGTTGCCGTTGTGTACCAAAGTAAATTTGTTCCGGTAGCCTGTAATGGAATGGCTACTGCATTCTGGCAATAATTAACCGGGCTTATTGCAGTGGGCGCAGCAGTAGTACAGGGCTGCACGCTTAAATATATGTGATATTCGCCCGGTTGAAGTGTTACTGTTTGTGAAGTTGCAGTCAAATTAAAATTACTGCCTGTAACGCCGTTTAGACCGGTGCCTGTGCCATTACTGATATAATTTGTCCAATCGCCGGTTGATTGAAAAGTAATTGTTTTAGTTTGTGCAACAACATCAAAATTAGCTACAACGGCAACTTTTTTGCCACTGGCATTGGGATCTGCAATTTGAAAAACTTTTACCAATCCACTGTTAAAATCATAAGTAAAAGAAGTATTGTTAAAAACAGCAGTATTATTTAAGCGTAATTGAATAATACTTTTAAATGCATTATACAAGCGAACCCTTTCCGGAACCAGCATATACTCCCAACGTGGTGGTTTATTGGCCACATTTGATCCACCAAAATTGAGTGGTACATCATAACCCCGTTCTCCAAATTGCCATATCATTTTAGGCCCCGGTACGGTAAAGAAAACCGCCGCAGCCGCTTCAACCCTGGCCAGGGCAGTATTCAAATTGCGAACATTATAACTTCCTGAAGAATTACCGAAAGTTATATTCCGGTACATATTACGTTCTTCATCATGACTTTCCATATATCCCACAACACCAGGAGTATTAAAAGCACGTTGTGAACTGCTGTAAACAACTGCAGATATATCTGAATTTGATGCAAAGCCCATTGTACATTGATTGTAAGTAACATTACTGTTACCCCATAACATAAAACCATGAGCTGCATATTCCTGTTCTTCCTGGCAGGGCAATGTTCCTAAAAATTCGATGATCATGTAGGTTCCCGGATTAGATGGAATTGTACCATCATAATACCTTTTTAAATTCACAACACGGCTGGCATCATAGTTTTCTACAGTGGTTGTATTGGTAACCGTTTGTGTAAATCCTTTGCCAAGGTCAAACCGGTAACCATCAACCCGGTATTCACTAAGCCAGAAATGTAAAGAGCGTTGCACTAAATACTGCGTGGCTGTTGAGGTGTGGTTAAAATCATTAAATACACTGTAAGGATGCGGGGCAGTAACATTTAACCAGGGATTATTAGCGGCCGGCCTGTTATTGGCCGCATCCCAATACATTTTTGCCTGGGGTGCATTTCCGGTGCAATGATTATAAACAACATCAAGTATTACTGCTATTCCGTTCAAATGACATTTGTCAATAAATTCTTTCAGTTTATTTTTTGTGCCGTAATATTTATCGGGTGCAAAATAAAATGAAGGATTGTAACCCCAGCTCTCATTTCCGTCAAATTCATTTATAGGCATTAATTCAATGGCGTTAATACCGATATTTTTTAAATATGGTAAAGAGTCGATCAATGATTGATAACTGTGTTCGGCTGTAAAATCCCTGATCAGCAATTCATAAACCATTAAATTTCTTTTATCAGGTTTTACAAAATTATTTACCTGCCAGGTGTATGGAGGCTCTGCCGTTTGAAATATTCCAACAAGGCCTGAAGTTAACCCCACAGGATAAGGCTTAAGATTTGGGTAAGTCGTTGCATTGATAAATGGATCATTATCCGGATCAAGCACTTTTTGTGTATATGGATCTGTTGTTCTGATCGTATTATCAATTAAATACTGAAACCCATATTCAAGGCCGGGTGTAAGGCCGGATAATGTTACCCAGAAATAATTTCCATCGGGGGTTTTGTTCATTTGGTAGGTACACTGGCTCGTCCAGTTTGAAAAATCACCCAATACTATAACATTATTTTTTCCTGGCGCATATAATACCAAAGTAAGTGCAGTGTTGTTTGGATTATAGTTTATTCCTTCCACAACACCCGCAGGTAAAGCAGCCACATTGTTACCTGGTGGAATATAAAAACTAAATGAGTCTTTTACTGTTTGCGTTCCATTATTCCCCTCCAGAAAAACCTGGTGAGTACAGGCTGTAGTAATTACAGGATTAGCAGATATGGTATTGGCATTGGTAACCGTATTAACCGTATTCCCATCTAATTTTAAAGTAAGATTTGAATTTGCAGATGCAACTCCGGTAATACTGATACTGCCACCAACAGCCACCGTTAAGGGCTCCAGCCAGGGGATATACCTGGGTTCAAAAGGGGGAAGATTTAAACGAACTGCATATTCTGCACTCCCGTACACGGGTAAGTACATATCACTTACATCAGCATTAACCTGCTTTAATGTACCTGTTGCATTTCTAAAAATAATACATACTTTCTTAATGGTTTCTCCGGCAGGAACACCGATATAACTACGTATATTCGTAATAGTATATTGATATTTATTGCTGCCCAGAGGCGTTGCTTTTGCTGCAGGATCCGGCGTACCCCAGGTGAATTTTACATATTTCCAGTCATTGGGGCCCGTACTTAAATTGGTAATAACGCCTATGTGAACATACACATTGTTGGAATTACCGCCTTCAAAATTCAATAAGCCCTGGTTACCTTTATTACAATCAACGGAAAAACTTAAAATGGAGTTATCTACCGGAAATTCAGGAACCCAACTCAGCAGGCGTTGGGCATTTAGTGAAGAAACCAGGCACAAAATTATAACGAAAAGGCAGACCTTCTTCATGTAGCAGGCATTTAATGTGTAAAATTAACACATTATTTGAAATCTCCAAAAAAGAAAAAAACCGCCCTGCTTATTTAATTAATTCAAACACACTGCTTCGGTATGAATCAAAGCTAAAGTCTTTTAATTCAGTTATAGCCCCGGTATTTATATTTTTCATTTTAGAAAAGCCTTTTATTCTTTCTTCAAACCTTTTCAGCACCACTGTTTTATTCTCCTTTGCAGTATTCATAACAACCATTACAGTTTGTTTGTCATCATACCTGAAGTACGTATAAACGCCATCCTGCGGTATAAACTGCATCATTTTTCCATTTGTTATTGCCGTAGATCTTTTACGAAAATTGGCCAGAGATGAAAGGTGATTCCAGATTTCATTTTCCTTTATACTTCTGCCCTCTTTGGTAAATTTATTAACTGAATCACCAGCCCATCCACCCGGAAAATCCTGGCGGACATATCCATCATTAGGGCTTGTAAACCCTGTCAGGCCAAGTTCTCCGCCATAATAAAACTGAGGTATTCCCCTGCAGGTAAGTAACCAGTTGATGGCGGTTTTATATTTTTCCACATCTTCCCCAATAACAGAATAGAATCTGGCCATGTCATGATTATCCAGAAAAATAACATTACGCATAGGGTCTTTATAAACAAAATCCTGTGCTAAAACAGTATACAGTCTATTTACTCCATCAGTCCAGCCAAAATCTTTTGTCAGGGCATCGGTAATTCCCCATAATGTTTGAAAATCGGTAACCGCCTGCAGGTTGCTTTTATATGGAATATTATAATAGTTCTGCGTAAAATAACTTTGATTGGGTACACCATGAACCCAGGTTTCGCCAAACAGGGTAATTTTCGGATACTCATTTTCCAACGCCTGATTACAGCGGTTCATAAATTCCAGATCGTTATAGGCATATGTATCAATACGCCATCCGTCAATACCAAATTCTTCAACAGTCCATATAGCATGCTGAATTAAAAATTCAGCTACAAAAGCATTATTTTGATTCAGATCGGGCATTTGGGGAGTAAACCATCCATCAACCATAATTTTTAAATCTGAAGTACTTGAATAGGGATCAAAAAGGGCCTGATCCTTGTAACTGGTATTGGTATAAGCAGGCCATTGATGAAGCCAGTCTTTCATGGGAGCATCCTTCACTGTAAAATGATGGATACCCACATGATTATATACCGCATCCTGAATAATTTTTAATCCTTTTTTATGTGCCGCAGCAATCAATCCATGATAGGCTTTATTGCCACCAAGCCTGGGATCAACTTTATAATGATCGGTAAATGCATAGCCATGTTCGGTACGGTTTTCCATATCATTTTCTATAACCGGGTTCAGCCACAAAGAAGTTACACCGAGTGATTGCAGATAATCAAGATGATTTTGTATACCTTTCAGATCCCCGCCATGACGGTTAAAGACCGTATCTCTGTTCAAAGTCTGATCTCTCATTCCCGGAACACGGTCATTGCTCTCATCACCATTGCTGAAACGGTCGGGCCTGATGAGGTACATGAAATCTTTTGAGGTAACACCCTGTGCAAATGTTGATCCATTACCTGTTCTGCGGGGTTTTAATTCAAAGTCAATATTGAAAGAAGATGCAGATTTGTTTACTTTTATTTTAAGCATTCCCGGTTTTGCTGAAGTAGATATAGAAAGGTCGAGAAAAACATAGTTGCTATTTTCTACTTTATGTACCTTTTCCAGTTTTACACCCGGGTAGTTGATATTGAATCCTCCGGCAGCATTTGCAATGGCATCACCATGAATCATTACCTGTACTTTATTCCATTTCATGCCGGTCCACCAGTTTGCAGGATAACAATCAACCCCCGCTGTTTGCGCATTTAGAAAACCGGAAAAATTAATCAGCACTATGATCAATACATATTTTTTCATAACAGTATTTAATGTTTTATTTTTTCATCCGATTTATCGATAACAATAATATTCATCAGGCCACCAATGATCATGGAAACACCTCCAATCACCAGTGCATAAATACTTTCGCCGTTAAAAAGGTTTTTCACAAAAAAACCAAGAATAGCAGCAGCCAGTATTTGGGGAATAACTATAAAGAAATTAAAAACGCCCATATAAAAGCCCATTTTATTTGAAGGTAATGCCCCCGAGAGAATGGCATAAGGCATGGTTAATGTTGATGACCATGCCAGTCCTACGCCTATCATCGGTAACAACAACATGTTTGGCGTTTTGATAAAAAGCATTGAAACCAATCCAATACCTCCAATGACAAGGCAAATCATGTGTGTATATTTTCTACCAATTCTTTTTGCGAGCATAGGTAATAAAAATGCTGCTATAGCAGAAACTCCATTATATACCATAAACATAACCCCAACCCAATCACCGGCATCCTGAAATATCTTTGAATCCTTGTCGGTGGTACCGAAAGCATTTAAAGCTACTCCGGAAGTGGTATAGATCCACATGGCAAAAAAAGCGATCCAGGTAAAAAACTGTACAACGGCCAACTGCATCATTGTTTTGGGCATTTTAAAAATACCTGTAGTAATTTCTTTTAAGCCATTTAAAAGACCCCTGGTTTTTAATTTTTCCTGTTCCCATGTTTCTATGTTTTCAGGTGGAAATTCTTTGGTTGTAAAAACTGTCCATAATACAGAGACCAAAAAGACCACGGCACCAATGTAAAAAGAATATTTTACTGAATCGCTGATCACACCCGGGGCTGCAGTATTGCTGATATTGAAATAGTTGGTAAAAATATAGGGTAACAGTGATGCAATGACAGCACCCAAACCAATAAAAAATGTTTGGGCGGCAAAACCCGCAGTTCTTTGTGAAGAAGGAAGTTTATCGCCTACAAATGCACGGAAAGGTTCCATTGAAATATTAATAGAAGCATCCAATACCCACAACAAAGTTGCAGCCATCCACAATACACTCGACTGTGGCATTAAAAACAAGGCTATTGCAGAAAATAAAGCACCTATAAAGAAAAAAGGACGTCTTCTGCCCCATCTCGGATGCCAGGTTCTGTCGCTTACATATCCAATTACCGGTTGTACCAGCAACCCTGTAATGGGTGCGGCAATCCAGAGAAATCCGATTTTATCGATCTCGGCACCCAGTGTTTCAAATATCCTGGACACATTGGCATTTTGCAAAGCAAACCCAAATTGAATTCCAAAAAAACCAACGCTCATATTCAGTATCTGCTTTACTGAAAGTCTAGGCTTATTTTCATTTACCTGAGGATGTGCCGGAGCTGTTTCAAATTCAGACATAGCAAACGTTTTAGTATAAAAAGCAATTGTGTAAAAAATACACTTTGATAAAAATACAATAAATTATTGCCCAACAAAAATTATTCTGTCAACTGCTTTACCGTTTTAAAACTATTTACTGATAATCATAAACAAGGTAACCCCATGGGCCGAGGCTGAATTCCTGTCTTGAATTAATTTTTTCTTTTTGGTTTGAAAAGACATTTAGAGGATTACCGGTATGATTTTCTTCATTAAGACTGAATTTTTCCGGCAGCCGGGATAAATTCAAAACAATAATGACTTTATGGCCTTCTTTTTCCCGTTGATATGCAAAGATGACCGAATCGGCAGAACTGGCTAATCTCTTATATGAAGCATCTGCAGCCAATGCCATATTGGATTTGCGTAATGTAAGTAAGGTTTTGTAAAAAGGTGCCAGGTCCATTTCTCCTGCCCAGGGTATGGTATCTTTAATAAAAAATTTCAGTCTCTTTTTATTCATGTCTTCCTGGCCATTGTAAATAAGCGGTACGCTTTGATAG
>JANOGE010000100.1:0-2889 GCA_031414035.1 Chitinophagaceae bacterium | reverse complement strand
CCAGCTTCTTGCATTATTAGCTGCCCAAACACCTCCTGTACCCTGCCCGTAGGATGATTGCAGGGGATAATTAAAGTTTACTTCATCCATGGAGTAGGTCGTTTTAAAACTGATATTCAGCTTATTGTTGTTTGCTCCTTTCTTGGTAGAAATAATCACAACGCCATTGGCTGCCCGGGTGCCCCAGAGTGCAGCAGCAGATGCTCCTTTTAAAACCTGCATCGTTGCAATATCATCAGGGTTTATATCATTTAACCTGCTTTGTTGTGTAACACCCTGACTGGTTTCGCCCCTGCTGTCACTGTTGATAGGAATTCCATCTAATACAATAAGAGGATCAGTTCCCCTGGTTATGGTGCTTTGACCACGAATCAAAATTTGTGATGCGGATCCCGGATCGGAACCAGAGGACCGGGAAATCCTTACTCCGGAAGCTTTACCACCCATTGCATCTACCAGGTTTGCTTCGCCTGAGTTGGCAACCTGTTCGCCATTTATTTTAGCCGAAGAATAGCCTAATTTATCCCGCTGTACTTCAAATCCCAGTGCGGTAACTACTACCGACTGCATCGTTACAGAAGAATCTTCCATTTCTATATCCACAACGGTTCTTCCCTGAAGAGGTACTTCTAAGGTTTTGTAACCAACTAAACTGAACACCAAAACGGCTTTTTGCGGGTTTTCAACTTTTATAAGGTACCTGCCTGCATTATTTGTTGCAGTGCCGTTTTTTTCGGTTTTAACAATAACGTTAACGCCTTCCAGCTGCCTCCCCGTTGATTTTTCTTTTACTAAACCATTAACCTGGGCTGCTAATTGTTTATTTGGGAAAAACAGCAGGCCAAACAGAAAAAGAATTCCAACAATTACTTTTTGTTTTGGGAAAAAGTAAATTGCTGCATGTAGTAATTTTTTCATACGCATAAGTTTTGGCAATCAGTTAAAAAAGAATTCATAGCCAATGTAGACCAGATTTCATACTTTATACAAATCAAAGGCTTTCTGAATTATTTCAAAATGATTAACTTGGTTTCCGAAACGGGTTAAATAGTTTCCGAAATTTCATAATAGACTTATTTTTCAAAGGGTTATGCAAAATATTAAGACTGGTAAAGAGGAAATTATTTACTTGCTTACCAAGGCAATTGAGAAATATAAACTGGAGACCGGGCAGGAAATAATACAAAATACCAATAGAAAAAATTACGAGGCATTGGCAATTTTGCTAAGTGAGATCAGTAATCAATTACCCTTACGGCCGGAAGAATTTGGAACGGAGAGTTATAGTCCGGATAATAATCAAAATGCCAGGGAATATCCCCACAGAAAATATGATATAACCGGTGGGCAAATTAAAGATGCCCTCATTGGTATCGTTAGTAACCCAAGGCCATTTCTTGTTGATGCCTGTTATATTTATTTATATGGCATAGGACGGAAAGCCTTTAAACAAAATCCCGTCGACGAAAATTTGCTGGAGTTATCAGCACAGGATAAAAAAGACGAAGGTATAATTACTGAAAGGAATACGTCAGACATAAAAAAGCAAATCTCCCTTTTACAGGATCAGAATTTAAAAAAGCGAAGAATAATAATGATCATTTTGGTAATTATGGCTGCTGTATGCACAGCAATGGTTACCCTGTTGCTGAACTTTATGAATTCAAAGAAAGCCTGGCAAACGATCAGTAAGGATATGAACATTCTGCCTTATCAGCCAACTAAATTGGAAATTGACAGCCTGGAAGGAATTTGGTTGTGTTATACAGGATCTCCGCAGGCAAGAATTTCGGACCCTGCACGATACCATAAAGTTGTTTCAAACTTAATTGAGATAAAATATAAAGAGGGTTACTTTACGTACAACCGGTATGGTGCCAGTTTTAATCATATCGGGTATATGCAGTTCGAATCACCGGGTATTGTATCTGTTTATTCCCGGATAAAAAACAATACAAATAATACAGAATCGCCCAGGCATTCCTTACTGAATCTAAGCCCGGATAAAAAATATGTAACGGCCATTTCCGCTTCCTGGAATTTTGATGTTGGCGTTAAAAACAAAATAATCGGAATAAGGGAAATTTATTTAAAATTAGGCAAAGGAGGCACTATTGAAGAAGTGATCAATGAAATTGAAAATGCCAGTTGCCAGTGTAAAATAATCCGATGGCGCCAGGTTAATAACCAGGTACAAAACTTTTATTTAAAAAACCAATTACTGGACTCTTTACCATTAAACGAAATTAAGCCGCTGATTAACGAGAACAGCATTTTGCTTGGGATTCCGCAAGACGGGCTCATCATTTCAAAAGACAGTACCGGGAATTAATATTTAATTTTCAGTATTCCCTTTATCCCCCACAAACCACTGCTCTTTATTCTTAAACAGCACATTAAAAGTGGTGAGTGAGCCATAGCAACGGGTAATGTATTGCTGTATGTTCACTTTTTCTTCGTCGCTCAGTTTTTTATGGCTGTTAATGTTTTGTTCCAGCACCCGAAGGCGGTCACGCAGCATAACTATTTTATGAAAAAAATCATCAATCGGAATATCTTTTGGTTTCAGTGTTTTATCGGCAGTCTGCAGGCTCATGGTACCCCCATGCCACTTATCGCCAATAGGAACAATTTCGGAAACATCGCTCCACTGCCTTAAAATCTTTAATAAAGATCTTTCCACTTCCGAAACGGTTTCCACTTCTGCAGTAACATTTTCGGCAATGATCTCATCAAGATGTGTATCTGTTTTATCGATCTCCTTAATGCCATGATGGATAAAAGAAATAATATAGGTGGCATACCTTACCGCAACAATCACCCCGGGGCCATATTGTGTATGTTGTAACCTGGTGCCAATTCCTAAGTTCAGTAAGGCCATTTTCCCTT
>JANOGE010000099.1:0-8335 GCA_031414035.1 Chitinophagaceae bacterium | reverse complement strand
CAGAACAAGGATATCCAGCTTTCGTTTTTTTATTTTATCCATTAATGGATCTTAAAAAATTTCAGGGGCGGATAAAAAGCTGAAAGCATGGGCAAAAAAATCCTTACGGAAAGTTCCAGAAAAAAATATTGGATATTTTTCATGATGATTGATTTTGGGTTGGTAATTATTGCAAAGTGATGCCATTACTGTAAATAAATCATTATGACAATGTTATGTGAGTGTTAAGTGCAGAGCCGTTCGGAAATACAGTTTTATTTAACACAACGCCCCGGGGGAACAGAGCCGAAACTGATATTAAACTGCAGAAATTCATTTCATCACTTCATCTGTTTCCGCATCCTTTTCTTCATCCTTTGGTTTATGATAATCATTCTTGATCTGGTCTTCAAAAACTTTTTCATCTTTTTGATTACGCACTATTAGAAAAATGATCAGTGCAATGGCTCCAATACCAAAAATGATTAAAACGGTCCAGTTCATGTAAGAAGCTTTGTATTAAAGTTAACCCTGTTTATTGGCTGGCTTTGTTAAGTTTAGGTTATACATATTTTCGCCATACCTGTTATTTATTCAGATCAAAATCACAATACCCTTCCTTTGGCCGAGAAACTTAACATTATAAATGTAAATCTTATATTAAATTTGTGTTATCATTTAACAAAAATAAAGATGGCAATCAAAAAAAAAGCGGCAAAGAAAATTACTGCTCCCCGTGAAAATATGCTGAAAACCGTAACGGAACAGTTAAACAATTCTCTTACTTCACTGAAAGTACAGCTTGGTGAAAAGAAATTTGAAAAGAGAATAAAAAAAGCAGCAAAGAAGCTGGTTGCAGGTATTAAAAAAGCCCCTCTTAGAAAAGCCGCCACAAAATCTAAAAAGGCAATCCCTGTAAAGAAAAAAGCTGCAATAAAGAAATAAAGGAAGCAAATTATTTAGATCCCCCATTAATATACCTTTTTGCAATGCTCAGCGGCCGGAACGTGAACCTTTTTTTGATATGGTGCCCCCCTGTACGGTGTAGAATATCACGGAGGGTTTCTATCACCTCTATTGTATGATCACCTTTGTTGATCATTACACATTCGGCCATGGCAGCATGTGTTGCATCAGTAATTTCTGAGCGTGTGGCCATGCCGGACTTATTTAGTGTTTCTAATACCTGTGTGGCCCAAACTACCGGTATATGAGCAGCTTCACATATCCATAGAATTTCTTCCTGAATTTCTCCCATTCTTTCAAATCCAATTTCAACGGCAAGGTCTCCACGGGCAATCATTACTCCAATGGTTTTTTGCTGCATGCCGCAAAGCAAAAGTCCCGGAAGATTATCCACCGCTTCGGTTGTTTCAATTTTAATGATAATATGCGGCGGTTGCAATGATATTTTTTTTAATACTTCCTGCAGACCCGACAGATCAGAAGGATACCGGACAAAGGAATAACCCACCATATCTGCATGTTCACAAATAAAAGGCAAACAGGCTTTATCAAATTCTGTAAGTGAGGAAATGGAGATTTTAGAATCGGGAAAATTTATGCCTTTCCCTTCTTTGATCTGTTGCTTTATAGAAGAAATACGTACAATGCGCATGGCGGCTTTGTTTTTCTTCGTTGTTTCTATAAATCCCTTTATCATACCGTCATCTATATATACCCTTTCTCCTTTTTTCAACATCTGGATAATACCCGGTTCATTGGGACTCACTACAATCTCATCCTCTTTAAAACCCTTACTATCATCTGACAGCCAAACAATTTCGCCTTCCTTTACTTTCACTTTTCCTTTATCTTTCCCCTTGTTCAATATTCTTGTTCTTATCTTGGGGCCGGCAAGGTCCATATAGATTTTACAGCTCAGGCCCGTATACCTGCAGGCCCTTTTGAGGTGATGGATCATTCTTGACCAGGTGGTTTCATCATCATGTGCACAATTGATACGGGCCACATTCATTCCGTTTTGCAGCAGATTTTTTATTAAAGCATAATTTTCGGCAAACGAAGCATCAAATGTTACCATTATATAAGGTGTAACCGCATCTCTTTTTTCACCAAAAAGCATTTTACTTTTTTCAGTCATCTGCCGCTGGTTATAATTGTAAGTGCAGTCATCCAATTCCTCTGCTGAATAATGTTTACCCAATCGCTGCAAAATAGATTGTAACTGGCTGTGAATATGGCTTTCTGAACTGGCCAGCGATGAAAGTCCATGTATATGCAGGGAATCCTGCAAGTCACGGATGTCTTCATTTCGCAATACTAAATAATGAACCAGATTTTTTGCTGCAGACAGTTGAAGCGGGTGAATGCTTTTAAATTGCAACTCTCTTTTTCTTATTTCCAGCAGCATCTTTTTTTCAAGTTCAATCAATTGTTGTTGAATATCTTTCAGCAGGTCAGGTTTCATTGCAGGTATTTATCAAATTTTCCGAAAAGCAAATTACGGTTAACAATATACACTGATGCTGATAAAGATCATTATTGAGTATGATTTTAACTATTCAGAACTGATGGATGATGTTCTCTGAAACAGCCATCCGGATTTCTTAATTAAAAGATAATATTGATTATTTGGTATTTCGCCCGGGTTTTAGTCATTTCGGCGTAATTAATTTGATTACATTTATGAGGCACTATTTGAGCTGTTTAATAGTCCTTCTAGCCTCCTGCTCCGGCGATAATGACACCATCAAAATAAAAGGATCAGATACAGAAGTGAACCTTGCTGTGCAGCTTGCAGAATCATTTCACCAGGTAAACTCAGGGGTTTTTGTTTCCATATCCGGGGGTGGCTCAGGATTAGGCATTGCCTCTTTGCTGAATAGTACAGCAGATGTTGCCAATTCTTCCAGAAGTATTAAGGCCCGGGAAATTGAATTGTTTAAAAAGCAGGGTGCTTTAATTGACTCTTTTATTTTTGCCCAGGATGCCATTGCATTTGTAGTGGCAGATGATCTTCCTATAGACTCCATCAGTACAACAGAACTTGCAAACCTGCTAAATGGGAATTATAAAAACTGGTCATCGCTTACCGGCAAAAATATGCCGGTTAACATTTACGGCAGGCAAAGCAATTCTGGCACCCACGATTTTGTAAAAACCAAATTAGGGATTGCATTTACACCTTATGCCAAACAAATGAGCGGCAATGCACAAATACTGGAAGCCATCAGGGCAGATCATTCAGGTATTGGATATGTAGGTGCCGGTTATGTTTCTCAGGGTGGTAGTAAAGGAATAAAAGTGCTTCCCGTGTATGTATCAAAAAATGAAAAAGCCATTTCTCCTTTAGACTCTTCTATGATTGCTGCAGGAAGATATTTTTTTCAACGGCCTTTATTTCAATATTATAAAGCAGGCTCATACATTAAAATAAAACCCTTTATTGATTTTGAAAAAAGTGATGCCGGTAAAAAAATTATTCATGCATCGGGGTATTATCCTGTAAAATAAAAAACATGAGTATTAAAAAACGGGAGCAAACAGACTGGTTGTTAAAAAAAATATTTAAAGCCACGGGTTTTATTACCATTGCCTTGCTTGCCGGTATATTTTTAATGTTGCTGTATAACAGTATTGCTTTTTTTGCCGATGTAAAGCCGCTTGATTTTTTTACCGGTTCGCAATGGGACCCGGAGAGTGCCAAAGGTAAGTATGGCATTGCGCCATTGCTGGTAAGTACCGGCCTGGTAACTTTTGGCGCCATGCTGATTGCAATACCATTGGGAATATTTACTGCTGCCTATTTATCAGAACTGGCACATCCCAAAGTAAAAGCCATTTTAAAACCGCTTATTGAAATGCTGGCTGCTATTCCCTCAGTGGCTATTGGTTTTTTGGGCATTGTATTGGTAGGCCCCGGCATAGCAAAAATATTCGGCATAGCAAATGGTTTAAACGCTTTCAACGGTTCTGTATTGCTGGCGGTGATGGCCTTACCTACTATCATCACCATCAGCGAAGATGCCATTAATGCCGTGCCGCTCAGCCACCGGGAAGCTTCGCTGGCAATTGGCGCCAATAAATGGCAAACCATTTTTAAAGTAACACTACCTGCCGCTTTACCCGGGTTGATTGCTGCCGTAATGCTTGGCCTGGGCAGGGCTTTGGGAGAAACCATGACGGTTTTGATGGCTACCGGGAATGCTGCGGTAATGCCCAAAGGTTTTTTAGATGCTGTGAGAACAATCACAGCAACTATTGCCATTGAAATGGGTGAAGTGCCTTATCAAACCACCCATTACTTTGCCCTGTTTGCAATCGCCGTTATTTTATTCCTCATAACGATGATCATAAATTTACTGGGAGAATATTTTGCCAACAGGCTTAGAAAATTTCATGCATGATTAAGAAAATAAAATACTTTTTTAACTGGATATTACTTTTAGGAAGTACATTGCTCGTGTGCCTGATATTGGGCGTTATTTTGTGGGATATTTTTTCAAAAGGTATGTCTGCTGTTTCCTGGAATTTCATCACCCAGTTCCCTACCGGTGGAATGACAAAAGGAGGTATCCTTCCGGCTATTTTGGGTACGCTCTTACTTACTTTTATCACTACCCTTTTTGCGGTTCCGTTTGGTGTGGCCTGCGCCATTTATCTAAATGAATATGCAAGGCCATCAACCTTAACCAATATCATCAGGGCTTCCATAAGAAATCTGGCCGGTATCCCTTCCATTATATACGGCCTATTTGGTTTGGCCTTGTTTGTTCAGGCTTTACATTTGGGTACGTCTGTTTTATCTGCAGGTTTAACATTGGGCTTACTTTCATTGCCTTATATTATTACTACCACCGAAGAAGCGCTGAAACGGATACCCAACAGTATGAGGGAAGCTACGCTTGCATTGGGTGCTACACAGTTTGAAACCATTAAAGATGTAGTATTACCAAAATCTTTACCCGGTATTTTAACCGGTGTTATATTAACCATGTCAAGAGCAGCCGGTGAAACAGCGCCTATTTTATTTACAGGAGTAGCATTTTATATCAACGGAATCACTGTATCGCCTAACCAGGAGTTTATGGCATTGCCTTATCATTTGTATATGTTGAGTACACAGCACCAGGCAATAGAACAGGTAAGGCCACTGGCTTACGGAACGGCTGCTGTTTTAATTCTCCTTGTATTCATACTTAACATCATTGCTTTTTACATACGTTTTAAACACAGAACACAGGACTAATATGGAAGAGATTAAATTATCAGCACACAACATGAATATGTTTTTCGGGAAGAAGCAGATCCTGAAAAATATCAATATAGATTTTCCTAAAAACAAGGTAACCTCTTTAATTGGCCCGTCGGGTTGCGGAAAATCAACCCTGTTACGTTCTTTCAACCGCATGCACGACCTGTCGGCTGATGCCAGAATAGAAGGCGATATAAAATTAGACGACCTGGATATTTATGCTAAAAAAAATTCTGTAACGGAAATGCGGAAAAGAATAGGGATGGTATTTCAAAAACCAAATCCACTACCCAAAAACATTTATGAAAATCTTTCATATGCTTTAAACATCCATAAATTTCCAAAAAAAGAAATTCCGGGGTTAATTGAAAAAGCATTGAAAGAAAGTTATTTGTGGGAAGAAGTGAAGGATGAATTAAAAAAACCTGCAGTAAAACTATCCGGCGGACAACAGCAAAGGTTGTGTATTGCCCGCACTGTAGTGCTGAGGCCCGAAGTGATCTTAATGGATGAGCCCTGCTCGGCATTGGACCCCATCAGCACACACAAAATTGAAGAACTGATTATGCAACTGAAAGAAAATTTTACTATTGTGATTGTTACACACAATATGCAGCAGGCACAACGGATTTCAGACAAGGTAGGCTTTATGTACCTGGGCGAACTTATTGAATTTGATACAGCCGAAAATATTTTCAGAAACCCCAAGCAGGAACTGACAAGGAATTATGTAAGCGGGCATTTTGGATAAAGGTTTCGCTCAACATGCCATTTAAAAATAAAAAAAATAGGCTAAATCCGTTCAAGCCAACATGGTAATAAGATCATTCTGTATTAAAATGACTACTAAACTTACCACTTTACCCAGCATTAGATGGTTTATTTTTTGAGGAGCCGGGGCAGTATATTTTTTGATTCTCTTTATTTCATTCCTGATTAACCGCTGTTTTTCCTCGTAAATAAATATGAGTTGTTTTAGTTCGTTCATTTTTTCCTGATAACGCATAAACACAGATTGCCACTCCTCTTCCAGTTCATATAATTTATGTTCCTTAACAAGCTGCATGCCTTTAATATCCTGTACACAATCACACAGTTTTTGATGGTTGCTTTTTAAAATCCCCTGCATGTATTCTCTTTGTTTTTATGCGAACAAAATATACTGGCATATATTTGTTTGCTTATTAATAAAAAAATTTTTGATCTTCAAAGGAGTTTCAGGATATGATTATACATTATTCCGAAAAGTAATTTTTACACCGGAAAGGTTAATACATTCTTATAAGCCTCCAGTCATCAATGATTGACCTTCCTGATACAGATACGGTGTTAAACCCGGTATAAGATGCACCAATAGTAGGGCTGGTAACCGCATCAATTGAATTACCTGTTAAGGGGTCTTCCAACTGAATAGTAAAAGTAGCATCTCCATTTCCCTGCGCTTCATAAAAAAAAGTAGTTTCATATTTATCAAGAACAACGGTGTCAATATTGATTCCATTTTTTCGTACGTAACAAATCACCGAATCATAAAAAAAAGGTTGTGGAGGGAAATTCCCTTCTCCAATAAAAGGAGTGTATTGAAACCGCACTTTGTATTTACCGGATGCAGGAACCGGTTCATAGGGTGGAGCAGGAATGTATGGTTTTTGCCCTTTCACCAGTTGCACCAATGAAAAAGTGGATGTACCTGTCTGCATCTTAATAACCGAATCAAGGATAAGCTGGTTATTATTCTTTGCATCAATGATCTGGAGCCTTCCCTTTGTATCAAAAAAACTTACTGCTGTTGAAAAAAAACCAACCCTTGATAAGAGGGAATCGGTAAGCACTATCCCGTTTAAAACAACCCTGAAACGAAAACTATCCACCGTATAGGTACTGAAATTGTATATCCCGAACCGGGGTTCAGTTATGCTGTCTCCTTTTTTTGAACACTTCACCATGAATAAGGATGTTGTCAATATCAGAAAAAAAATATGCAGATATCTTTTCATAAAACAAATATTTTGTCAGCAACGGTTTGTATGATTAAGTAAGAGTCATCAATGAAGAATCTCTTCCTTCTTTTACCAGCGGCAATTGCTATAGTATTTCAAATCGTATTTTTCTTTTCTCCTGATCGTTATAAAAAACAAGGGTATAACTACCACCAGCAATCCTGTCAATATTGATCGTGGTTAATACCGCATTCTCCTGAACCCGGGTTATCAGCATTCTCCTGCCAATGATATCAAATATTTGTATTACCGTTCCTTTTTTTGCTTTTGAATGGTTCACATATAATGTGCCGCGGGCCGGGTTAGGATATACCTTCAGGCAATCCGGCGCTTCAATAGTAATCTGTGTGGCGGCGGTACATCCGTTCGCATCGCTTACAACGAAATCCCATGTACCAGGTCCCCTGAGATAAGAACCAACCCCGGGATATGTATAATTTGATGCACCTCCGCTGGCAGTAACAGTTACCAGGGTTTTTGCACCACATTTTGTTATTGGAGGAGCATAGGCAGAGGCAACTAAAACGCCAGGCTGCGTGATGGTTATTGATGTTGATGAAGTACATCCGTTCGCATCGGTAACTGTAAAACTGTATGTACCAATGGTCCTTGTAAAAGTTCCGGTTCCTGTATAGGGCGCTGTACCACCAGTAGCAGTAACCGTAATTGTTGTATTACCTCCGTTACATGCAATACCTGCTGCAGAGGATGACGCCGCTAAAACCGCCGGTTGGCTAACTGTAATGGTTGTTGATGCCGTACACCCATTGGCATCGGTTACTGTAAATGTATAGGTGCCGGCTGTTCTGGTAAATGTACCGGTACCGGTGTATGGGGCTATACCACCCGTTGCTGTAACGGTTACGGTAGTATTACCTCCATTACATGAAATGGTACTTGCAGAAAAAGAAGCCGTTAAAAGGGTTGGCTGGGTTATGGTAACAGAAGTTGTTGCCATACAGCCATTGGCATCTGTTACTGTAAATGTATAAGTGCCGGCTGTTCTGGTAAATGTGCCGGCACCGGTGTATGGAGCCGTACCACCCATTGCTGTAACGGTGACGGTAGTATTGTCTCCATTACATGAAATGGTACCTGCAGAGGAAGAAGCAGTTAAAAGGGTTGGCTGGGTTATAGT
>JANOGE010000098.1:0-20630 GCA_031414035.1 Chitinophagaceae bacterium | reverse complement strand
TCAATTAACAACCTCAAAAAAGCCTGGCAAGCTATTGCTCAATAAATATTTATTTTTTAAACCAAAAATTATTATGAAAAAAACATTAATTCTCTCTATCCTTTTTTCCTGTTGCCTGCTCATTAGCTGCAACTCACAACCTGGGCATGGCACCGTTCATGTTTCAGAAATTAAATTCAATAATGGTAAAGAATCTACTACCATTCCCTTTGAAAGATACAAGGGCTGGATTATTTTAAAAGTAAAAGTGAACGATTCAAAAGTTCTTTCATTTTTACTTGATACAGGGTCCCCCATTGCCATTTTGCGGGAAGGCGTTTCAACAGAGGGGTTAAATTTAAATATTACCGGCAAAGTAGCCGTAAGAGGTGCAAGTGGTGCCCCTCCAGTTGATGTGCCTTTTGCAACGGGTGTAAAGTTTACTTTAGGCGATGCAGAAATCAGCAATGCCAGCATGGCAGCAGGCATGCCTACCGATGTGCTTACCGGGCTGGACGGGGTAATTGGAAAATGCATTTTTGAAAACGCAGTAGTAGCTATTGATTGGAAAGCATCTACACTTACATTAACCCAAAAAGACAAGTATCAATATAAAGGCACCGGAAGCATTTTACCACTTTATGCTTTAAACTCGGGCCATATTGCCACAGATATTGTGTTGGAGAATGGCGATAAAAAATTCACTACAAAAGCAGTAGTGGACTTAGGCAACAGGTCGGCAAGCCATGTTGATAATGCAAAAGCAGCCCTGTTACTGCAGGGAAACCCGGCAATAAAAAATATAATTATTGGATGGGGGGCTACAGGTCCCTCAACCGGAGATATAAGCAGGATTGGGGCACGCCTGAATAACGATATTAACTTTAATAATGTTCCTTTTGCTTTTAAGAAAGTGGGTGAAACATTTGCTCAACAAGATGCCTATTGCAATATTGGCTTAGACATACTCAGCAGGGTTAATCTTACTCTTGATTTTCCCGGCAAAAGGCTGATACTTGAAAAAAATGATACTTATAATGCTGAATTTCTCTACAATCAGTCTGGCATTTTACTAAACCCTAAAAGAGAAGGCGACTATATTTTGGTTGCCGGCATTATAGCATCATCTCCTGCAGAGGAAGCAGGAATTAAAATTGGCGACAAAATTATTTCTGCCAATGGTATTACTGCTGAATTGAAAAATCTTGCTCCATTGAATGAAATAATTACAGGAATGGGAACACCAGATATTGAGTTAAACATACAAAGAGATGGAACTGCTTTTAAAAAGATAATTAAAACTAAAAAGCTCATTTAAGTAAACTTCCTCATGAAATAATTATTAACATTAAAAAGCAAGAATTGCTTTTAAAATTAAAAGTGGAAAAATATGAACCGTAAGATTCTCTTCTCACTCACCCTGATTGTTAGCATATTAACAAATGCTATATATGCCCAGGAAAATTTCCGGGTATTCCGCACTAATGGTAATAAAAGGGCTACCGTATCGGAATGGGTGGGCATTACATCTGTTGATATTACCTACAACCGCCCCCGTGTAAAAGGCCGTGAAGGGAAGATTTGGGGAGAGGTAGTACATTATGGTTTTACACAATTAGCTTTTGGTACAGCTAAAGAAGCCCCATGGCGGGGAGGTTCAGAAGAAAATACCACCATCTCATTCAGCACCGATGTAACTGTAGAAGGGAAGGCATTGAAAGCAGGTAAGTATGGTTTTTTTATAGCCATGGGAGTAGAAAAAGCCACGCTGATTTTTTCTACTTACAATACAGCCTGGGGAAGTTTCTACTACGACCCCAAAGATGACGCATTACGGGTAGAAGTACCGGTAATAAAAATGAAAGAAAGCAAAGAACGGCTTACTTACGAATTCAGCGACCAGACCGACACTACCGCGATAGTAAGCATTCAATGGGAATATGTAAAAATACCTTTTACCATTGCAGTTGACCTGAAGAAAGACCAGATAGCAGAATATAGGAGGGCTTTTAATAATGGCGGGTTTTATGTTTTCTGGCAAAATATGCAGCAGGCCGCCAAGTATTGCCTGGTAAATAATGTGAACCTTGAAGAAGGGCTTATCTGGGCTGAACGCTCCATCAATGATTTTTTTGGGGAGTCTAATTTTGTTACCCTTTCCACCTATGCAGGGCTACTTGAAAAACTAAACAGAAAAAAAGAAGCCGATTCTATAATGACTGTGGCCACACCTAAGGCTACTGTTGAACACCTAACTTCTTATGGATTGAGTTTAATAGCCCAAAAGAAATTTAAAGAGGCTTACATAGTGTTTAAGTTTAGTTACCAGAAGGACCCAACTAATATTAATTCGGTATATGGGATGGTAAAAGGAGAGTTTGGTATTGGCAATAAAGCCGAGGCATTAAAATTTGCAGAAAAACTAAAAGCGATGGCAGAAGACAGTAATACAAAAGCTTTTGCTGATAAGTTTATACAGGATATTAAAGCGGGTAAGGATATAAATCAGTAGTTGAGGGAAGTTTTAGTTAACCTGAATTTTATTTATTTAGGTTTGAAATAGAATCAGTTTATTTTACTTGTCAATTCCTGCTCATTTTATAAACGGTACATTTTATATGCAACTTGCAGGTAACTTTCATCTTCAAACTATAAGTTATTATATAGTACTTTAAAAAAATCGGGCAACTGATAAACCAGTTTAAAAAATATAACATGAAAAAAAATCTTTTTATTACTACCGGGCTTTTAGTTTTTACAATCATTTCAGCTTTTTCACAAAAGCCTGTGGAGTTTGACCTTCATAAATTAGTGAAAACAAAAGGCATTGAAGTTTTTAACAGGGAACTCAGTCTTATAGATGAAAAGGGATTCCAGGGAATCAGGCTAAGCAAGGACCTGGGTGAAGGCGTTGCCTGGTTAAAAGGTGTTGAGTTTTCAAACGGAACTATTGAATTTGATGTTAGAGGAGAGAATGTAAAACAACGCAGTTTTGTGGGTATTGCTTTTCATGGCGTAGATAATGCAACTTTTGATGCAATATATCTCCGGCCATTTCAATTCCTGGAGCAGAATGAAGATTTAAGAAGCCATGGTGTACAATATATATCATTACCAGATTTTACCTGGAGAACCCTTCGGGAAAAATTTCCTAATAAATATGAGCATGCAGCAGACCCGGCACCTGATCCAAATTCATGGGTAAAGGTTCGTATTGTAATTAAAGATGCTAAAGTATCAACCTATCTTAATGGCAGCAAAGAACCCTGCCTGGTTGTTGAAAAAGTTACTGCTGTTAAAACCGGTTCAATTGGCTTTTATGTAGCAGATGTTTCAGGCGGAGATTTCGCCAACATTAAAATCACCAGGGATAAATAATATTATGAGATTACAGGCAAACCCGTTTTTTATCATTTTGTTTATACTATTTGCAGGCAGTAATGTGTTTTCCCAATCTGTTACCACACCGCAGCTTAGTCCCAAAGCAGAAGTATCGCAGACAATTGGTATTTCAAAAATTACTGTAAACTACTCAAGGCCCTCGGTTAAAGGAAGAAAAATATGGGGAGAACTTGTTCCTTATGGCTGGAATGTACAGGCAACCGGCTATGGCAATCCTGCACCCTGGCGTGCCGGCGCCAATGAAAATACAACGATTACTTTTTCGCATGATGCTAAAGTAGAAGGTATTAAAATTCCTACCGGAACTTACGGCCTGTTCATTGCCGTAAGTCAGGACAATAGCAGCGAACTTATTATATCAAAAAACAGTAAATCCTGGGGCAGTTTTTTTTACAACCCCGCCGAAGACCAGATGAGGGCAAAAATTCAGGAACGGGACATTACTTTTATAGAATTGCTAACCTATGATTTTATTAATGTTACAAAAAACAACGCCGAGCTGGTTTTGAACTGGGAGAAAAAACAGTTCCTTATAAAAATTGAATTTGCGGTGAATGAAATTGTTATGGCCAATGCCAAAGAAGAATTGCGTGGACAGCCAGGCTTTAGCGCCGATGCCTATATAACCGCCGCATTTTATTCTTTTCAAAATAATATTGAAACAGAACAGGCCATGAAATGGATTGACCAGGCGCTAGAACTGGAGCCTACAAACTTTGAAGCCCTTTATGTAAAATCAAGGCTATTGGTAAGAAAAGGAAAAGCTGAAGAAGCTGAACAAATCATGGCAGATGCACTAGGGAAATGTTCTGAATCTGAAATTACAAGCTATGGCAATCAACTGGTGGGTCTTGGTATTAAAGACAGGGCGATAAAAGTTTTTACAACCGGCACAGTACGTTTTCCTAACAGTGCAACGATTTGGGATAGCCTGGGTGAAACATACTTTATGAAAGGCGATAAGGATAATGCCATTAAATGTTTTAAAAAATCACTTAGCCTTAACCCGGCGCCTAATGTAAAGACTAATTCAGAAAAATACCTGAAACAACTTGGGGCATTTTAAGCATTATAAAGAATCAGTATATAAAACAATAAACAGTATTCAGCATGAAGTATTTTGTTTTTTTATCACTTGTATTTAGTACTTGTTTGCAAACATCAGCACAGCAAACTATCGGCACTAATGAATATTTCCGAACGGTAAAAATATCAGACAGTATCTATCAGTTTGAACCTGCCAATCAATTAAATGATTTTGTAGATGGAAACTGTACGGCATTTATTGGAAAAACAGGTGTGTTTCTGGCAGATGCTATGCAAAAACCCTATTATGCTAATGAAGCCATCAAGGAACTTGCTAAAATTACCAACCTGCCTGTTAAATATATCTTCATCACCCATTGGCATGGAGATCATAATATGGCGCTGGGTGTATGGAAAAAGAAATTTCCGGGTCTTTTGGTAATAGCGCATACAGAAACAAAAAAAGGTATGCAGGACAACATCCGAGAAATGGCAGAAATAAAAAAAGGATATCCCGATTTTATACAACCCTCGGAACAAGCTTTAAAAGACAGGTTGAATTTTGACAGTACCAAAATGACTGATTATGATTTTAAAAGATTAACGAACACAGTAGCAGAGCTAAAAAAGATAGTTAGTTATAAGGATCAATACAGTTTTATAAACCCTGATATTACATTTACAGATAGCCTCCTGTTAAATTTTGATGGCGAGCAACTGGAAATGTTTCATACACCGGAAGCACATACCAAAGGCGATGCCATGTTGTGGGTGCCTTCAAAAAAAATCCTTATTTCGGGAGATATTATCGTTAACCCCATTCCCTATGCATTTAAAGCCAATCACCCGGGGCTTATTGCCATGCTGCAGCATATTAAAACTATGAACCCGGACATTATTATACCCGGACATGGCCCCGCAGAAAAAGATTATATATATATAGACCAGTTGATTGAATTATTGAAAGATTTTGAAACAGCCTTTACAACTGCCATCAGCAAATATGAAAAGCCAAAATTTCCTGATTTAAAAAAAGATATAACAATGGAGAAATACCGCCAATTATTTGCTGGAGATGATGAAGTAAAGAACTGGGCTTTTAAAAATTTTTTTCTTAACCCTTCCATTTACAGCAAGCTGTTAAAATGGAGGGAGATAAATGGGGTGAAACCAAAATAAAAGGGCAAGTTCATTTCTTCCGCTTATCCATCATAAAGGCACATTAATAAAACAAGCAGTTTTTGACAAGCCTTACAAACTATATAAAACTATATTTAACCTAAGGGATTAAAAATTATTTTTTATTTATAGCTACAAGGTACAATGAAATATATGCTGAGTGCATACATAGAGTCAATTGAAACACTAAACCAGGTGGAAGGCATAATGACTTTTCTTGGTTTCAGGGTTATTGAAACAAATAAAAACTACCAGGTATTTTTAGGTGAATATAATAACAATGTTTTCGGGTTATCTGAGTACCTCAATTTACAGTTTGCCGGTTTAAGTTTTCATAAAGAAGATTCTTTGTTTGTTACATACACTTCCTTTAAAGAAAAACATAAACCATCTCTTGGAATTGTGGCCATAAAAAGAAAGGGTAATGATCGGTTAAGAGATCATAAATTAACCTTCTAGTAATAAAGCTTTAAACAAAACCATACATTTATGCAATTAAAACAAAAAAAACATTTCAAATCAGTGGTTGCAATATCAGTTTTTCTGCTGCTTTCAATCACTTCTTTTTCCCAGTCAAAAGATGAAAAGAAAATACTGGAATCCATACAGCAGGAAATGGAATGCTGGAATAAAGGCGATATAGATTGCTATGTAAACCTGTATGCACCACTTGATTCTACCAGAATGATCTTGAGCAAGGGAGCTTCTTACGGTAAAGCCAATATCCTTGCTTTTTATAAAAAATATTGGCCAAAAGAAAAGATGGGCACACTATTGCTGGATGGCACAAGCATGGAAAGGCTTTCCCGGAAATTTTATTATGTTACCGGGTACTTCCATGTTACTTACCCGGATGGCAAAAAAATTGATGGCCGCTACTCCAGCCTGATGAGAAAGATAAGAGGCAAATGGTATTTATATACTGACCATTCGGGATAAAAATTTAGGAAATCTACTATAGAATTTTTTCAAACAGTATGTTACCGGTTATGTTTTTAAATGTGTGAGTCAACAATATTAACATTCAGTAACCTTACTTATAGGTTGTTTAATCATCAGTTTCAAAAAACAATTTTATAATTGCCATTAATATAACATACCATGCAGCTATCAAAAACGGTTAAAAAAGTTGTTCTGTTATCAGCACTTTTTTTAAATTTTAATTTTTCAGGATTTTCTCAATTAGCAAATCAGGCCGATTCATTATTAAACAAACAGGTAGCTGAGCAAAATTTTTCCGGTACATTGCTTTTAGCTAAAAACGGGAAAATAATTTTTCATAAATCCCCGGGATTTGCTGACCTGGATGCGAAGGTTAATTTGACTGATAAAACAAGATTTAGTATTGGCTCCATAAATAAATTTATAACTGCTGCCCTGATTATGAAACTGGAAGAAGAGGGAAAGCTGTCAATTGATGCCACAATTGACACATACATTCAGGAGTACAAAATCCCTAATGGAAATAAAATTACGCTGAAACATTTGCTTACGCATAGCGCCGGGCTTGGCGATTATATGGGTACACCGGAGCATGAAAAAATGAGTGGTGGCAATTCCTCCATTGATGAGCTGGTTGCAATCATTGCTAAACAACCTTTGGAATTTCAGGAACCCGGCTCAAAAAATGAATACAGTAACAGTGGTTTTATAGTACTTGGAAAAATTATAGAGATGCTGGAAAAGAAAACTTATTTCCAGGCCTTAACAGACAGGCTTTTAAAACCGTATAAAATCACGACAGGCACTTTTACCATTAACCTTAAAGACAGCAAAGGATTTGCAAAAGGTTATACTGCTGAACAGCCTGGTAAATGGATAGCACAAACAGATATTATACCTCCTTCATCAGATGGTGGGTTGTTTATAACTGCAACGGATTTTCTGAAACTGGACCAGGCCATATTTAATGGAAATTTTTTAACAAAAGCATCTATCACTAAAATGACAACCCCATCGGGAAAAGGTGGTTACGGGCTGGCAACCATTATTACCAAATTGCCCAATGGCAATGGTTACGGCCACAACGGTGGCATGCCGGGATATGAAGCAGAGTACCGGCATTTTTTTATTGGTAAGGATGAATATACTGTTATCATATTCGCCAACCGAGACAGGCAGGCTATTCCTTTTTTAAGGGAAGTAAATAAACTGCTTGTTAAAATAGGTATTTAAACAACAGGACTTAAAAATTTGGTACAACAAGAATTCAGAGCTTGCTGATTTACAAATTAAGGCTTCTATTCAATGCTAAGTATTATGTATCTGAACAGCTACAAGTTTATTACTAAAGAAGCATATTTTATCTGCCCATAATTTTTTTCTTCACTCTGAAAATAGTCTGTATTAAATACAGCATTTGTCAAATCCTGCTTATTTTAAAAAATAATTTCCAATTTTGTTTGACTGATTACGAATCATTCGTAGTTTTACGAAAACATCGTAATAATGGAAAAATTAACTCCTATTGAAGAAAAAGTAATGTAGGCAATTTGGGAGACCGGCGAAGGAAACATCAAATCATTTCTTGATAAGATGGATGAAGAAATTGCTTATACCACCATAGCTTCGGTTATAAAAAACCTGGAAAAGAAAAACTATGTAAGCAGCCGTTATATAGGCAACATGTATATCTACAGCCCTAAAGTGTCGGAAACTGAATACAAAAATAAATTTATGGGCTCTGTTGTAGAAAGCTACTTTTCCAATTCTTATAAAGAGCTGGTTAATTTTTTTGTGGAACAAAAAAAACTGTCGGCCAAAGAACTAAAAGAAATAATAACATTAATTGAAAACGGAAAATAAACACAGCCATGCAATCACTAGTGGTATATTTTGTAAAACTGTCACTATTACTCACTGTAATGTACTTGTTTTATTACCTGTTCCTGCAGCGGCTTACATATTATACAATTAACCGCTGGTATTTACTTGTTTATCCAGTTGCGGCATTTGCAATCCCATTGATAAAATTTAACCATTCCTGGAATCAGGAATCAATTGTGGCTTCCGGCATTACAAACTGGATCCCTGCAACAGATACAAGCCCTTTAATTAACAATGCCAGATTAACAGCTCCCGGAATAACACCTGCAGACGGGATATTACTTATCATAACTGCCGGCATTGTATTTATGCTTGTTCGTTTTGCCATACTGCTGCGCTCCTTTTACCGGGTTAAAAAAATGGCAATCCCAACCAGGGTAAACGGGCTAAAAGTATTTCAGGTTAATAAAAATATTACCCCATTTTCTTTTGGTGGTGCCATATTTATAAACCAACACCAGCATTCCACATCCGAGCTGCAAGAAATCCTTAGGCACGAAATGGTGCATGTAAAACAACTGCACAGTGTTGATATTATACTTGGCGAAATAATATGCCTCCTTAACTGGTTCAACCCTTTTGCCTGGTTGTTAAAAAAAGCCATACACCAGAACCTGGAATTTATAGTTGATCAAAAAGTACTTCAACATGGAGTTAATAAAAAAAAGTATCAATTTTTATTACTAAAAGTAACCGGCGGTGACAGTTATGCACTGGCGGCACCTTTTAATTATTCTTCACTTAAAAAACGTATAGTTATGATGAACAAATCTAAAAGCCCGAAACTGGAATTATGCAAACTCTTTTTGCTTCTTCCGGCCACTTTACTAATGCTGATGGCATTCAGCAGTAAAGCACAACAAACCAATCAGGATCTGTCGTCCAATATTAAAAGCCTGGACATAAAAAATAATAAGGCTGTTATTCGTTTAAAAGATGGTGGTAAAGAAAATTATGATTTAACAGTGGTTTCAGAAAAAAATGCATTTGAAGCAAAGTATGGCAAAGTACCTGTTGCCCCTCCCAAACATGTTCCCTTTACTGCTATGAAACCCACCGTAGTTAAAGCGCCGGGCGTAAAAAATATTTCTGTCACTAAAGAAAATAAAGCCACTGTTTATTTAAAAAACGGGGGCAAAGAAGATTATGATTTAAACATAGCCGTACAAAAAAGTGCCTTCACAAATAAGTATGGCAACCTCCCTTCGCCGCCGTCTGCTCCACCAGCACCTCCTGCACCACCAGCCCGTTTATAACATATAGTTTACTAGTAAACTTAATTATGTTCTATTCAGCAACATCAAATGTTGCTGACGGGGATTTCTATGTTCTTAAAAATAAATATTAAAAAATGAAACAACTACTATTACTATCTGTTTTCTGTATACTGCAATTTGCAGCCATTTGCCAGAAAACAATGACCAACGAAACGGTAACAGAAACAATAAACCGTATGGGCGACCTGCTGGAAAAAAATTATGTGTTTCCTGATAAAGCAACGGCCATGAAAAAAATGTTGCTGGAAAATCTTGCTAAAGGCAGTTATTATAACATGACACTTGAAGGTTTTGCCACAGCAGTTTATAAAGACCTGCAGGCCATATCGCCTGACAGGCATATGCGGGTGGATGTATTTCCGGAAAAACCCCAGATTAATAATAACGACCCACAAGGGGGGCGAAATAACAACCCCAAAAAAAATAATCCATTTAAAAAAATAGAATTTTTACCGGGCAATGTGGCATGGGTGGTATTTGATAATTTTCCAAACCCGGCCTTGTGCGATGAATATGTAGTTTCTGTGATGAACAGCATTGCAGGTGCCAATGCCGTGATTTTTGATTTGAGAAATAACGGTGGTGGCTCACCACTGCTTGTTCAACTAATACTTAGTTATTTATTGGAAGAAAAAACACACTACAATACAGTATATAACAGGATGAAAAATACAACTACTGAATACCGTACTTATAAAATTAATACGGAGTTTGAAAGTGAATCAGGCACTGGGCCCGATAATAAAGATAGAAAATTGAAAGGGAAAGTAAATATATCCGGGCTATTGAAAGCCCCTGTATATGTGCTTACAGCAAAACGTACATTTTCTGCAGCAGAAGAATTTGCATATGATATACAATCCATAAAAAGGGGCAAAATTGTAGGCCACGCAACCGGTGGTGGTTCACACCAGATGAATGGGTTTGGAATATATGGACGTATTGGCATGTTAATACCATATTCAAGACCGGTTAATCCATTCACCGGAACAGATTGGGAAGGCAACGGTGTAAAGCCGGATATAGAAGTAGATGCAAATGATGCCTTGAAAACAGCACATACAGATGCATTGAAAACCTTGAAAGAAACAGCAGCCCCACCACAGGAAAAACAGGATTATGACTGGGCGATAAAGCTAGCAGAATACTATTATAAAAACCCTGCTCCACTTACTGACCCCGAAATGAAAAACATTTCAGGCAAGTATGGCAAAGATACAAGAGTTTTTGTGGATGGTGACGACCTTGTAGCAGAAATTGACCTGGGTGGAGTACGAAGGTTTAAGCTGCAAAGGCTGGATGAGCTGGTTTTTAAAATAGATGAAGATATTATTGTGATACTGGCAAAAGACGCATCAGGAAATATTATTTCCGCAGAAACGATAAACAAATCCGGCTCCCGTGATTTGAGAATGAAAGATAAATAGTTACGAAATCTGACGAAGCTGGAAATAAAACATTAGTTCGCTATAAAACCAATATTCATAAAAAGTATTGGTTTTAATCGTAACTGTGCAAAAATTCCACTCATCCAATTAGCAGGAATTGACAACTGATTCTCTGAATGACATAGTACATTTAAAGAGAAAAGTGTTTTGATTATCTTTTAAATATGATTGTATGCGTCATTTAGTACCAGTTCTTATTTTACCCTTCAATGTTTTAATTACCATACCAACAATCATCCTGTTAAGCACAGGTGGTATTTATTCAAGATGGGGAAATAGCTGGTTGAAATTTTATTTACTTATAATGGGGATTACCTTTATTATTCTGGGGCTTAGTTTAATTATACGTACCATCAGTTTGTTCCATAATATAGGCAAAGGCACATTAGCCCCATGGGATCCTCCCAAAGAATTTGTAGCTACAGGTGTTTATTTATATACCCGCAACCCCATGATATCCGGTGGCCTGCTTGCACTGCTTGGCGAAGTGCTGGTATTTGGTTCCATTTATTTACTGATATGGTGGTGCGTATTTTTTGTTGCCAAAAATATTTACTTTATTTTTCATGAAGAGCCGGAGATGGAAAAAAGGTTTGGACAAAAATATCTTGCTTATAAAAATAATGTACCCAGGTGGATCCCCCGTGTAAAAGCATGGAAGCCTGTTGAATAAATTGACGCCATTCAAGGTTTTAAAAATGATTAATACATGACTTGCCCCAAAAACTGTTTTATATTATATGCACTCAATAGCAATCTCTATTTCCTTACACCACTATATCTTATTGAAATAAGATTTAAATGACCGAATCCACAAAACAATACTGGGAAAACCGGCTTGGGAATAATTTTAACCTTAAAGGTGTGGGTTATTACAGGGCAGGGCAAAGCTATAATTACTGGATTTATAAAATGCGGAAAAAACAATTCCTTCGCCAACTGAAAATAATACTCCGCCATAAACCCGATCCTGCAATTTTAGAAATAGGGCCTGGAACCGGTTTCTATACAAACCTGATGCTCAGGCTTGGAATTAAAAACCTATCGGTATGTGATATTACAACTGTTGCAACAAAAGAGTTAGCTACAAAATATCAAGGAATAAAAACTTATACAAATGATATCAGCAGCAAGGATTTTTCCCTGCCTGATAAAAACTTTGACATAATACTCTGCATGGATGTTTTATTTCATATAACAGATGATGAAGGATACCTGCAAGCCCTTAAGAATATTAACCGGTATCTGAAAGATGATGGGATGGTTATGCTGACTGAAAATATCTGCCCCAGCCATAATTACAGGGGGCATATTACAGACAGAACAGAAACAGAAATTTTAACTGCCATGAAAAACAGCGGTTTCAGCATTTCTTTTTCCCGTCCTATGTTCTACTTTCTCAATCCTCCAGTGAATCAAACCAGCAAATTTTTATGGAGAATATCCAAATTCCGTATATCGGGTTTATATTTTTTTGAAAAAACCGGGCTGGGGTTTATTAATCACCTTCTTGGTTTATTACTGTATTGTACAGATCGAGTTTTGTATTTATGCAGGTTAAAAGGTTTTGGGACAAGTTTACTTCTTTGTAAGCGAGTAAAGTAAAATATTTAACTGGCTTACAAATATAAAAAACTACGAAATCCTCAATTAGTATTATAAGAATAACAACAGTTACAAAGTTAAGATGCCTTTTATCAAATTAGCAGGAATTGACAAAGGTTTAAACACTCACTTCGCTATATTTAGTTTGAGTAAAATATCAATAATCATAATCCCCTGTTATGTTTCAAAAAATAATCAACACCAAAGACGATATTTCTCCCTTTGTGATAAGGGTAACATTAGGCATTGTAATGTTTGCACATGGCTCACAAAAAATGCTGGGCTGGTTTAGCGATCATGGAGCAACCTGGACAGTAGAGATGTGGCAAAAATGGTGGGGCTTCCCTCCTGCCATAACATGGGCTGTTATTTTTGGAGAATTTTTTGGCCCTATTTTTATGGTGTTTGGTTTTTGTACAAGGATAATGGCTTGTATAACTACGGCCATAATGATAGGCGCCATGTATTTTGTTACTTTTAAGTGGGGTTTTTATATGAACTGGTATACCGAATCAACAAGAGGAGAAGGCTACGAGTATCATATTTTAGTATTAGGCATTTGCCTTGCTCTTTTTATTAAAGGTTCCGGTAAATATTCTATAGACAGGGCATTGATGAAAAGAAATAAATCAAAATATACAATCAGTAATTAAAACCTAAAAAACATAACAATGAAGAAAATTATTTTAGCCCTGCTCATCTTTGCTTCCTGCAATACAAAACCAGCCGACCAAAGCAAGCAGGCTGCTGAAGAAATAAGAAAGACTGATATAGCCATGAGCGATCTGGCAACCAAAGAAGGTTTTTTTAAATCCTTGCTGACTTATGCCGAAGACAGTATGATAATTCCACGGGATGGTAAGCTGCCATTGATGAGTAAGGCCGAGGCAACAACAAGCTGGGCAGATAAACCGGTTATTAAAGAAATTACCTGGGAGCCAATAAGAGTAGTGGCATCTGAAAGTGGTGATATGGGATATTCTTTCGGTTATTCAACGTACAAAGGGAAAGACACAACTACTTATACAAACTATACCACTGTTTGGCATAAACAAAAAGATGGAAGTTGGAAGTTTGTTTTGGATGGGGGGAATTCTATTCCCAACCCATGGAGCAAATAAAATATTCAGATGTATGAACAGGAAACAATTTTTACTTTATACAACATCAATTTTAGGCATCAGTAAACAACTCATTGCCACAGGCATTGATAAGCCTGACATTATTTATTTTAAAGATGATGGTATTGTGCCCAACAGTAAATACCCGTTGCTTAGGTATAAAAATGCATTTGATCATAGAAATGACGAAGGGGCAGTTTGGCTGGAGCAGCATTTTCTTAAAAATAACTGGAGCAACTCCTGGCGCAATGGCGTTTTTACATTTCAGCATTATCACAGTATAGCCCATGAAGCATTGGGCATTTACAGTGGAGAAGTGTTGGTATTGCTGGGTGGCGATAAAGGAAAAGAAGTAAAAGTAACTGCCGGTGATATTATTGTAATACCTGCCGGTGTGGGGCATAAAAATTTAGGAGATAGTAATCTTGGTGTAGTGGGTGCATATCCCAATGGTATGCCGGTGGATATTATGCGTTGCGAACCTGGCGAACGGCCCAGAGTAGATAAAAATATTGCTGCAGTTCCTTTTCCAGGTACAGACCCGCTACATGGCACAGAAAAAGGATTGATGAAAATATGGACTAAACATGTATAGTTAAGTCTGTACTTTTAGCATATTACAAAGTGACAGAATCAACTCAATATATCAATAAATTACTGGATAATTTATTCAGGCATGAATCGGGCAAGCTGGTGGCAGTACTCACCAGGATATTCGGGCCGGCAAATATTGCACTGGCAGAAGATGTAGTACAGGATGCAATGATGGAGGCTGTTACCAACTGGACTTACAGTGGTATTCCAGATAATCCTACCGGATGGCTGTACATGGTAGCAAAAAATAAAGCCATTAACCTGGTAAACCGGGAGCAATTCAAAAATAATAATTCATCCGAACTGTTGCATTTCTTACAATCTCAATGGACCGCTACCCCCCTGCTCGATAACCTGTTTACTGAAAAGGAAATACAGGATGACCAGTTAAGAATGATATTTACCTGCTGTCACCCAAGTATTTCAGCCGACTCACAGGTAGCCCTTACTTTAAAAACACTATGCGGTTTCAGTATTGCAGAAATTGCCCGGGCATTTATAACAAATACCGAAAACATCAATAAAAGGCTGGTAAGAGCCCGGGAGACAATCCGTGTTAACAAAATCAGTTTTGAAATTCCCGGCGGTAAAGAACTGGAACTACGAATAGATACAGTAGCTGAAATTATTTACTTACTTTTCAATGAAGGATACAGTGCATCTTCCGGCAAAGACCTGATCCGATACGAACTCTGTGAAGAAGCAATCGGGCTGGCAGAATTGATCATTGGTCACCCGGCTATCCAAAATAAATCAACGGTGCTTGCATTGCTTGCCCTAATGCAACTGAACACTTCCAGGTTTAGGGCAAGACAGGATGCGGATGGGAATATTCTTACCCTGGAGCACCAGGACCGTTCGCTTTGGAATCTGACACTTATGGAAAGCGGGTTTTCCAACCTTGAAAAATCCTTAGCAAAAAATCAGGTCTCTGTCTATCACCTGCTTGCTGCCATTTCTGCTTATCACTGCGCTGCCAAAAATTATAAGTCTACCGACTGGATAAGTATCCTTTCGCTTTACGATAACTTAATTCAATTGGATAAATCCCCGCTGGTATTGCTTAACCGTGCTATTGCCCTTTCAAAAGTAAGCGGAGCTGATAAAGCCATTGAGGAACTGGATAAGATTAAAGAAACTGTACCTCTTATATCTTACTACCTTTTTTATTCAACACAGGCAAGTTTATATATGGAACTACGGCAGTTTAAAAATGCTGCTCCGCTGCTAAGGAAAGCGATTGAATTAGCTCCGCTAGATGCAGAAAAAATGTTATTAGAAAATAAGTTAAGTGATTGCCTTAAAAAATAGTTTGGCAATAATGTCCCTGTTGCAAAAGCTCATTTGTCTTATTGCTATTAATTAAAGTATTAAACTAAAATTAAAAAAGATGAAAGAGTTTATGTTATTGGTACGTACTGAAGGCGACCACCTGGCAGCTATGTCTGCCGAAGAGCAGCAAAAGCATGTTCAAAAAATTGGCAATTATATTGGCAAACTGATGCAGGAAGGGAAGCTTAAAGGAGCCCAGCCGCTTGATATGGCTGGTAAAATGGTTTCGGGAAATAAAGGTGTTTTCAAAGACGGGCCATTCACTGAAACAAAGGAAGTTATTGTAGGCTATTTTCATATTCTTGCCAACAATCTGGATGAGGCTGTTGACATTGCGAAAGCGAATCCTGTATTTGATGCAGGCATGGCAAGTATTGAAGTTCGCCCGATAAAAACCATGGAAGGTATTAATTAATCAGCATTAAAAAACCAGGCAAATATGAGCAATAAAACAGAATTTGACGGGCAATGTGCATTTGCAGTAAGCACAGGCAAAACAGATGTAAAAGCTGGCAAACATACTGCCACGATTAATGGAAAAACGTATGCTTTTTCCAACCCCATTGCAAAAATATTATTTAAGATACTTCCCAACCGTATTAAAAAAGCAGAGGAAGTGTGGAAAAATAAAAACGATTAATACCATGAAAAGAAGAACAAAAAAAATAATCGGATTCTCTATTCTTGGGCTATTGGTAATCGTATTTGTATTTGCCAAAGTGAAACGGGTGTCTCCTCTTTCCTGGGGTATGCATAGTAAGATAAACCAGCCTGTGTTTTCTGATGAGGCGATAAATGGCTACGACCCCGTGGCTTATTTTACCGGGCAAAAAGCTGTTAAAGGTGAAACTAAAATTGCATACAAATGGAAGGGAGCCACCTGGCATTTTTCATCAACCGAAAATCTTGACTTATTTAAAAGCACCCCTGAAAATTATGCGCCACAGTTTGGTGGTTATTGTGCCTATGCTGTAAGTAAAGGGTTCACAGCTAATTCAGATCCTGAATCTTTTAAAATCATTAACGGCAAATTGTATTTATGTACTGATGAAAAAATACTGCAGAAATGGCTGGGGGGCGGTGAGGAAAGTATGAAAAAGTCTGAGAAGAATTGGAAGTAAAAATAAGAAAGGGTTATTGAATTTTACAAAATTTACTAACCAGAAACTACCAACTTTGGTTATTCAAAGGTTCTCAATTCCATTAGTAAAAATTGTTCGGGATTGGCAATACCCGTTAGCTTTATCAGTTCAAGAGAAGGTTCTATAAGCGTACCTGCAAGTACTTCCAGCCTTTTTGCATTGGGTAACTGCAATAACCTGATTTGCTCCATCAGTTCTTTATATAAGGCCATAATATGATAAACACAATAGCTAAGCCCTCCGGAACGGGTAACAATTTCCTGGGCCTTTTTTAAAACCCCTTCTTCATGAATTTTCGGAAGCAGGGATAAGAATTCGTTTTTAAAATCATACTCAGCATCTAAGCAATAAAGCAAAGCCAGGTTGTTTCTTGGCGCTGCCCAATCGGGTTCTACGGTATCCTTATATAAATCACTCAGGTCATCACTTACCTGTATCATTTTTCCAATTGGTATGCCCAGCTTTGCAATCTGGCCGGCTGTTGCCATGCTGGCACCACCAGATATGGCCCCGCTAAACAAAGCGGCGCTGAAAAGTGGTGGTGTTTTAGCGCTTATTTTATCCCAATAATCATTCTCGGTAATATTTTTTCCAAATACATCTTTCTGTTGGGCTACAGCCGTATCAAGCATCATCACGTTAAGGCAATCAATTATGGCAAGTTTATTCTGCAGGTTAAGTTCAGATTGCTGAATGATATACTGGCCCAATGCCTGGTAGGCAATAGCCATATTAGCACAGGTACCAATACCATAGTTATGATAATCGCCTTTAGGATCATTATCAAGCATATCATCTACCAGATGTATGCTTGTAAGCATGCAGTAATTGGCAGCGGCTGCATCCAAGGCCTGCATGGCATTTCCCCCAACAACTTCACAGGCATAAAAAACATAATCCCAAGATACTCCATCCCTGTCAGTTGCCCGGTTAAGCAGGTGCTGCATTTCAGGAAAATCATTAATACCCGGAAATGAAAGCAATTTGATTTTAAAGAGATCTAAATACATAAAACGATTTTGAAATAATATGCAGTCCCCAACACTTGCTACAGTATTTTATTCAAAGTTTATGGGTGGATCTTTGGGCTCCCATACACACCATCCACACATTTCGGAAAAACCGTTTCCTGGTGATTCTATCCTCTGTATATGGCGGAGCATTACAAATAAACCATTTTTGCTTAACAGCATTTGTGAGTTGAACTTTTTGATACTCATAAAATTGATTTTAATTGTTATTGAATGTAAATTTTTTCAGGTATTAATCAGACCATATTGCCCAATCACCTCTTTTTACAGTACCATTTTTAACTGATTTTAATTGCTGCACCTTGCGGAGCATTTCAAATAAACCATTTTGGTTTGAGTGTATTTGTGCATTGAATTTTTTGATACTCATAAAATTGATTTTAGTTGTTATAATAAAGAATTAATTACCCCATATTCCCCAATTTCCCCAATCCCTTTTTTTAACAGTCCCATTGCCAACAGATTTCAATTGCTGCACTTGGCGGAGCATTGCAAATAAACCAGTTTTGTTTGATTGCATTTGTGTGTTGAATTTTTTGATACTCATAAAATTGATTTTAGTTGTTTGTAATATCTAAAGTTATTCAAGATTAAAAGAAACCGCTTGTTGATTCCTGCTAATTTTGTAAAATAAATTTTCATTTCAGCAGTTTTTGACAAGTTGCCTTTACATCCTTTTTTGCTTTTTGTAAATTCCAACTACCACAATACGAATTACAAGCACTAAAAATATTCCTGCTACTATTAATTTTGTAAACATAACAATACATTTAATGAAAGTTTCTGTTAACGAAAGCCCGGTTTTGAATGCATTTAAATAACCTTCAAATGTTTAAACGCTTAGTAAAACCCAAACAACATCATATCCTTATCAAGATTGGGGAGCCACATTTTATTTTTAAAACTAAAACCAAGCTTCTGCAGCAATGAAATTGAACTAAGGTTTTCCGCAGTTGTTATAGCTACTATATTTGTTATTTTCAATTCGTTTTTTGAATACTGTAAAATACCCTCAGTTGCTTCAAAAGCATACCCGTTTTTTTCATATTCCGGCAAAATAGCAAAGCCAAGGTCAGGCTGTTCCAAACCCTCTCTTTTTACCAAACCGCACATACCAATAGGTTCTGACGTATCTTTTAGCTGAATGCAATAAAGGCCGTAGCCATTAATTACATAGCTGTCTATTATTTTATCAGAAATATAGAGTAACGCATCGTAAGTAGTCTTTACGCCACGATCACCAATATATTTTAACCAGTTTGGGCTGTTGACCAATTTAAAAATAAATGCGGTGTCATCAGATGTAAATTCCCTTATCTCTAACCTTTCTGTGGTAATTAAAATCATTTTGTTGAATTAATGTTATTTAAAATCTGGTTTTGATAAAAGGATATTTTTTAATCTTGCAGCATCAAACCATTGGCCTTTTTTAAATAATCCTGATATGCTTTTTGTATTTGAAATATTTTCTACCGGGTTTTTGTCCAATAAAATCAAATCTGCTTCTTTACCCTGTTCAATTGTTCCTGTCCGGTTAATAATGCCCAGGTAATTAGCCGGATTAATGGTGGCCGTTTGCAACGCCTGGTAATTAGTTAAGCCGGCTTCTGTTAAAGCTTCCAGTTCTTTATGTACTGAAAAACCCTGCACCAAAAACCACTCCGGCGAATCGGATCCGCACATGATTTTTACACCAGCATCATTCAGTTCCTTAATCATTCTTTTTCTAAGATTCAGCCATTTAAGCCTTTTAGTTTCTGTTACTTTTAAGGAATCCCAATAGTAATGCCTTACTTCATTTCTTTTCTCCAGCAGGCTTACCGGTATAAATGAATAATCAGGGGAAGATCTTATTTCTTCATCTGTTTGCCCTTTGCCAAAATTGGTCTGAAAAAAATATTGAGTGGGTGTAATATAAATGCCCGATTGTTTTACCTGTTGAACAAGAGATGCTATTTTATTTTCATCCAGCCAATCCACCGTTTCCCATGCTTTTTTATTCCATATATTGGGGCCGGATACACTTACTCTTTTTCCAATTAAAGAATCGGGCAACAGCATATCTATAAATTCATCTAAATGCTCAACTTGTTGCCCGGCGACTAAAGCAGCAGGCAATTTAACATTAGGTCCAACATGCCCAGTTACCTTTATATTCTCTTTTTTGGCAGCAGCTATAATTGCATCATAGGCAGTTTTTTTTACAAAGAAGGTAATTTTAATTTCGCTGTATCCTTCCTTTTTGTATTGCCTTACAAAAGCTTCTGCTTCGGCTGCTGTAGTTACAATTGCTTTTGGTGAAATGGTATCATCCTTCCATGGCCAGGCGCCAACTAACTGTGGGCTTACCACAAATAATTCAGGCCCCGTTATTTTACCTGATGCAATTTTATTTTTAACATCCATATAAATATCGCAGCCATTCATGATACGGGCAGTGGTTACACCATTGGCCAGCATAATAGCAGTTTCTGTTGGCAAATAATCCCTGCTTACCCCCTGCTCATAAAAGAAATGGGCATGCATGTCAAACAGGCCGGGCATTAAATATTTTCCTGTTCCATCAATAATTGTGGCATTTTCCGGAATCTTTATTGTACTGGTATTACCCAGCAATTTTATTTTTCCATTCTGCACTATTACAGTTTGATTAGCTAAAACAACTTCC
>JANOGE010000097.1:0-2224 GCA_031414035.1 Chitinophagaceae bacterium | reverse complement strand
AAAATGCATTGGTAATAAGATTTAGTATCACTCTTCCAATATCCTGCGGAATGATGTTGATATTACCAATACTTTCATCAAAATCAGTTTTCATCGTTGCATTGAAAGATTTGTCTTTAGCTCTTAACCCATGATAAGCCAGTCTCAAATATTCATCGGCTAATGCATTGATATCAGTTGGTTCTTTTGTTGCATTGTTTGTACTACGGCTGTGCTGCAACATTCCTTTTACAATGGCACCGGCTCTTTTGCCGTGATGATTTATTTTTTCTTCGTTCTCTATTACATCATTGGCAATGGCTATTGCCTCATCTATATTTCCATTATCCATTTCATCTTTCATTTCACTTAGTAACTCTTTATTTACTTCAGAAAAATTATTCACGAAGTTTAACGGGTTTTGAATTTCATGTGCTATGCCGGCGGTGAGTTCACCAAGGCTGGCCATTTTTTCGGATTGTATCAGTTGATGTTGCGTGGCTTTCAAATTATCTAACGTAGTCCTTATTTCCGCTGTTTGCCTATTCACTTCTTCCTGCAAAATCTTTTGCTGGTTTAAAGCCTGCTCCTTTTTTTCATCCGACATCAGCACCACCTGCCTTGCATTTTCCCGCACTTCTTTTATTATTTCCTTGAAACGTATGGCAACATAAATCATCAAAGACATTGGAAAGGAAAGAACTATTATTGAAGTGAATAATGTTGTATATGGAAGTATGACCTCTGGGAGTATTAATTGAAAAATACCAAGGGATAAAAAAATGGATAACATAAGTATTAACCCAACAACAATTACCCATTGGGCACCTTTTAGGGTCTTCCAGGAAGAAACCACATAATAGATACTAGCAATTATTATTGATGAAATAAATATTAAAATAATACCAACCCAAATATTTTCACCAAAATCATAAATTTCGGTTATATTAATCAGACTTAAAATTAGTAAGAGTATAAAAAATGTTTTAAGTATCCGGGAGACGCGGCGTTTAAAAATACTGGCAAGAACGAATGGTGATGTTGTTAAGAAAAGCAATATAAATAATGGGCCACTTTTTTGACAAACCCAGAGCCAAACGTAAGATATACCGCCGTATGATGCCCCGTTATTATTTGACAAGAACGTACTAATCAAACTGATACTAAGAAATGTTGAAGCTAACGCAAACAGACGAAGGTTCTTTTCACTTCGGTTTTGAAAAAACAATAACCAGAAAAGCAGGCTCAATACAGTGCTGATTATAGCAAATATGGTATTAGAGTCGATTCCACTGGTAGAATACTCAACTACAGACTTGTAATATTTTGGGCCAGTGACCCTTATCAAACCGCTTAGGCCCGATTCCTTTGCTTTTAACTGATGCGGAGGGAAAGGCGACAAATGATCCACCACGTGCAGGGCAAGCGTGTATTCATTTCCCGGTTTTATATTGGCAGGAACAGGAAGTAAATTACTTACAAACCTGTTTTCATGATATGGGGCTCCATTAAGCCCCGTGTTGCCAAAAGAAGAGATCCAATTGCCATTAATATAAAAATCAGAAGCTGCCCATGAGCTGATCCTGAAACCAAAGGGTGTTTCTACAAAAGCGCTATCCAGTTTTATTTTTATCCTGAACCAGCCTTCCACTTTACCATTCTTGTCCGCAAGATTTTCAGAAAGCTCAGTGGGCATCAGTCTTTTCCAGTCCGTCAGATCAATATCTTTTTTGGCCCAGGCAGTATCATTCCCCTGCCTGAAAAGCCAGCCTTTCATTTCGCTTATATATATCTGCATGGTATCCTTGTCAAACATGCCTGGCTTTAGCAGCAATGTTGTATCCTGTGCATTGCAAAAACGAATACCAATAAATAAAAGAAAGAGGAATGTTTTAATCAACTGCATACATTTGTTTAGATTGGTAATTGAATAATAAACTCACTTCCTTCTCCTTCTTTCGTCTCCACTTTCAACTCTCCACCATGAGCTTTTAAAATATCATAACTTAATGATAAACCCAAGCCCGTTCCCTGTCCTGTGGGTTTGGTGGTAAAGAAGGGTTGAAATATTTTGTCGAGTATTTTTTGAGGGATGCCGTTGCCGTTGTCTTTTACGCTTATCTGGACCTCACCCCCAACCCCTCTCCGAGGGAGAGGGGAGTGGCTCGTGCTAACCGTAACAGTGGGCTCGTACCCTTCAGGCTGTTGTTTCTTTTTTTCAGTGACCACATAAAATGCATTGGTA
>JANOGE010000096.1:0-7633 GCA_031414035.1 Chitinophagaceae bacterium | reverse complement strand
GGCCATTTTATGCTCAGCCGAAAATGTTGCTTTGCCGGTTACTTTATCTACGCCATCCACACGGTCGTCGGCAAACCAGGTTTCGGGTATTTGAAGATCTTTATCCATTTGAATTAATTAAAAACCTGATTAAATTATTTGTGCTGCCTGCTGTAACGCTTCTGCAACAGCAGCCTTACCCATTTTAATTTTAAAATCGTTGTGTCCAAAACCGGCAGCACCTTCCATAGCCATACTGGCTGCTTCAGTAAAGGTTTCTTTTGTTGGTTGTTTCCCGGTTATAAACTTTTCTACGGCTGTCAACCGCCAGGGTTTATGTGCCACACCACCCATAGCCAGCTTTGCATTGTTTATTATGTTGCCGGATATTTCCAGGGCAACAGCAACCGAAACCAATGCAAAGGCATAAGAAGCACGGTCTCTTATTTTCAGGTAATGGCTTTTATTAAATGTGTTTACAGGCAGGTGAATGCCGGTAATGAGTTCGCCTTTTAGTAAATTATTATCCAGTTCTGCTGTATCGCCGGGCAGGCGGTGAAAATCGGTGAACAATATTTTCCGGTCGCCTTTTGGGCCAGTTATATTTACTGTTGCTTCCAGTGCTGCCAACGCTACACACATATCGCTGGGATTAACAGCAATACAATTTTGGGATGTGCCAAACACGGCATGCATGCGGTTTTGCCCTTGTAAGGCACCGCAGCCGCTGTTGGGTTCACGTTTATTGCAGGGCATGGTAATATCGTAAAAGTAGGAACAACGGGTGCGTTGCATCATATTGCCGCCAACTGTAGCCATATTTCTTAATTGAGCCGAAGCGCCTGCATGTAATGCCTGGGCAAGCAATGGATATTTTGATTTGATGATCGGATGTTCTGCTACATCACTGTTTAATGCTAATGCGCCAATCAGTATACCTTTTGCACCGGCAGTAATTTCTTTTAAAGGCAGACCGTTTATATCAATTAATCTTTCCGGGGCGGTTACGCCCTTCTTCATCAGGTCAATCAGGTTGGTTCCACCCGCAATAAATTGTGCTGCTGTGTTTTTTGTTTTTGCATCTACGGCTGCTTTTGTTGTTGAGGTTCTTATGTAATCAAAGTTTATCATAATAATTGCCCTCCTTTTTTTACTTCCATAATGGCATCAACAATATTTGGATAAGCACCGCAGCGGCAGATATTACCGCTCATGTATTCGCTTATTTCATCTGATGTATTTGCATGGCCTTCTTTAACACAGGCCACAGCCGACATGATCTGCCCCGGTGTACAATAGCCGCATTGAAAACCATCATGCTTAATAAAAGCTTCCTGCATGGGGTGCAGTTTATCGCCATTGGCCAGGCCTTCAATAGTTGTAATTTTTTTTCCTTCATTCATCACTGCCAGTGATAAACAGGAGTTGATGCGTTTTCCATCCACATGAACGGTGCAGGCACCGCATTGCCCATGGTCGCAGCCTTTTTTAGTGCCCATCAGGTGTAGCTGCTCCCGGAGTAAATCAAGCAGTGTTACCCTTGGCTCTACCAATAAACTATGCGCCACTGCATTTACTTCCAGCCGCAGCGGCATTTGTTCAAACAGGGCTGCGATCTTTTCATCATTTTCCGCGGCTTTTACCAATACCGGCGAAGCCATGGTGAGTGCAGCAAGGGCTGTTGATTTTTTTAAAAAATCCCTTCGGGATCTGTTATTGTTTTGTGCAGGCATAATGGGAGATATGTTGCTTAAATTTAGTTACTCCGGAGTTATTAAAAAAATGATTATTTGGAATGGAAAATAGAAGTTGCTGGACGGGCGACCAACAACGGCGAAATATTAAAACAAACCCATTTCACTTATGGGCAGGGTTTTTCATCTCTTCTTGATTTTTGAAATTGTCAAACCTATTGTTTTTGCCGGCTTATCAATATCTTTAATTGCAAAGTCAATCGCTTCTTGTATTAATTTTTTTACTTTGGGGTTTTTATAATCGGTTGGCTTTTTTACATCAATGTGCCTAATTAAATTACCTGTGCCTGTCAACAATTTGTTTGGGTCTTTTAAAAGTGTTCCTTTGTTAAAACCCAGGTTTAAATGATTTGTATAGATTGGAATCATACAAAATGCGTCAGAGAGTTTATCTGAAATAGAAAAAACGGCTGTCAAGGCATGCGTATGATAGATTAACTCATTGCTGTTGGGATACAACGCTAAAATATATTGTCGTAAATCAACAAAAAGCATAATGACTTCCTGGTCTTTAAAGTCTGACAAAAATTTAAAGTCTGGATGTATTGGTCTTATTTTTTTCATCTTGTGGTATTGTCGTATTGCATTGCACAAATTAAATTTCCTTCTGTGTCCAAAAACTTTGCAATCCAACCAACATAAGGAATAGCCCTTTTTGAATAAAATATGCTTTTGTACATATTTCGTCTGCATTATGAACAGGATCTCCTACCTTAAAAGTAACAAAGCTTACCCTGCCGGCTAATGCTAATTTCAGTTCATCATTTAATTTGATGTACTTTCCAAAGTGTCGGAACAATATGTGTTTTTGTTAGTTGAATTGCTGTTTTATTTAGTTTGTTATTGGCTAAAGGGTGTTGCGATAAGCTTGCCCATAACTCATAAATATACGCAACTTCTTATTCACCAGAAACCTGCTTATCAATAGAAATTTGAACAAACGAATTTCAATAAAACACATGTAAGGCTTCCCGAAATAATCCGGACAGGCAGCATGATATTCCGTTGGTTAAATCGGAAAATCAAAATCAAAAACAAATTTCTCAGGCTTGGGCAAAGGCTTTCGGGGCAGCATATCATTACGCATGGCCGTGTTGTACACAAAGGCGGCTATGATAACGGCGGCCTGCTTCAGGTCGTCGATAGATAAATGGTCGTAGGTATCCATATTGCTGTGGTGTGTTCTTGTTTCATATTCCAGCGGGTCCTGTATAAACTGAAAACCGGGTATACCCACTGCATCAAAACTGATATGGTCTGTACTGCCGGTATTGCTGAGGGTAACACCACCGTTGGCGCCTATATCGGCAAAGGGTGCCAGCCAGGCTTTAAAAATTTCACGTACCGATTCATTGCCCTGGCTATATATGCCACGTATCTTACCACTGCCATTGTCTAAATTATAATAGGCAGAGATGTTTGCTGCTTCGGGTTTTAGGTTCATGTCGGCCGGATCACCAAAATGTTTTTTTACATAACCAAAGCTTCCGTACAGGCCCTGCTCCTCTCCTCCCCATAGTGCAATGCGAATGGTGCGGCGTGGTTGTATGTTCAATGCTTTTAAGATACGAATGGCTTCCAACGTAGCAACACAGCCAGCGCCATTGTCCGTAGCACCGGTGCCTCCGGCCCAGCTGTCTAAGTGGCCGCCCAACATAACCACCTGGCTTTTTAGTGTGGGATCGGTACCGGGTATTTCGGCAACCACATTATAACCGGTTAGGTCTTTATCATAAAACGTGTTCTGCACATTCATTTCCATTACCACATTCTTATTATCCTGCTCCAGCCTCATCAGTTTTAAATAATCTTCCCTGCTTATTTTCATTGTGGGCAAACTGGCTTCATAACCCTTCATATAGCCTTCACCACCATCAACAAACACGGTACCGTCAATGGAGTTGCTGCTGCTGAGTATTAAACCAACGGCTCCCTTTTTTGCCAGGTACAGTTTAGTGTAATAGTCCCTTTTAATAAAGGGAAGGTAGGTTTCCATTTCCTTGCGGGTTACCATATACATCTGTGGTAAATTATCCAAGCTGCTGTCGCCATACCTTGTAGCAAATGCTTTAAAGGCAGATGGCATAGAACTGTTCCCGGGTTTTATCATCACGATCTTTCCTTTTAACGATGCTCCGGCTTTATCAATGCTGGCCGAGTCTAGCTGATCCAGCATGATCAATTCGCACTTCATTGCTTTTTTTGTGCTCTTACACCAGGGTACCGGATAGGCAATGATGTTTTCGTAATAAGGCGCTTTTAATGCAAGTGTTCCCTTGTCATTCTTCCATCCTTTTCCGAATTCGCCCCAGGCCTCACGCCCTGCATTTGTTAATCCCCATTTTTTACATATACCGGTGATCCAGTCCAGCGCACAATTATAACCGGGTGAGTTGGTGAGCCTTGGTCCGCAAACATCGGTGATGTTATACGCTATCATTGCGACCTGTGAGTTGTTCTTTTCTTCATCTTTGATCCGTTGCATCATCTGCATGTCTACCGTTTCCTGTGCGGATACAAATGAGATAACGAATAAGAGACTGATGGTGGAAAGGAGTTTGTACATGTAAGAGGGTTTAGGATGTACAATTTAAGGCAATAGAAGGTAAAATCAAAGGGAGGACAAAATAATGAACAAGGAACTCTGAACATTGATCGGAGTTGCACACTTCGAAACCTGGCTACCGTCAGGCAGGTTCTACATTCCTTGTTCATTATTCATTACTTCCTCACAAACTCCTCCATCCACTGCATTACCTCCACTCCTTCTTCACCCGTGCATGGGTTGTCAGTTTCACCTAAGTAGTATTGCACAACTTTTTCAATCATGGTTTGCTGTACATGCTGCAGTGCTTCAAAGATTAAATTAGTGGTTTTATTGTTTGTAACCAACTCTATGTTGTTACCGCTAAAAAAACTAAAACTTATTTTACCTGTACTGCCAATTATTTCGCAATGGTCCTTACTTTCTGCTGAATTAAAATTCCAGTTGCCTTTAAAAGCCATACCACTTTCGAATAATATATTACCGGCAACAGTATCATCAGCTTCGTAAAGTCTGTTTTGGTTTGATGCAGTGCCGCTTATTTTATTTGCAGGACCAAAGAGCCAATACATAATATCCAACTGGTGTGGGGCAAGATCGTGGAATAGGCCCCCACCAGATATGGCAGGGTTTATTCGCCAGACATTTTTTTCAACCGTCAGTTCTTCTTTGGTTAGTGCATGCCGGTAAAATTCAAGTTGTGCCAGCCTGGGTGCTCCAATGGTTTTATCATCCAATAATTCTTTTACTTTTTTAAACAGCGGCCACTCCCGACGGTAATGGGCCACCACTAATTTTACATTTTTTGCAGTGGCAGCATTGGCCATATTTAATGCAGCTGTATAATTAAGCGCCATTGGTTTTTCTACATAAACCGGTTTACCCGCTTTAATGGCGGCAATGGTATATTGTTCATGTGAGGATGGCGGTGTGGCAATATAAACCGCATTTACACCGGGATCGTTGATGAGTTGGCTGGCATCATTATACCATCGGGGTATATGGTGACGTTTTGCATAGTCTGCAGCTTTTTCTGCATCACGGCGCATCACAGCTACCAATGCCGAGTTGTGTGCCTTATTAAATGCAGGGCCGCTTTTTAGTTCCGTAACATCACCGCAACCGATGATGCCCCAGTTTATTTTTTGCATCTATTTCCTTGTATGAATAGAATAATATCGAACTAAGAATGTTGAATTTTTAAATGTATTCAAGTCATTATTTAAAATTCCTCATTTCAATCTTTCCTTTATATCGAGTTCAAATTTTCTTGCATAATCCTTTGCCACATCATACCCGGCATCAGCATGTCGTATAACCCCTATGCCCGGATCGTTCCTTAATACTCTTGCAAGTCTTGCAGCAGCTTCATCCGTGCCATCAGCAACAATTACCATTCCTGCATGAATGCTGTAACCCATACCCACACCACCACCATGATGTAAAGACACCCAACTGGCACCACCTGCTGTATTAACCAATGCATTTAGTATTGGCCAGTCGGCAACAGCATCACTACCATCCAGCATGGCTTCAGTTTCTCTGTTTGGAGATGCAACACTTCCTGTATCCAGATGATCTCTTCCAATTACAATGGGTGCTTTTACTTTTCCCGAACGTACCAGTTCATTAAATGCGAGTCCGGCTTTTTCCCTGTCGCCCTGTCCTATCCAGCATATCCGTGCCGGCAATCCCTGGAAGGTGATCTTGTCTTTTGCCATCTGCATCCATCGTAACAAACCTTTATTATGTGGGAACATATTGATGATAAGTTCGTCGGTTACTGCAATATCATTGGGATCGCCACTGAGTGCAGCCCATCGGAAAGGCCCTTTGCCTTCACAAAATAATGGCCGGATATAAGCAGGAACAAATCCGGGGAAGTCGAAGCACCTGCCAACAGACAACAGACCACCGGCCACCGTCGTCCGTTGTCCGTTGACGGTTGACCTGTGTTCATATTCCTGTGCACGGGCACGTATGTTGTTGCCATAATCAAAAGTGATAGCGCCTTTATCCATCAGTTGCAACATCAGGTGCACATGCAGGTACATACTTTCATAACTGAGTTCGGTATAATGCTCCGGGTTTTGTTCCCTTAACACATTGGCTTCTTCATTGCTCAGGGTATGTGGCACATAACCAATGAGCGGATCATGTGCACTGGTTTGGTCAGTGAGGGTGTCGGGGATGATGTCCCGTTGAATAAGCCTGTCTAACAGATGTATGGCATTGCACACTACGCCGATACTTCTGGCTTCCCCTTCTCTACGGTAATGAATGGCTGCATTTATGGCTTCATCAATGCTGGTATGTTTTTCGTCGAGGTATTTTGTTTCAATACGCTTATTTATACGCCATTCTTCTACTTCAGCAATTAATGCAACACCTTCATTCATGGTGATGGCTAATGGTTGTGCACCTCCCATGCCACCAAGTCCGGCGGTTACATTAAGGGTACCTTTCAATGTTCCTCCAAAATGTTTATCCGCTATGGCTCCATAGGTTTCATACGTGCCTTGCACAATGCCCTGACTGCCTATATATATCCAGCTGCCGGCCGTCATTTGTCCGTACATCATCAATCCCTTTTTTTCCAGTTCATCAAAATGTTTCCAGTTGGCCCAGTTGGGTACTAACTGGCTGTTGCTGATGAGTACCCTGGGTGCATCTTTATGGGTTTTAAGTATGCCAACCGGTTTACCGCTTTGTATCAAAAGCGTTTCATCGTTCTCTAAAATTTTTAAGGCTTTGATGATATTATCCAGTGCTTCAAAATTGCGGGCTGCTTTGCCTCGGCCGCCATAAACAATCAGGTCTTCGGGCCGTTCGGCTACTTCGGGATCGAGATTGTTCAATAACATGCGCAATGCCGCTTCCTGAATCCAGCCTTTGCAGGATAATTTGTTGCCGGTGGGGGTTTTGTATTTGATGGCGTCATATTTTTTTACTTCGATCATATCTTAATTTGGAGATTTGGAGATTTGATAATTTGGTGATTAGCTGATCAATGATCTGAAGGTAAAATTAGTTAAAATTGAACATCATCTCCAAATTGGTACATTGCCGGATTTCCAAATCAACAAATCTTCAAAATTGATTTTAATTAGATACCTTAGCCCGCTAATAATGATCTATGAGTTTACATATCAGTGCAAAAGCAGGTGAAATAGCAAAAATTGTATTACTGGCCGGTGATCCTTTACGTGCCAAACATATTGCAGACAATATGCTGCAGGAGGTTAATCTGGTGAACAGCACCCGTAATGCTTTTTATTTTACCGGTACTTATACAGGGGTATCTGTAACCATTGGCGCCAGTGGTATGGGCTGCCCTTCCATCGGTATCTATTCG
>JANOGE010000095.1:0-8987 GCA_031414035.1 Chitinophagaceae bacterium | reverse complement strand
TTGACCGCATGTTCTGGAATTTAAAACGCAGCGGTAAATTATCGGAGTTGAAAGGACTGATCGTTGGTGGTTTTAAAATTAAACCCGATGATGCCGGAGAAGAGTTTGGAAAAACGATGGAGGAAATTGTACTGGAAAAAGTAAGTGAATATAATTACCCGGTATGCTTTGATTTCCCGGTGGGACATCAAAAAAATAATTTCGCTTTAAAATGTGGTGTGCAGCACACGCTGGGTGTTCAACTTAATGAGTGCCGGCTGAGTGAGGTGTAAAGTTAACTGTCATTCCGATGCTTCGTTTCTCAGAACAGGCTGTGTAGGAATCTGTTCAGCAAATGAACTATAGGTGAACTGTTGAATTAGAGCCAGGCAGATTCCTCGCTATCGCTCGGAATGACAAAATCACCGTATCAATATACTCGTTCCCTTTGTATTTACATCTTTGCCTGTCCATGGATCGGTATAGCTGAGTGTCCAGACAAAGGTTCCTGTTTCTGCCCGGTTCCCTTTAAAATAACCATCCCAGCCATCAAGTGGATTATTGGTGTTAAACATCAATTGCCCCAAACGGTTATATATTTTAAAAGAAAAATTTTTGGCAAGGTCCGCATTCACCGCTTTCAGTACATCATTCAATCCATCACCGTTGGGTGTAAATGCGCCAGGTACTTTAATTAAACAGGCCGGTAATACTTTTATTGACAAGGCATCATACCCCCGGCACCCATTATTATCTGCGGTCAAATTATAATCTCTTGTAAAAATGTCGGTATATATCTGTGATGATGTGGCTCCCGTATTCCACTGGTAAGTATAATTATTTACAGGAATAACTCCAATGAGCATTTTTTCCGACTGGCAAAGCACCGTATCGGGTCCAAGGCTGACTTTTGGTACCGCATAAACAGGTACCGTTTTACTGATCGAAGAGAGCCCGCAATATCTGTCCATACCGGTTAAAGTAATGTTATATACTCCTTCATTGGCATAAGAGAAATTAACTTCCACTTCATTGGTAAATGTTTTACCATCACCGTTATCCCAAACATAGGAAAGAATAGAATTGGCTATTCTCCTGGTTAGCACCACCTGGTTACCGGTACAGTATTGCGGCCTGAGCCCGGTGAAATCAATAAAGGCTGTTGTATTCACCGTCATCAATTTGCTAAAACTATTCGTGCATCCAAGATTGTCTGTTACCGTTAATTGAACAGTATAAATATTACTCAAAGTATAAACATGTGTTGGCGGATTCTGACCGATATACTGTGTACCATCACCAAAGTCCCATAAATAATTACTGATGTTACCGGTTGATGTGTTGGTAAAGTTTACCGGTGTATTTATACAGAATGTATCAGCAGGCGTATTGGTAAATTTAGACTGGAAAACATTACCCAGGGTAAATGTATTGGAAGCCGTATCGCTGCAGAAACCGTTTGAAACGATCAATTGTACTGTTACCGATGGTGTAGCCACAGGAAAGATGCGGGTAACATTTTGCCCCGAAGCAATACTGCCATCACTGAAATTCCATGTCCAGGAGTTAGCTCCATTACCGCCGGGATGAGAAAGTACAATGGTATCTGTTACACAGCCCCAGTTTACAACGCCGTTAAAAACAGCAGAAGGCTTCCCGATCACGTTAAATGAAATTGTTTCAGCCGTATTTTGTATTGCATTGCAGGTATCAATGATGCCATTCCCGTCGGACCCTGTTCCGTTATACAACACATAATTACCCAATGTATTGATAGCCGTTGCAAATTGTAATAATATCCATTTTGTATATCCCTGTGTACAGGTTATATCTGGTGTTGCTGAAACAATATTAACAGCAGAAGGCCCGGTAATGCTGAATTCGGATCCATTGGGGCTGATGCTGCTGCACAAAATGGGATGACTGTAAAATACTTTTACAAAAGCCGGATTACATTTGTCAATCTGTACCGAATCGAAAATGGGTGCCGGGGCCAGTGTGGCTGTAAATGATCTTGTATACCCCGCAGGGATAAATGAACCACAGGTATCAGACAATGTATTACCATCAGTACCATTATTTATATTAACCGTAAAGTTACCTGCCGGTAAAGGATTTAGTAAATTGAGTGTAACCTGTGAAGTATAAGTACCCAACCCACAGTTACTGATAATAGAGTTAACCGGCCATACACCCGGGCTAACCGTAAACTCAGAACCTGCTGCCGTTAATGAAGCACAGCTAACCGGCTTATCAAAATTTAATATTACTTTATCGGGATGACATTCATCAAAACTGATTGATTGAATTACCGGGGCAACAGTAGTGGTATTAATAACAAACGGAAAAATATATCCGGCTGCTATGGAGGTACCACAGGTGTCAATAAGGGTGTTACCATCGCTGCCATTATTTATTACCAACTGGTAATTGCCCGGTGCCAGGGGATTTTGTAAAACAATATTTAAGGTGTCGGTATATAAAGCGCCGGTATTACAAGTTGACTGAATAGACGTAATTACCGGGTTACCGGGTAAGATTGAGAATTCGGAACCTGAGAGGGTCACACTACTACATAAGACCAGGTTGTTTAAAGCCACTTTTAAAACAACAGGGGCACAACCGGTAAAGCTAACCTGGTTGATGACCAATGGGGGTTGAACAGGCACTGTAAAATCATAGAATGTTCCAACAGGCATGGCAGATTGACAAACATCAATCAATGTATTGCCATCTGTTCCGTTATTTACAGTGATGCGATAATTTCCTGATGGAATAGGGTTTTGCAAGGCAAGTGTTAATTCCGTAAAAGTGTTTGATCCGGAAGAGCAGGAAGACGAAATACCGGTAATGGTATGTGATCCCCCTGTAATAATAAATTCGGTACCAAGTGGCGTTAAACTGCTGCATAAAATATCTTCAGAAAAAGTAAGCTTTAATAAAGAAGCATTGCAACCTACTATGCCTGCATTAGTAATAGTTGGTAATTGGTTATTTGTTAGTATTGCAGTACCCCCTACAAAATCAATATCATAGCCTATTCCGGAATTAGACCAGTTGGTTACCATCAGCAGGTAATCGTGGCCCGCAATAAGGTCAGGCATTCGGTTAAACTCGGATCCGGGAGCGCCACCAGCACAGTTCATATCAAGGGTTCCTGCTGCAGAGCAACCCGTTGGGCCGGTAATAGCGCTTAAATTTAAAGACAACCTTAAATTAGTGGTATACACATTTCCGGGGGGGAGCCCGGTATGATCCATCAACTGCCAGTCATAATCATCCGTGGCTAAACCAGGCGTTATGGTAAACGCCAATGTACCGGATTGAAAACAATGAAATTTATACCAGTTTGAATTGCTGCTGGTAACAGGATCAGTACATCCACTGGGAGGTAAATTTGGCCCGGTACAGGGATTTAACCTGTCTTCATGAAAAATGAGCGTTCCACAAACCGAGTTAGCCGTTTGGGCCGTTCTTCCGGGCCCGCTGCATGGTTGTGCCAATGGAATTTTTGATATACTGATAAATATTAAAAACAGGAAAGTAAAAAAACGCATATTTTCATATTTGATTAGCTAAAAGTACAAAAAAATGGTGGTTCCCCCCTACTTAAAAAAAGCCGATTGCATCGGCATTACCTGCCCGGCCGGTTATATGGCTGCTCAAAAAGCTCAAACCTGTATTCATACCTTACAAAACTGGGGTTTTGAGGTAATGGTTGGCAAGACCCTGGGCAGCCTGTCAAAAAATTATTTCAGTGCAACGGACGAAGACAGGAGGGATGAATTACAGGCCATGCTGGATGATGAAAATATTAAAGCCATCCTTTTCGGGCGTGGGGGTTATGGTGTGGGGAGGATCATTGACCAACTGGATTTTACCAAATTTAAGAAGAAGCCGAAATGGGTCATTGGTTTCAGCGATATTACCGTCTTGCATTCACATCTGTATTCAAAAATAAAAGTAGCTTCCTTACATGCGCCCATGGCTGCCGCTTTTAATGAAGGAGAAAATGAATTCATTGCATCATTGCACAAAGCGGTTATTGGTAAAAAAGCAAGCTACCGTTGTGCTGCACATCCATTCAATAAACCCGGAACAGTAACGGCTGAACTGGTTGGCGGCAATCTTTCTTTACTGGCGCATTTAACCGGAACCCCATCGGCCATCAACACAAAAAATAAAATACTTTTTATTGAAGATATTGGCGAATACGTTTATAATATTGACCGTATGCTTTACCAGTTAAAACGAAGCGGAAAATTAGACACACTGGCCGGACTTATTGTTGGTGGTTTTACCGATATGAAGGATACGGAACGGCCTTTTGGATGTACGGCTTATGAAGCAATCAGGGAAATTGTTGCTGAATACCATTACCCGGTTTGTTTTGGCTTCCCGGTGAGCCATGGAAAAGAAAATTATGCCTTAAAGATCGGCGTACCTTTTACTTTAAAAACAGGAAAGAACAAAACCCGGTTAACGGAGCTCTAACAAACTATCCAGTTTTTGTTTGAACAGTTTAAAATCATTCAGGTTCTGGTGTGTGCCATTTTCAATAGTAATAAATTCATCGGTTGGCTTTAAAACATTTTTCAGTTTTGCCGCATTGCTATAAGGTATCACCCCATCATTTGTGCCATGGAAAATACTGACCGGGTAATCCACCTCCTGCAAAAATTTATAGGTTCGTATTTTATAGGTTGACATGGAAGCTGTTGGGTAAATGGGAGCATAGTAACTGAACAGCGACGGTATGCTGTAATACGGTGTTTCCAATATAAGTCTTTTACAATTTGATTCAGATGCAACATAGGATGCAATGCCCGTTCCAAAAGATTTTCCGTACAAAATAATACTGTCTTTACTATACCTGCCGGCTGCCATTCTCTGTATCTGTAAAGCCTGTTGGTACATTTTTTTTTCGGTGCGTTCACCGGTGCTTTTTCCAAAGCCCGGATAATCCTGCATCCATACCTCGTAACCATGTTTGGTAAAATTGGGGGCAAATTTTGCATAACGGCTTATGTTCACTTTATTTCCGTGAAAATATATGACAACACCCCTTCTTACAGCGTCTTTTGGAAAAAACTTAACCATGTTAATGGTATCGGTATCATTAAAAGGGATATTCAGTTCTTCAAACGGCACCTTATTCGCAGAATCCTGTGGAAAATGATAGGTATAAGATGCGGATAATTTTTTGGGGTGAAAAAGAAATTTCTCCTGAAGGTAATACAGGGTAATGCCAATGCTGCTGTAGAGGATGATGATGATCTTTAGCCAGCTGAAAAATATTTTTCGTTTCATAGAAGGGCAAAGTTAGGGATTGGGAATCAGGAATTGGGAATTAGGGGAAGGAGCCGAACACTGCTTTCATCCTGTATCTTGTATCCAGCATCAAGTATCTAACATTTAGTATTGTAAAATATCCCTTATAAAATTATGATACTCCGGAAAGGCAGGAAGGTTGTTATGCCGGCCGTTGTGGATACGTATCAGGGTTATTTTCCGGGGATTTAACGCCTGTAGCTTTTCACTGTTGCTGATGGGAATGAGCCAGTCTTTGGTGCCGTGTAAAATATAGGTATGACAGTTTACATGTTTTATCCATTTATCGGTACGCAAATGAAAACGTAAAACATATTTCACGGGGAGCATGGGTAAAAAACGTTCAATGGTTTTTTTAAAACTAAAATAAGGTGAATCCAGTATCAGGTAACGGGGTTTATTATCGCTGGCAATTTTACAGGCAAAGCCACTGCCAAGGCTTCTTCCATAAACAATAAGATGATGTTCGGGAAATTTAAGCAATAGTGTATCATACACAAACTGCATATCGCTAAGCATATCCTTTTCGTTTCTTTTTCCGGTGCTTTTGCCAAATCCCCTGTAGTCAACCAATACCACATCGTAATTATAGCGGTAAAAATCCGCGGCATACTTTGCCCAGCCTTTTATGCTGCGGCTGTTGCCATGAAAATATAAGATAAGGCCCAGTGGTTTTTCTACCGTAAAATGCAAACCGTTGATGCGGACCCCGGGCTCCACATCAAAAAACAATTCTTCAAAGGGCACATCATATTTGTATATAAAATTCTGTTTTAATTTTTCAGGCTTGAATATTAATTTTTCCTGTATAAAATAAATGATCACAGACAGAACTGCAATACCACCAATGATATAGAGTGCAATTAGTAACAAAAATTCAATTAATAGTTTTTAGTTTTTTGTTTTTAGTTTAGCCCCCTGTTAAATTACGCATTCTCACACAATCACAAAACTAAAAACCAAAAACCAGGAACTCAAAAGTCTCCAAACTGTTTCTTCCAGGCTTCGGTACCACCTATGAGGTTAACCAGGTTTGTGAATGGATATTTTTCCTGTAGCCGCTGAATAGCGATCTGGCTGCGGATACCTTTGCGGCAATAAATAATAACGGGTTTATCGGTAGCTATTTTTTCAACCTGCTGTACAATATCACTTAAAGGGATCAATTCGCCGCTGATATTAAACTCACTGTGTTCATCGGGTTCCCTCACATCTATCAACTGAATATCTTCGCCGTTATCCATTTTTTGTTTCAGTGTTGCCGCATTAATAGATTGCATACCCCTAAATCCCCTAAAGGGGACTTTTAATAGTTTAATGAATTGAATTCCTTTTCTACCCAGTAACACTTTATTTATATCCTGATAAAAATAAAAGTGTTATAAATTTTTGTTCTCCTTAAAGTCCCCTTTAGGGGATTTAGGGGTTACTCTTCTTCATCAGTGTACACACGCTTTAGTTTTAGCTTGCTAATTGGAGCAATGATCAATGGAAATTTTTCTACCTGAACCAAATTCTGCTCCAGGCCAAAACCCTTTTCTTCACTTAGTGAAATTTCTTTTAACCAAAAATAGAGTTTCATAATAATCCTTTCAAAAAACGGAAGTTCATTATCCTGGCTCAGGAATTTCTCCATCACCACAAACTTGAAATCACCTACTACATTATTACGTTGCTGGCTCTCATACCTGCTGGTAACATTCACTTCGCGGTTTGCCACCAGGTCTTCCACCACTTTTTTAAACATCAGGTTTATACGTGGTGCCATCCGGAAACCCAACCGGAATTCAACCCGTATAATATCATTGGGTATGATATGTTCTACCGAATATTCACAAGTGTACGGATCATCCATCGTATCTACATGCACAAACCAAAAAATATCGGCACGTTTAGGTTTACCGCTCAGTATAGAATAAATGATTTTGTGCTCGATCTCTTTTGGATTATTGGCGCTGGTTAAATACACCAGGTGAGTCGCATATTTAGGTACAGTGGTATCGTTACTCAACTCTTCCAGTTTTGGAACATATTCTTCCAGGCGTACAAATTCCACGTAACGGTTCTTTACCTTACGGGCCCTGTACCAGATATACATCACGGCAAACAATCCTCCTCCAACTATTAAAGTAACATAACCTCCGTGGGGAAATTTATCGAGGTTGGCAACTAAAAAACTTAATTCAATTGCTAAAAATACACCCAGGAAAAGGTAAATTAAAAAAGGCCTTACCCTGTGTAAAACCATGAAATTGGCAACCAGGATGGTCGTAGCCAGCATACATAAAGTAATAGCCAAACCATATGCAGCACCCATTGCACCGGAGGTTTGAAAATATAAAGTGATACCAACACAACCTATAAATAAAAGTAAATTTATGCCCGGCACAAATAACTGGCCCTTTGCTTCAGTGGGATAATTAATTTTCATTTTTGGCCACAGATTTAACCGGATGGCCTCACTTATTAAAGTAAATGAACCGCTTATTAAAGCCTGACTGGCAATAATGGCCGCTGCCGTTGCTATAACTATACCCGGAATAAGAAACCAATCAGGCATAACCGCATAAAATGTTTTTCCTTCAAAAACTTTGCCTGTATGATTTTGCAGCAGCCATGCACCCTGGCCTACATAAGTTATAAGCAAACTGGATTTTACAAAGATCCATGACCTGCGTATGTTTTCACGGCCACAATGACCCAAATCGCTGTACAGGGCCTCGGCACCTGTTGTACAAAGAAAAACAGCACCCAGTAACCAAAAACCACCGGGATACTCTCTCAGAAATTTAACAGCTTCATACGGATTGAATGCTTTAAAAACACTCCAGTTATCTGTAATATGTAATAAACCCAATATAGCCAGCATCGAAAACCAGGCTAACATGATTGGACCAAACAGCTTACCAATACTTAATGTACCAAACTGCTGCATAAAAAATAAAATGGCCAGAATTCCAATAACAATATAAATGATCGTTGACTGTTGAATATGGCTGAATGCAGGTGTAATGCGCAAACCTTCGATGGCAGATGTAACTGAAATTGGAGGTGTTATCATTCCATCAGCCAGTAATGCGGCACCACCAATCATAGCCGGCACTACCAGCCATTTGCGCCGGCGTCGTACTAAAGTATAAAGCGAAAAAATCCCACCTTCTCCCCTGTTATCGGCTTTTAAAGTAAGGATAACATATTTAATGGTTGTTTGCAGGGTGAGTGTCCAGATGATACAACTTAATGAACCAACAACTAAGAGTTCGGTAATGATCTTACCATGAATGATCTCATCAAAAACGTACAAAGGTGAGGTACCGATATCGCCATAAATAATTCCCAAAGCAATCAGCAAGCCTGCTGCCGTTACTTTATTGACCTGTTTTGACACACAAAATTTTTAATTGATCCCCAAGAATGAAAAATAATTTACAAATGTAGAAGGAAAACGTATAAGGAATGAGAAATATTTTTTATTTTATAATAAAAAATCCTGCAGAAGCAGGATATTAAAGTGGAGAGTATCCCGCCCAAGGCGGGACGACCTTCCCGTCCCGATAGCTATCGGGATCGGGACGCTTTAGCCAGCTGAGCTAACCAACCATTCGATATATTTTCTGCTTTTTTTACTTTTTATAGCCAGCTCCCTGTGAATAGCATCTTTTCTTGAATCAAATTCT